>NZ_LT629786.1:2176973-2487969 GCF_900105675.1 Pseudomonas synxantha | reverse complement strand
GGCACCTCGCTTTCCAGGCCGAGTACGCCGCCGACGATCAGGGTCGGGGTGATGATGCCGACGAAACTGGCCAAGACGTGCTGCAGGGCGGCAAATATCGCGGCGGTGAAGTGCGGGCGGTCTTCCAGGCCATAGATCAGGTCGGATTTATAGCGCGGGCGGGGGGCTTGAGCGTCAGACAAAATGATGGCTCGGGTCGGAAAATGGAGGCGAAGAATGCCAGAAACCGCCAGCCGTCAGAAGTGTAAAAAAATATTAATAAAGCCCCTGCGCAAAACCCCGGCCCCGGCCGATAGTAAATATAGGCCCACATTAAAACGACAACAGTGGTGACCAAGGTCTGGCCAGCGCGTTGACGCTGACGGATCGTTTCGCGGCAGGGATGCTCGCAAACACTACTTCTGAGAACAGCCCTATGTCCCTTCGTCATCTGAATATCGCCCCTCGAGCGTTTCTCGGTTTCGCCTTCATTGCAGTGTTAGTGGTCATCCTGGGGGTGTTTGCGGTCAACCGCATGACGCAGATCCGGCAGTCTTCCGTGGACATGAGCGCGACCCAGCTGCCCAGCGTGACGTCCCTGGGCAACATCACTGAAAACGTACTGCGCATGCGCATCCTGTCGTTTAGGGTGTTGGTCAACCGCGAACCGGCTGCCCTGCAGGAAGCCGAAACTCGCATCGGCGTGCTGACCGACAAGGTCAAGGCTGCCCAGGCCCATTACGTCCAGTTGCCGATGGGCGAGCAAGAGGCAGTGTTGTACAAGACCTTCAGCGTGACGCTGGATAACTACCTGAAGGCTCAGGCCGACATGCTGATGCTGTCCAAGCAAGGCAAGGTCGATGAAATGCGCACGCTGATCAACAGCCGCATCAAGGACGGCACCGACCAGATGGGCGAGCAGTTGAACAAGCTGATCGCCCTCAATGCCGCCGATGCGAAAACCGCTGACGCGGCGGCCGGGCAAAGTTACGAGGGCGCAATCACCGGCGTGGTGGCGGTGTCGGTGGTGGCCGCATTGCTCACCGTGCTGTTGGCCTGGCTGCTGACCCGCAGCATCGTTACGCCGTTGCGCAAGGCCGTGGAAGTCGCCGAAACCATTGCCGCCGGCAACCTCAGCAAAACCTTCGCGGACGATGGCAAGGATGAACCTGCGCGCTTGCTCAGTGCCCTGTCGAGCATGCAGGCCAACCTGCGCCAGACCATCCAGCATATCGCCGGCTCAGCCACGCAGCTGGCGTCAGCAGCGGAAGAGTTGAGCGCCGTCACCGAGGAAGCCTCCCGCGGCCTGCAACAACAGAACAATGAGATCGACCAGGCCGCCACGGCGGTCAACGAGATGACCGCAGCGGTAGAAGAAGTGGCGCGTAATGCTGTCTCCACTTCCGAGGCCTCCGGGCAGTCCAACCAGGCGGCACGCGAAGGCCGCGACCGGGTGATGGACACCGTCGGCGCGATCCAGACCATGACCCAGGATGTGCAAAACACCGCCGTGATGATCGAAGGCCTGGCGACTCAAGGCCGGGATATCGGCAAGGTCCTCGACGTGATCCGGGCGATTGCCGAGCAGACCAATTTGCTGGCGCTCAACGCCGCGATTGAAGCGGCCCGTGCCGGGGAAGCCGGGCGTGGCTTTGCGGTGGTTGCCGATGAAGTGCGGGCACTGGCCCATCGCACCGCGCAATCGACCCAGGAAATCGAGAAGATGGTCGCCGGCATCCAGAACGGCACCGGTGAAGCTGTGCAGTCCATGCAGCAAAGCAACCAACGTACCCAGGCCACCCTGGAAATGGCCCGTGCTGCCGGCGTGGCCCTGGAGCAGATCACCCAGTCCATCAGCCTGATCAACGAACGTAACCTGGTGATTGCCAGCGCTTCGGAAGAACAGGCCCAGGTCTCCCGCGAGGTGGACCGCAACCTCGTCAACATCCGCGACCTGGCCACCCAGTCGGCGGCGGGCGCCAACCAGACCAGCGCAGCCAGCCATGAGCTGTCGAGGTTGGCGGTGGATTTGAATGGGATGGTGGCGCGGTTTGTAATCTGACCTGATTTGAAACGCGGTCGAATGTGGGAGTGGGCTCCCTCCCACAGGGGGCATGGCGTGTCAGTGGGTTTGGGCAAAGGCAAACCAGTGCGCGGTTAGGCCATATCGATCAGGCGACGCAGGGCAAATGTGGGAGAGGGCTTGCCCTCGATGGCAGTGGGGCAGTGACAGATAAGCTGGCTGACCCACCGCCATCGGGGGCAAGTCGAATCGTCGCACCGCCCCTCCCACATGGGTTCACTGTTTCCAGACAGCCGCGTTCACCAGGTTTTGCGGCCGCTCACCCGACAAGGCCTGCAGCAGATTATCCACCGCACACTTGGCCATCGCCTCCCGCGTCTCATGGGTGGCCGAGCCGATATGCGGCGTCGCCACCACGTTGTTCAAGCGCAGCAACGGCGAGTCGTGGCTGAGCGGTTCCTTCTCGAACACATCTAACCCCGCCGCCCGGATGGTGCGTTGCTGCAACGCTTCGACCAGCGCAGCCTCGTCCACCACCTTGCCGCGTGAAATATTGATAAAGATCGTCTCCGGCCCCATCAGCGCGAATTCTTCCGTGCCAATCAACTTCTCGGTTTCAGCGGTCAGCGGCAGGGTCAGGCAGACAAAATCCGCCTCTTTGAGCAAGTCCTGGAGGCTTCGGTACTGCGCGCCAAAGCGCGCCTCCACGGCCGGCTTGGGTGCATGGCTGTGGTAGATCACCGGCATGCCGAAGCCAAAATGCCCGCGCTGGGCCAAGGCTTCGCCGATGCGGCCCATGCCGATGATGCCCAATGTCTTGCCATGCACATCGCTGCCGAAGTGGGCCGGGCCGATGTTCTTGTTCCATTGGCCGGCACGCACCATGTCGGCCAGCTCGACCACACGTCGGGCAGTCGCCAGGATCAGCGCAAAGCCGGTGTCGGCGGTGGTTTCGGTGAGCACATCCGGGGTGTTGCTGAGCAGGATGCCGCGTTGGGTCAGGTAATCGATGTCGTAGTTGTCGACCCCGACCGAAACGCTGGCCACTGCTTCCAGCTTGGGTGCCAGGTCGAGCAACTGGGCGTCCAGGCGCAGGCTTGCACCCAACAGGCCATGGGCGCCGGGCAGCGCATCGCGCAGTTTGGCCAGGCCGGTCTCATCCAGTGCATCGATCAGCGTGACCTCGGCCTGCTCATGCAGGCGAGCCATCAGCGGCGCGGAGAGCTTCTTGTACAACACAACGGACTTTTTCATGAGGTTTTTACCTTCAACTCCAGGGTTGGCGCCGGCGAGCGGTCACTGGCGCCGGGCTTGAGGAAAATCGTCAGCACCACCGACAGCAGCAGCGCGCCGCTCATCAACAGATACGAAGCGCCGGGCGAACCGGTGCTGCTGTTGAGGTAGCCCACCAGATACGAGCCGCCAAACGAGCCCAGCGCGCCCATGCTGTTGATCAGCGCCATGGCGCCACCGGCGACGTTGGCCGGCAGGATTTCCGGGACGATGGCGAAGAACGGGCCGTAGGGTGCATACATGCATGCCCCGGCGATCACCAGCAGGGTGTAGGACCACCAGAAATGTTCAGCGCCCAACACGTAGGACGCGTAGAAGGCGATGGACGCAATCAGCAACGGCGGCCACACAAAACGCTTACGCTTTTGCAGCTTGTCCGAGCCCCACGACACCACCAGCATGCCGATCACCGCCGCCAGGTAGGGTAGCGCCGAGAGCCAGCCGGCTTCGACCATGTCCATCTGCAAACCGGCCTTGAGGATCGAGGGCAGCCACAGCACGAAGCCATACACGCCGATGCTCCAGCAGAAGAATTGCAGGGCGAGGATGATCACCTTGGGTGAACGGAAGGCCTCGGCGTAATTCTTCACCGCCTTGATCCCCACCTGTTCGGCGGCGAGGGCGGTTTCCAGGTCTTTTTTATGCTGTTCACTGAGCCACTTGGCATCGGCGGGTTTTTCATCCGCCAGTTTCCACCAGATAAACGCCCACAACACCGCCGGCAGACCCTCGATGATAAACATCCAGCGCCAGCTGAAATGCTGCACCAGGTAGCCCGAGACCACCGACATCCACAGCATGGTCACCGGGTTGCCGAGGATCAGGAAGGTATTGGCCCGCGAGCGTTCGGCACGGGTGAACCAATGGCACAGGTACACCAGCATCGCCGGCATCACCGCCGCTTCGACCACCCCGAGCATGAAGCGGATGACGATCAGCATATAGGCGTTGGACACCACGCCGGTCAGGGTCGCCAGGCCGCCCCAGAGGATCAGGCTGACGAAAATCAGTTTCTTGACGCTGCGCTTTTGCGCGTAGATCGCCCCCGGCACCTGGAAGAAAAAGTAGCCAAGGAAAAACAGCGCGCCGAGCAGCGAGGACATGCCCGGGGTGATCATCAGGTCTTCGGCCATCCCGGAGGCGGCGGCAAAGCCGTAGTTGGCGCGGTCCAGGTAGGCCAGGCTGTAGGTGATAAAAACGATGGGCATGATGTACCACCAACGGCGGGTGGCGAGTTTCACGGTTTCCATGGGGTTGCTCCTGAGCTTGTTGTAGTTGTGGCAACAGGTAATGGGTCAAGCAACGGATCGTGTGGGCAGTTCGCTGCGGCTGGGCAAGCCTTCCATATCGCCACGACTCTGCACGGCGCGGCTGCCGATCCAGTTACCGCGCTGCACCGCGTCGGGGAAGCTTGAGTTTTCCAGCAGGGCGCTGATCATGCCTACAGCAAAACCATCGCCGGCGCCGACGGTGTCCACGACTGTTTCGACCTTTACTGCGGCAACAAAACCCTGGTCCATGTGGGTGCGGTAATAGGCGCCGTCGGGACCGAGCTTGATCGCCACGGCTTCAGCACCCTGGTCGAGGTAGAACGCGGCGATGTCGGCTGGGTCGTCGAAGCCGGTGAGCAAGCGACCTTCACCAAGGCCGGGCAATACCCAGTCAGCCAGGCCGGCGAGGGCGTTGATTTCACGGACCATCTGCGCCTGGCTGGCCCACAGGGAGGGACGCAGGTTTGGGTCGAACGACACGCTGCGTCCGGCCTTGCGCATCTGCGTCATCAGCTCGAAGGACAGTTCACGGGTGGCATCCGACAATGCCGGTGGAATCCCGGTGGCGTGCAGATGACGGGCTTGAAGCAGTGCGGGGCTGATATCGGCGATGGACAAATGACTGGCCGCCGAGCCTTTGCGGAAGTACTCCACCTGGGGATCTGCGCCGGCTTCTTCACGGGACTTGAGTTGAAAACCGGTGGGGTGCAGCGGATCGACCGCGACATGACGGCAATCGAGCCCCTCCTTGCTCAGCGTCTCGACCACAAAACGCCCAAGGGAATCGTTACCCACCCGGCTCAGCCAGGCGACGTTGAACCCCAGGCGCGACAAACCAATGGCGACATTGCTGTCGGCGCCGGCAATGTGCTTGTGGAACTGCCCGACCTGGGCCAGGTCGCCGGTCTGCTCGGCGACAAACATCGCCATGGTTTCACCAAACGACAGGATATCGATCTCAGACATGGGCATTCTCCACACGGGGTTGGCCAAGGTGGGCGAGGGTGGCGACCTGCTGCGCGGTGACCTCGATCAAGTCATCGCCCTGCAACGGAAATTCCACCGCCCGGGTAATACCTTGAGTCATGTGCTTGAGCAGTTGTTCCCACAGGTGCAGGTCGGTGGCGCCGGGCGGCAAGGCCACCAGCTTGCCGTCCGGGCGGCGGGCCACGGCCTTGCAGTGCAGGTAATCCACATGCCGGCCCAGCAGGCGTGCGGCGGTGAGCGCGGATTGGTCCTGCCACTGCCAGTTGCCGATGTCGAAGGTCATCTTCACCGGCAGGCCCAGGCGTTCGACTTCGGTGAAAAACCGCTGTATCGGTTCGATGCGCCCGCCGTGCAGGGTCTGGTCGTTTTCCACCAGCAGCTTGACCGGGTGGCGATTGAGCAGGGCGTGCAGGCTTTCCAGATCGTTGGTGTCGGTGAAGTAGCCGAGGGAGACTTTCAGCCAGCCCGACCCGAACGCCTGGGCGCGGTCCAGGGTTGCAGCGAGTTCGGCATTGGGCTGGGCACGGCCGGCGACCCAGAGTTCCAGGGGCGACGAAAACACGCTGTTCAAGCCTTGCTCGGCGGCGGCCTGGGCCAAAGTGGCGGGGTGTTCGTTGGTCAGCAGCTCTTCACGCCATTCGATGCGCTGGGCGCCGGCGGCGCTGAGCAAGGCGACAAAACTCAATTGGCCCTGCTGGCGCACAAGCTCGGCGCCGTAGCTGGAAAGGCTGATGGAGACGGGGTATTTATGCATTGTTGTTTACCTCTGAAACCGGTTTCATTTTCGTGTACAGAACAAATGTGAGAGGGTGCTTGCTCCCGATAGCAGTGGGTCAGCTAAAGATAAGCTGACGGACATACCGCCATCGGGAGCAAGCCCCCTCCCACAGGGAGCTGGGTGGAGCCGCGGATAATCAGCTCGGGCAAGAAATCCAGGGTGCGGGCTGGTGCCGTGTCGCCGCGCAGGCGCTTGAGCAAGCAGTCGAAAGCACTGGCGCCAATCGCTTGTGTCGGCTGGGCGAGGGCGGTGATGCCGGTGCCCACCAGCGGGTACCAGTCCAGGTCATCCAGGGCGATCAGACCGACATCGTTGAACAGCTCGCAGCCCAATGCCTTGAGCGCACGTGTGCAGGCCAGCGCAGCAACACCGTTGGCGCAAAAAAGCGCCTTGGGGCCGGGCTTGGCCAAAAAGGTCTGCAAACGGCTTTCCAGTTCGTCATCCAATTCAACCACGGCACCGGTCAAGCCTGGGCGCCGGGCAATCTCGGCCTTGAAACTCTCCAGGCGCTCCAACCGCGAGCTGGTGCCATCGGTGGCCTCGCTCACCAGCAGTACATCGCGGTAGCCCTGCTGTTCAAGATGTTCCACCGCGATACACACCGCCGCCGGGTTATCCAGGCCCACCAGGTCGCTGTGCAAGGGCTCGACCTTGCGGTCGACCAGCACCAGGGGCATTTCCCGTTGCAGTTCCAATAGCTGGTCGAGGTGGTGGCCGAGGGTGTTCACGATCAGCCCTTCGATGTTGTACGAACGCAACGCCGCCAGGTGCTGGCGCTCCTGCTCGTCATCGCGGTCGGTGTTACACACCACCAGGCTGTAGCCGTGCTGGCGGCAGGCGGTTTCGACGCCGTGCATAACGGCAATGGAATAGGGGTTACGGATATCGGCCACCAGCATACCGATCAGGCGCGTGCGCCCCCGCTTGAGGCCGCGGGCCATCTGGTTGGGGCGGTAGCCGAGTTCATCGATGGCCTGTTCGATACGCAGGGCGATGGCATCGGAGAGCAGGGCGCGGTCATCGCCGATGAAGCGCGAGACGCTGGCCTTGGACACGCCAGCGCGCTCGGCGACGTCGAGCATGGTCACGCGGCTGCGCTGGGCAGCGGAAAAGTTGTTCACGGTCATTGACCTTCTGTTCTTATTGGAATGACTGAAACCGGTTTCAGGAAACCATTAAAGTAGGAAAGTCGTCAAGAAATTGTAGGACGTGACCGGATGACCGGGTATTCAGCGAAACACGCTCACCCAGGTTGCAGCCAGCAGCACTAGCGCCATCGCGCGATTGAACCATTGCATGGCTTGGGCCGACCGCAGTATCCGGGCTGAACCCGAGCCCAGCAGTGCCCACAGACCCAGGCAGGGGAGTGAAATCAGAAAAAACACCAAAGACAGGTACATCACCTGGCTCTCGCGTTGCGCGCCAGTACCCGCAAATACGCTCACCACTGCCAGCGCCATCACCCAGGTCTTAGGGTTGACCAATTGCAACGCCGCGGCACCGGACAGGCCCAAGGGTTCCTGCCTGGCATCGGCCTGGATGGCTTGAGCCGGGGCGCTGAAGATTCGCCAGGCCAGGACACTCAGCCAGGCTACGCCGACCCATTGCATCGCGGTTTGCACCTTGGGCATTTGCACCAGCGACTGGCCGATCCCGCAGCCCACCAGCAGCACGATCCCCGCAGCTCCCGCGCAGGCACCGAAAATGATCGGCAGCGCAGCCTTGAAACCGTAACGGGCGCTATTGCTCAGCACCAGGATATTGGTGGGCCCGGGGGTAATGGAGGCGACGAATGCAAACAGCATGAAAGGGAACAAAGCGGACTGCATGGCGGGGAGACTCCGATGAACCAATCGATGGAGTCGAGCTTCACAAACCCACGCGCTACCTGTCTGGAAGATTTGAGCAACGTTTGCGATAGGCCGCCGGGGTCAGGCCGTAGGCGCGCATAAACCAGCGACCCAGGTGGCTCTGGTCGGCAAAGCCCAGCAGAGTGGCCACTTGCGCTGGCGGCTCGCCTTTAGCCAACAAGTGCCGGGCACGCGCCAGGCGCAGTTGCACCAGATAAGCATGGGGTGCCAAGCCGAAGGCGCTCTTGAAGGCACGGGTCAGGCGGAAGCGGTCGACGTTGCAGGCCCGCGCCAGTTCATCCATACCCACGTCGTGATGCAGATGTGCATGCAGATATTCCCGGGCCTTGTGGGCCACCTGTGGCAGACGCGGGTCTGGGTGATAACGGGTGCGCCAGTAAAGTTGGCCGGTGATGAGCTCCAGCAACTGGTCCATCGCACGCTGGCGCACGATGCGCAATTCGCTGCTGTGCAGCGACTGGAACGCTTGACTGGTGGCCAACGCCAGGCGTGGGTCGCAGATCAAGGTATTGGCAAAGCTCAACTGGCTGTTGGCAGGTGCCTCTTCAAATACCGCACTCACTTCCCGCGCCAGCCATTGCGGGTCGAGGTAGAGCATGTGATAGGTGAAGCCATCTACGGTTGGTGCGTCGCCGTCATGCAACTCGCCGGGCTCCAGTAGGAACACCTGGCCGGGTACACTGTTATGGCGGGTGCGGCGGCAATTGAACTGCTGCACGCCTTGTTCGGTGACGCCGATCAGGTAGCTATCGTGCCAATGGGGGTCGTAGGCGTGGCCTTCGAAATGCGCGCGCAACGTCTCGATGCCGGTGTCGGCGTCCTGGGACAGGTCGATCCAATTGTGCGCGGCCATAAACCACCGAGATGGAAAAGTTAAGCGTATTCATGCTCGGCGGTTGTGTGAGCGTCTAGAAGGTTTGTGCAGCCCTAGCCGAACAGCCCGGCGGCGATGTTGATCGAAAACCCCAGGATGGCGGTATTGAATAGAAACCCGATCAACGACTGCCCCAGCACAACTTTGCGCAGGCCACGGGTCGCAACGCCCACGTCCGAGGTCTGCACCGCCACGCCGATGGTAAAAGAGAAATACAGGAAATCCCAGTAATTGGGGGTGAGCAAGCCTTCGGCAAAGCGCAGTGCCGGCTCCTTGCCCTGCCAGGTGTAATAGAGCCTGGCGTAGTGCACGCTGAAAATCACCCCGATCAGCAACCATGAGCCGATCACCGTCAAGCCGGTAAAGCCGTAATGCAACAAACGCTCGGAGCTGGCCAGGTCCTTGCTCCCCACCAATTCGAAGGTGATGGTCGCCAGACTGGCGATGGCGGCGATGCATACCATGAACAGCACCAGGCCGGCGTTCTCGTCTTCGATTTCGGCGATGCGCTTGACGTCCTCGGCCTTGGCGCGAATGGTCAGCGACAGCATCAGTACCAGGTAAGTCCAGACCCCGGCGTTCCAGCCGATGAGGATTTTGCTCGCGACGGTGTCGGCCGGGGCCAGGAGGCCGACGGCGAGGCCCAATACGGCGGCGGATGAGAGGCGAGGGTGGGTGCGGGCGAGGAAGGGCATAGGCACTCAAAACACACGGGGGACTGAGTGCCCAAGCCTATTCGAACGCGTGCGTGCTTGAAAGCGCCAAATGCAGCCTGATAAGCCAAATGTTTGCAGTATTTTAATAGTCAGAGTCTATGCCTCTAACCTCCACCGCTCCATTGGTAAAGCTATAACCCGGTTCGGAGCTATTACCTTTAACTTCAAAACTGATGGTTGCGCTGAACGTTTGCTCGTTGCTGTTAAAGTCATAAGTGACGCGGCCACTGTCCGCGCTGTCAAGTCGATAGAAATCATTCCCTACTGGATACCAGACGAGTACTTGAAACAATTCGTTATCGCCGACCGGCGCTGCGTCAGCCTGTGAGGGAGCGTCCGCACTAAGAAGCAAGTAAACCTTCAGGAGGCCTGCGGAGAAGTTACTGTCCTCGGTCTCTACCCTTACCTGATAGATATCAGTGGTCTTCATGCTGACCTTGGTTGATCTGTATTTGTAAGATTGGTTTAACGAAGTATCGCTTTCGTACTTGCCCGTTGTGCGTCGAAACTTATTTTTACCCAGCATGATCAATCTCCTTGACTGGATCGAGGGATATTTCTGTTGTGCAGAAACGTTGATTCACCCTCAATCTAGCGCGGAAGAAATCTCTTGCATACTGTCAGAATTGACAGTCTAAAAGCTTGATTCCTTAGATCATAAATACCTTATCGACGCCTGCGCACCAACTTCATCACCACCACAAAAAACACCGGCACGAACACCACTGCCAACGTCGCCGTGATCATCCCGCCGATCACCCCCGTACCAATCGCCTGCTGGCTCGCCGAGCTGGCCCCGGTGGCAATCGCCAGCGGTACCACGCCGAGGATAAACGCCAGCGAGGTCATGATGATCGGCCGCAGCCGCAGCCGTGCTGCCTTCAAGGTGGCTTCGATCAAGTCCTCACCCTGGTCATACAGGTCCTTGGCGAACTCGATGATCAGGATCGCGTTCTTCGCCGACAGGCCGATGATGGTGATCAGGCCGACCTTGAAGAACACATCGTTAGGCATGCCACGCAAGGACACGGCCAGGACCGCACCCAGCACACCCAGGGGCACCACCAGCAACACCGAGGTGGGTATCGACCAGCTTTCATACAGCGCTGCCAGGCATAGGAACACGATCAGCAGCGACAGCACCAGCAGCAACGGTGCCTGGGAACCGGACAGGCGTTCCTGCAAGGACAAGCCGGTCCATTCCTGGCCCAGGCCCGCAGGCAACTGGCTGACCAGGCGCTGGATTTCCTCCATGGCCTCGCCGGTGCTGTGCCCCGGCGCCGCTTCACCGCTGATGGCGATGGCCGGGTAGCCGTTGTAACGGGTCAGCTGTGTCGGGCCTTGGGTCCACTTGGCTTCGACAAAGGCCGACAGCGGCACCATCTTGCCGGCGTTGTTGCGCACGTTGATCTTCATCAGGTCGGCGACCTGGCTGCGCTGGTCGCCTTCGGCTTGCACCACCACGCGCTGCATGCGGCCCTGGTTGGGGAAGTCATTGATATACGCCGAACCAATTGCCGAGGAGAGCACATTGCCGACGTCGGCAAACGAAACACCCAGGGCATTGGCCTGCTTGCGGTCGACTTCCAGCTGCACTTGTGGCGCTTCGGCCAGGGCGCTTTCGCGCACGTTGGCCAGGATCGGGCTTTTCGCCGCCGCGTCCAGCAATTCGGTACGTGCGGCCATCAACCCGGCATGGCCGACGCCACCGCGATCCTGTAAGCGGAACTCGAACCCGCTGGAGGTGCCGAGGCCGTCCACCGGCGGTGGCAGGACTGCATAGGCAATCGCATCCTTGAGTTCGCTGAAGGCCATATTGGCGCGGTCGGCAATCGACGCCGCCGAGTCATCGCTGCCGCGTTCCGACCAGTCTTTGAGCGTGGTGAACGCCAGCGCCGCGTTCTGCCCGGCGCCGGAGAAACTGAAGCCCATGATCATGGTGGTATCACCCACCCCCGGCTCCTCGGCGTTATGCGCCTCGATCTGCTCGGCAACCCGCACCGTACGGTTCTTGCTGGCCCCTGGCGGCAACTGGATATCGGTGATGGTGTAGCCCTGGTCTTCCACTGGCAGGAACGAGGAGGGCAGGCGGCTGAACAGCAGCCCCATACCCACCAGCAATACCAGGTAGATCAGCAGGTAGCGGCCGCTGCGCTTGAGGGCGTACGCCACCCAACCTTCATAGCGATTGGTGAGTTGGTCAAAGCGCTTGTTGAACCAGCCGAAGAAACCGCCCTTGGCGTGGTGCTCGCCCTTGGCAATCGGTTTGAGCAAGGTGGCGCACAGGGCCGGGGTCAAGGTCAGGGCGAGGAACGCCGAGAACAGGATCGAGGTGGCCATCGACAGCGAGAACTGCTGGTAGATCACCCCCACGGAACCTGGCATGAACGCCATCGGCAGGAACACCGCCACCAGCACCAGGGTGATACCGATGATGGCCCCGGTGATCTGGCCCATGGCTTTTTTCGTCGCGTCCTTGGGCGACAGACCCTCGGTGGCCATGATGCGCTCGACGTTTTCCACCACCACGATGGCATCGTCCACCAGGATGCCGATGGCCAGCACCATGCCGAACATGGTCAGTACGTTGATCGAGAAACCCAGCAACAGCATGGTGGCAAAGGTGCCCATCAGCGCAATCGGCACCACCAGGGTAGGGATCAAGGTGTAGCGCACGTTCTGCAGGAACAGGAACATCACCGCAAACACCAGCGCCATGGCCTCAAGCAAGGTGTAGACCACCTTGGTGATCGAGACCTTGACGAACGGCGAGGTGTCGTAGGGGATCTTGTATTCCACATTGGCCGGGAAATAGCGCGACAGTTCGTCCATCTTTGCCCGCACCAGGGTAGCGGTGCTCAGCGCGTTGGCGCCCGGCGACAATTGCACGCTGACGGCGGTGGAGGGCTTGCCGTTCAGGCGAGTAGAGAACTGGTATTCCTGGCTGCCGACTTCGACCCGCGCCACATCACCGATGCGCACGGTCGAGCCGTCGGGGTTGGCCTTGAGCACGATGTCGGCGAACTCCGCAGGGGTCGACAATTGGCCCTTGACCAGGATCGCCGCGGTGATTTCCTGAGTATTGGTGCCTGGCAAGTCACCGATGCTGCCCGCCGAGACCTGGGCGTTCTGCGCGCTGATCGCGGCGCTGACGTCAGCCGGCGTGAGATTGAAACCGATCAGCTTCTGCGGGTCGATCCAGATGCGCATGGCGCGTTCGGCGCCATACAATTGGGCCTTGCCGACGCCGTCCAGGCGTTTGAGTTCGTTCATCACGTTGCGCGCCAGGTAATCGCTTAGCGCCACGTCGTCAAGCTTGCCGTCGTTGGAGGTCAAGGTCACCAGCAGCAGGAAGCCGGCGGAGACTTTTTCCACCTGCAAGCCTTGTTGGGTCACGGCTTGCGGCAGTCGCGGCTCGACCACCTTGAGGCGGTTCTGCACATCCACCTGGGCCATTTCCGGGTCGGTGCCCGGCTGGAAGGTCGCGGTGATCGTCGCCGAACCCAGGCTGCTCTGGGATTCGAAATACAGCAGGTGATCGGCACCGTTGAGCTCCTGCTCGATCAGGCTGACCACGCTTTCATCCAGGGTCTGGGCCGAAGCACCTGGGTACACCGCGTAGATTTCCACCTTCGGTGGCGCGACGTTGGGGTACTGGGCTACCGGCAACTGCGGGATCGCCAGGAAGCCAGCAAGCAGGATAAACAGGGCCACCACCCAGGCAAAAATCGGGCGGTCAATAAAGAACTGCGGCATGACGGGTTATTCCTTTACGAGCGGGCTGTCGTCCACTTCAACTTTTTCACCGGGGCGCGCGTGTTGCAGGCCCTCGACGATGATGCGGTCGCCGGGCTTGAGGCCGCTGGTGACGATCCAGCGATCCTCGATCACCGCACCCAATTCCACCGGTTGCTGGCTGACGGTCTGCTCGGCGTCCAGCAGCAGCACCATCGGGATGCCGGCACTGTCACGGGTGATGGCGCGTTGCGGCACACTGATGCCTTGCTTGTCCACGGCCTGCTCCAGGCGCACCCGGACGAAACTGCCGGGCAACAGGTCGAGGTCCGGGTTGGGGAACTCGCTGCGCAGCGTGATCTGCCCGGTGCCAGGGTCGACGCTGATCTCGGCGAACAGCAATTTGCCCGGCAACGGGTACAGGCCGCCGTCATCCTCGATCAGGGTGGCCTTGGCCTGGTCCTGGCCGACCTGCTTCAAGCTGCCGGCGCGAAAGGCGCGGCGCAGGTCATTCAACTCTCGGGTGGACTGGGTGAGGTCAGCGTGGATCGGGTCCAGTTGCTGGATGATCGCCAGCGGCGTGGCTTCGTTCTGGCCGACCAGCGCGCCCTCGGTGACCAGGGCGCGGCCGATGCGCCCGGAAATCGGCGCAGTCACGGTGGCATAGCCCAGGTTCAACTTGGCACGCTCGACGGCGGCCTTGTTGGCGGCGATTTCGGCGTTGGCCTGGCGCAAGGCAGCACGGGCGTTGTCGTATTCCTGGCCGCTGATGGCGTTGCCTTCGACCAACTGGCTGTAACGCTGCTCCTGCAAGCGTGCCTGGAAGGCATTGGCCTCGGCCTTGCTCAGGTTGGCCTGGGCGCTGTCCAGATCAGCCTTGAACGGCGCGGGGTCAATACGGAACAGCACGTCGCCCTGTTTCACATCGCGCCCTTCGTTGAACACCCGCTGCATGACCACCCCGGCGACCCGGGCGCGCACTTCGGCAATCCGTGGCGCGGCGATACGCCCGCTCAGTTCGTTGGTGATGGACAGGGGCTTGGCCTGCAGGGTTTCAATGCGCACTTTGGCCAGGGGCATTTGTGGCGCCTCGTCTGCTGACTGGCCACACGCGCTCAGCGCCAGTGTGAGGGCCAGCAGGCAAAACGGCGCAAATAGATTCTTCGACATGCTCTTATCCCAATATTGACTGGCGCATCCTAAGGACACCTGCGCCGTGGTGCTGTGAAGCTGTGTAGGTCGTGTGTGAAGAAGTGTAAGGTACGGCCCATAGTAGGCAGGGGGCGTATATCCTTGCACAATCCTGCAATTATTGAAGGTTCAATGTGGGAGGGGGCTTGCCCCCGATTGCAGTGTTTCAGTCAGCTTATCTATAGCTGACACACCGCTATCGGGGGCAAGCCCCCTCCCACATTGGATCCCTGTACACCCAGCAAACAGTATTTATTGGAAACACCTTCATGCCCAACATCCTCCTGGTCGAAGACGACGCCGCACTCTCCGAGCTGATTGCCAGCTACCTGGAACGCAACGGCTACCACGTCTGCGTGCTCAGCCGTGGCGACCATGTGCGCGAACGTGCGCGCCTGAACCCGCCGGACCTGGTGATCCTCGACCTGATGTTGCCGGGCCTCGACGGCCTGCAGGTCTGCCGCCTGTTGCGCGCCGACTCGGCGGGCCTGCCGATCCTGATGCTGACCGCCCGCGACGACAGCCATGACCAGGTACTGGGCCTGGAGATGGGCGCCGACGACTATGTCACCAAGCCCTGCGAGCCGCGTGTGCTGCTGGCCCGGGTGCGCACGCTGCTGCGCCGCAGCAGCCTGTCCGAACCCCAGGTGGCCAACGACCGGATCATCATGGGCAACCTGTGCATCGACCTGTCGGAGCGCACCGTGACCTGGCGCGAGCAGGCAGTGGAGCTGTCCAGCGGTGAATACAACCTGCTGGTGGTGCTGGCCCGGCATGCCGGCGAAGTGCTCAGCCGCGACCAGATCCTGCAGCGCCTGCGCGGTATCGAGTTCAACGGCACCGATCGCTCGGTGGACGTGGCGATCTCCAAGCTGCGCCGCAAGTTCGACGACCACGCCGGCGAGGCGCGCAAGATCAAGACTGTGTGGGGCAAGGGCTATCTGTTCAGCCGTTCCGAGTGGGAATGCTGAACCATGTTCCGTGTGCTGCTACGCCTCTACCTGATCACCATCGTTACTTATAGCGCGGCGATCTTCCTGATTCCCAAGCTGGTGATCCAGCTGTTCGAACACCGCTACATGGACTACAACGTCGAGCAGTCCCGTGGCCTGCAAAAACTGATGGTCAAGCAATACCAGCGCGCGCCGGTGGAGCGCTGGTCCCAGGTCACCGACCAGTTGAGCCAGGATTTCGCGCCGTTGAAGGTCGAGCTGCTGCTGCGCCAGGACGCCCGCTACACACCCCAGGAAGAACAGCTGCTGGAGCAAGGCAAGCCGGTGATCCGCCTGGGCGAGTGGGGCTGGATGGAAGAAATCAGCTCGCCGATCAACCAGCAGTTCGCGGTCAAGCTCACCGTGCCGCCGGATCCGCTGGACATGAACCTGCTGTATTGGTCGATGAACGTGCTGATCGGCGCGGCACTGTTGGCGTGCCTGCTGGTCTGGCTGCGCCCGCACTGGCGTGACCTGGAACGCCTGAAAAGCACTGCCGCACTGTTGGGCAAGGGCCACCTGGGGGAGCGCACGCGACTGCCGCCCAGTTCCAGCATCGGCAGCCTGGCGGCTGTGTTCGATACCATGGCAGACGATATCGAGCACCTGCTCAACCAGCAGCGTGACTTGCTCAATGCGGTCTCCCATGAACTGCGCACGCCGCTCACACGCCTGGACTTCGGCCTGGCCCTGGCGCTTTCTGAAGACTTGCCCGAGGCCAGCCGCGAACGCTTGCAAAGTCTGGTGGCGCATATTCGCGAGCTGGACGAACTGGTGCTGGAATTGCTGTCCTACAGTCGCCTGCAAAACCCGGCGCAATTGCCCGAGCGAGTAGAAGTGGCGCTGGACGAGTTTATCGACAGCGTGCTGGGCAGTGTCGACGACGAGCTGGAAAACCCGGAGATCGTCATCGATGTGGTGCTCGACTGCACGGTTGAGCGTTTCAGCCTCGACCCGCGCCTTACTGCCCGGGCGTTGCAGAATTTGCTGCGCAACGCTACGCGTTACTGCGACAAGCGCATCCAGGTGGGCGTCAAGGTGTGCCCCAACGGCTGTGAAATCTGGGTGGATGACGATGGCATCGGCATTCCGGCGGATCAACGCGAGCGCATCTTCGAGCCGTTCTACCGCCTGGATCGCAGTCGTGACCGCGCCACCGGCGGTTTCGGCCTGGGCCTGGCGATCAGCCGGCGTGCCCTGGAAGCCCAAGGCGGCACCTTGACGGCCCTGGCGTCGCCCCTGGGTGGCGCGCGGTTTCGGGTGTGGTTGCCCACTCGAACCGATTAGAAAAACCGCGGGGAAGGGCGCACACTGTGCGCCCCGCTTTACCCGAGGAGAGATTGGCAATGACTGGTGTTCACACGTCTGCTCAACAGGGTTTCTCGACCCAGGCCGTCACTTACGCCCAAGGCCGACCGGACTATCCGCGCCAACTGACCGCCTGGCTGGCCGAGGCGCTGCAGATCAATTCACAATCGACGGTGGTCGACCTCGGCGCCGGCACTGGCAAGTTCACCCGCTTGCTCAGCAGCCTGGCGCCGACGCTGATTGCGGTCGAGCCAGTGGCAGAGATGGGCGCGCAGTTGGCCAAGCTATTGCCGGATGTCCGCCTGCTCGACGGCACCGCCGAGTCCATCCCCTTGGCGTCCGCCAGCGTCGATGCCCTGGTGTGTGCCCAGGCATTTCACTGGTTCTCCACCCACGCTGCCCTGGCGGAAATCCACCGTGTGCTCAAGCCTGGCGGGCGACTGGGGTTGGTGTGGAATGTGCGCGATGAGTCGGTGGACTGGGTGGCGGCGATCACTGAGATCATCACCCCGTATGAGGGCGACACCCCGCGCTTTCACACCGGGCGTTGGCGCGAAGCTTTCACCGGTGAGTACTTTGGCGCTCCGCAAGTGACCTGTTTTGCCTACCAGCACGTGGGCAGTCCCCAGGAAGTGATTATGGATCGATTCCTGTCGGTGAGCTTTATCGCGGCGCTGCCCCCTGCGGAAAAAGCCAAGGTCACCGCGCAATTGCGCACCTTGATCGATACCCATCCCGCCCTGCAAGGCCGCGATACCGTAGCCTTCCCGTACCAGACCCAGGCTTACCTGTGTGAGCGACTGAGCTAAAAGGCATAAAGTCAGATCACATTGGTATAAGTGGTTATAAGAAAAATCGCTATCCTGCGGCCAGAAATTTATAAGGCCGCAGGTAGTTGTAATGGATGCAGGTAATTTTGGTTTCGTGGTGGCCGGCCTGATCGTGGGTTTTATCGTGGGCATGACCGGTGTCGGTGGGGGCTCGCTGATGACGCCGATCCTGTTGTGGTTCGGTATCAACCCGGCCACTGCGGTTGGCACCGACTTGTTATATGCCGCCATCACCAAGTCCGGTGGCGTGTTGGTGCACGGCAAGAACAAGAACATCGATTGGAGCATCACCGGCTGGCTGACCTTGGGCAGCGTGCCGGCGGTGTTGTTGACCTTATGGTTCCTCGCCAGCCTGCACACCGACCCCAGCGCAATGAACGCCGTGATCAAGCAGGCCCTCGGCGTGGTGTTGCTGCTCACGGCCCTGGCGATCCTGTTCAAGAAAAGCCTGTTGGCCTTTGCCCAGCGTCATGCCGGCGACGACTACCATATGCGCCCGCGCAACCTGAACGCACTGACCGTGGTCACCGGTGCGATCCTTGGCACCATGGTGGCCCTGACCTCCATCGGCGCCGGCGCCCTGGGCACGGTGGCGCTGTTTATCCTCTACCCGTTCCTCGCCACGCGGCGGCTGGTAGGCACCGAGATTGCCCACGCCGTGCCCCTGACCCTGGTGGCGGGCCTGGGCCACGCGAGCATGGGCAATATGGATTGGCACCTGCTGGGCTTTTTGCTGATGGGGTCGTTGCCGGGGATCTATTTTGGCAGCCATATGACCGGCCGAATTCCTGACGGCGTGCTGCGCCCGTGCCTGGCGGTGATGTTGATGGCCGTGGGCTACAAGCTGGCGTTCTAAGCTGCACATTTGCCCCAGTAAGTGTTGCTCCAGCAACAGCCTATCGACAAATCACTGTGATCCCCGACATTAGCCGCCGGATGATCCAAGTCGGCATTTCTACTGCAACACCCATAGCGTGGGCCTTTGCCTGAGTCTGGCACGCTTGCTGCTCCAGCAGCCTTACATCCCTTTGTGTGAGGTAGTGTTCGATGAGCCAGCAAGCCGTGAAATTTGCCTATTGGGTACCCAACGTCAGCGGTGGGCTGGTGGTGAGCAAAATTGAGCAACGTACCCATTGGGGCATCGACTACAACCGCAAGCTGGCGCAACTGGCCGAAGCCGCCGGCTTCGAGTATGGCCTGACGCAGATTCGTTTCACCGCCGGTTACGGCGCCGAAAACCAGCACGAGTCCGTAGCGTTCAGCCATGCGTTGCTGGCGGCAACCACCACGCTCAAAGTGATCGCGGCGATCCTGCCAGGTCCCTGGCAACCGGCGCTGGCGGCCAAGCAATTGGCGACCATCGACCAGCTCACCAACGGCAGGATTGCGGTGAATATCGTCAGCGGCTGGTTCAAGGGCGAGTTCCAGGCCATTGGCGAACCCTGGCTGGAGCACGATGAACGCTACCGTCGTTCCGAAGAATTCATCCGCGCCCTGAAAGGCATCTGGACCCAGGACGATTTTACCTTCAAGGGCGACTTCTACCGCTTCAACAACTACACCCTCAAGCCCAAGCCGTTGGGCCATCCGGAGGTTTTCCAGGGGGGCAGCTCACGGGCGGCGCGGGACATGGCGGCGCGGGTGTCGGACTGGTATTTCACCAATGGCAACACCCCCGAAGGCATCAAGGCCCAGGTCGATGATATCCGCGCCAAGGCCGCTGCCAACCACCATTCGGTCAAGGTCGGCGTGAACGCCTTTGTGATCGCCCGCGATACCGAAGAAGAAGCGCGGGCCGTGCTGGCAGAAATCATCGACAAGGCCGACCCGGAGGCCGTCAACGCCTTTGGGGATGCCGCCAAACAAGCGGGCAGGGCATCACCGGAGGGTGAGGGCAACTGGGCCAAGTCCAGCTTTGAGGACCTGGTGCAGTACAACGACGGCTTCAAGACCAACCTGATCGGCACACCACAACAGGTCGCCGAGCGTATCGTCGCGCTCAAGGCCGTGGGTGTGGACCTGGTGCTCGCAGGCTTCCTGCACTTTCAGGAAGAGGTGGAGTACTTCGGCACACGTGTATTGCCGCTGGTGCGCGAATTGGAAGCCGAGGCTGGGGTCCAGCGGGTGGCCTGAGGTCACTTGTCGACGTGGCGCTGGAGTTGTCATACCCATGCCTATCGCAGCATGGGTATCGACACAACGTGGGTACGCCACTGGATCTGTGGGAGGGGGCTTGCCCCCGATGCGGTGAGTCAGCCCCAGATGTATTTACTTGCACTCCCTCATCGGGAGCAAGCCCCCTCCCACAGGGTCCAGCGGCATACTCAAAGTTGTGTAGAGACCTTTGTCTATGGCAGGCAAGCCAGTGTCCACGCAGGTGTGGTGGACTCAAGCGTTGGTTTGCAGGGTCAGCACCTCAAACCCATCTGACGTTACCGCCACCGTATGCTCCCATTGCGCCGACAGGCTGTTGTCCTTGGTCACCACCGTCCAGCCGTCCTTCAGGCTGCGCACCTTGGCGCTGCCCTGGTTAAGCATCGGTTCGATGGTAAACACCATGCCCTCGCGCAACTCCAGGCCAGTGCCGGGGCGGCCGAAGTGCAGGATTTGCGGTTCTTCATGCATCTGCCGGCCGATGCCATGGCCGCAGTATTCGCGCACCACGCTGTAGCCGTTGGCCTGGGCGTGGCTCTGGATCGCATGACCGATGTCACCCAGGCGCGCGCCAGGCTTGACCTGGCGGATACCGGCCCACATGGCTTCGAAGGTCATTTCCACCAAGCGTTTGGCCTTGGGCGCCACGTTACCGATCATGTACATCTTGCTGGAGTCGGCAATAAAACCGCCTTTTTCCAGGGTGATGTCGATGTTGATGATGTCGCCGTCCTTGAGGAACTGCTTGGCGCTGGGCATGCCGTGGCACACCACTTCGTTGATCGAGGTATTGATGGAAAAGGGGTAGTCGTACTGGCCCAGGCTGGCGGGGCGGGCCTTGAGTTCGTGGCGGATGAAGGCTTCGACGGCGCTGTCCAGTTCCAGGGTTGAGCGGCCGGCGGCGACGAAGCCGTCGAGCATGTCGAACACCTGGGCCAACAGGCGCCCGGATTCACGCATCACGGCCAATTGCGCGGCGGTCTTGACCATCAGCTGCGCCCCCGGATCAGATCGGGCTTGTCCAGCAACAGCTTGTTGATCAGCTCGTTGTAGGGCAGGTGCGGGTTGAGTTCGGCGAGCAGGCCGATCTTGATCCAGAACTCGGCCTGGGCGTTGATGGAGCGATCCATGGCGGCGCTGGCCAGGCGAAGCTGTTCGTGCAGTTGGTCGGTGATCTTGACGATGCCCATGAGGTTTCACTGTTCGGGGGTTGATATACAAAGCGTATACGTTTCGTATGTTTCAAGTAAACCCCACGGGCCAGATTACCCGCCTGATAGTTGCTACATGTTGCCGAAAAGAGCTTCGGCTCACTTTGCTGTTTACCCTGATGTGCAGGGTTAAACGTTTAATCGAAGTGGTTCGACGATTATTTCAAGGCTGCAATCTGCTTCATATTAAACGGTAGGTTGCTTATGAGGAAAAGTTACAACAACGCCGGGATTTGCCGAGTAGGCTTGGTGAGTACAGGCGTCTGCCAGGGTTGGCAAGACGGGGCAGGCCAGCGCCTGCCAAGCCCATAAGAAACTGATTGGCAGTCTCAAAAAAGGAGAGGTTGGCCATGCTTTCGGAACTTGAACTTCGCAGCATTATTGAAGGAAGTTTTCTGCCTAAACGGTGCGAATGCACCAAAGCCGAGGATGCTTCGTTGACGATCAAGGTGTATGACGACCGTGACCGTGACCGGGTGGACTTGGAAGTCAAAGGTATAAACGCTGACAAACTCGACAGCAGTCGAGCCATTTGTAACCTGATCGCCGGTTTGCGTGAAGACCTCAAACACACCCAGACCCACACCCCCGCCCTGCGTCGAGCAGGAGCGCGCGGTTATTTTTAGTTAAGGCTTGAATTTAAGTTGACCCAGGGCCTGGCATTCGCCGGGCCCGTTGCTATGCGCGTCAGCCCAGCTGATGACGGTACGGCAGGTCGGGTCCGGTCTTGGTACAGGTCAACGCAGCCGCGCGAATCGCAAAGCCGAGCATGCTGTCAATTTGTGTGCGCGTCAGCTGCTGCAGACCCTCCAGTGAATCCAGCTGCTGCTCGGTCAGCCAGGCAATCAGTGCCGCCTGGAAGGTATCGCCGGCACCCACCGTATCGGCCATCACCACCTTGACCGCCGGCTGAGACCAGTTGCCGTGCTGGCGACTGAATACCGAAGCGCCGTCGCCGCCACGGGTGAGAAACACCAATTGGCAACGATGCTGCAGCCAGCCTTGTACTACGCTTTCCGGTGACTGGCTGGGGTAGAGCAGATGCAAATCTTCGTCGCTGACCTTGATCAGGTCAGCATGCTGCACCAGTTGCGCCACGCGCTCGCGCCACAGCTGGATATCCGGCTGCGGGTTAAGGCGCACATTCGGGTCGAGGCTGATCAGGCGCTTGCCGCTCTCGCGCTTGACCAGGTTCAGCAGGGTGTCGCCAACCGGCTGCACCACCAGGCAAAACGACCCGATATGCAGCCCACGCACCTCATCACCCAAGGTTGGCAGATGCGCCGTTTGCAGTTGGCGGTCGGCGCAGCCTTCGCCACGGAAGCTGTACTGCGGCGAACCATTGGCACCCACGGCCACCATCGCCAGGGTGGTCGGCGCGTCGAATTCCACCAGGAAGCGTTCGCTGACGCCTTCGTCCTTGAGCACCTGCAGCAAGCGGCGACCGAGGTAATCGGTGGACACGCCGGCAAAGAATCCCGACTCGATGCCCAGGCGACGCAGGCCCACCGCCACGTTGAATGGCGAGCCACCGGCAATGGCCTTGTAATTGAGCTTGGCCGGCTGCCCACTGGCATCTTCCTCGCTGAAAAAATCAAACAGCGCTTCACCACAAACCAGGTACATAGTCGTTCGCTCTTAAAGGGATGCCACGTGCTGTTGATAACGCTCATACGCCTGTTGATAGGCACTGACATTGGCTGACATTGGCAGGGTGCGGCTGGCCGGGTCGATGCTCACGCATTTTTCGCACAGGCTGGCCAGGGATTCGCCGCTCTGGCACCAGGCCGCCTGGATCGCCGCGCCCAGGGCAGCGGCCTCGCTTTGTTCGGTACAGACCACTTCGGTGTGCATGATATCGGCGACCATCTGCCGCCACACCGGGCTTTTCGAGCCGCCGCCGATCAGGCGGATGCTCTGGCTTTGCAGGCCGGTGTGGCGCAGCAGGTCCAGACCGTAACGCAGGCCGAACGTGGTGCCTTCAACCACGGCGCGGCACAGATTGGCGCGGGTCAGGTTGGTCATGGTCAGGCCATGCAGGCTGCCGGTGGCGTGGGGCAGGGCGGGCACGCGTTCGCCATTGAGGAACGGCAGCATGCTCACGCCATCGGCACCGATCGGCGCTTGCTCGACCAAGGCGTTGAACGCGTTCAGGTCCAGCTCGAACAGTTCGCGAATCACGCCGGTGGCATTGGTCAGGTTCATGGTGCAGATCAACGGCAGCCAGCCACCAGTCGATGAGCAAAACGTCGCTACCGAGGCCTGCGGGCTGACGTTGGGCTGATCGGCAAAGGCATAGACGGTGCCCGATGAACCCAGGCTCATGGTGATCACGCCCGGGGCGATATTGCCGGTGCCGATGGCACCCATCATATTGTCGCCGCCGCCGCTGGACACCACGGCCTTGGGGTTGATGCCCAGGCGTTCGGCGATGGCCGGCAGGATCGTGCCCACTGCTTGGTTGGCTTCGATCAACTGTGGCAAGGCGGCTTCAAGGCGACCGCTGGGGTCGATGTGCTGGAGCAGCGCCACATCCCATGTGCGGCTGCGCACATCGAAATAGCCGGTGCCGGAAGCGTCGCCGTACTCGGCGCAGGCACGGCCGGTGAGCCAGTAGTTGAGGTAATCGTGGGGCAACAGGATATGGGCGATGCGTGCGAAGACATCCGGATGCTGCTCGCGGGTCCAGAGCAGTTTGGAGACGGTGTAGCCCGGTGCGATCGCCACGCCCAAGCGCTCCAGGGAGCCGCTTTCGCCGCCCAGGTGGTGCAGCAGGCGGTCATTCTCGGGGGTAGTTTCGGTGTCGCACCACAGCTTGGCCGGGCGCAGTACTGCACCTTGCTCATCCAGCAGCACCAGGCCATGTTGCTGGCCGGAAACGCCGATGCCGAGGATGTCCTGGCCATCCACGCCGGACTGTTGCAGGGCGCGGTGGGTGGCTTCGGTAAAGGCGTCGAGCCATTCCTGGGTGTGCTGCTCACGGCGGCCATTGGCGCCGCTGATCAGCGTATGCGCGGCGGCGCCCAGGCCCAGTACCTTGCCGCTGGAAGCGTCGAGGACGATGGCCTTGGTGCCTTGGGTGCCGCAGTCGATGCCGAGAAACAGGTTTTGCTGGGTCATGAGGATTTGCTCAGCAGTATTATTTTTGGATTGGTAACCCGGTCAAGTGTGGGAGGGGGCTTGCTCCCGATGGCGGTGAGTCAGTTACAGATGCATTTACTGATACACTCTCATCGGGAGCAAGCCCCCTCCCACAGTTTTAATCCGGTTTGTTCAGGAGTTGTTGCAGGGTTTCGGTGACGCCTTTGTCGCGCAGGCTTGCATAGCACCACTCAAACGCTGCCACAAACGCCGCCGACTTGGGAATAGCCGTACCAAAAATCTCCTCCACGCCCAACAAGCGCTGACTGATCAGTGCGTCATCCGTCACCAGCCCCTGGCAGAATTCGGCCCGTGGGTCGGGGATCTTGTAGCTCACGCCATTCTCATCCACGCCCTTCAAATACAAGGCCCAGGCCGCGACCACCAGTGCGGCGCGTTCGGTCTCGCGGCCACCGGCAATCAAACGGTTGATGGTCGGCACGGTGAACTTGGGAAACTTCGACGAGCCATCGGAACACACGCGCTCCAGCTGGTCGGCAATCGCCTGGTTGGAAAAGCGCTCCACCAATGTCTGCTTGTAGGCGGTCAGGTCGATGCCTGGCACCGGCGCCAGGTTTGGGGTGACGTCCAGGTCCATGTACGCACGCATATACGCCACGAACAGCGGGTCGTTCATGGTCTCGTGGACAAACCGATAACCCTTGAGAAACCCCAGGTAGGTGAGCGCCAGGTGGCTGCCGTTGAGCAAGCCGATCTTCATCTCTTCGTAAGGCGTGACGTCATCGGTGAATTGCACGCCGACCTTTTCCCAGGCCGGGCGGCCGCTGACAAACTTGTCTTCCAGCACCCACTGCACAAACGGCTCGCACACCACCGGCCAGGCATCGTCGATGCCGTGTTCGTCATGCAATTGCAGGCGGTGAGCGGTGCTGGTCATGGGTGTGATGCGGTCGACCATGGCATTCGGGAAGCTGACGTTGGCCTTGATCCAGTCATGCAGCTCGGCATTATGCAGGGCGGCGAAGGCCAGCAGTGCCTTGCGGGTGACGGCGCCGTTGTGGGGCAGGTTATCGCAGGACATCACTGTGAACGCCGGAGTGCCGGCGGCGCGGCGCTGGGTCAGGGCGGCGCAGATGAAACCGAACACGGTTTTCGGCGCCGTGGGGTGCGCCAGGTCATGCTGGATCTGTGGCAGGTGGGCCATGAACTCGCCGTTGCTGTCGTCGATGCAGTAGCCGCCCTCGGTGATGGTCAGCGAGACGATGCGGATAGCCGGGTCGGCCAGTTTATCGATCAGCGCCTGGGCACCGTCTTCGGCGAGCAGCATGTCGCTGATGGCGCCGATCACACGTACTTCGGTGTCGTCGGTATCGCCCAGTTCGTACAGGGTGAACAGGTAGTCCTGGCCGGCCAGATCGTCGCGGGCCCTGCGGTCTTCGGCACGCAGGCCGACGCCGCAAATGCTCCAGTCCAGGCCGTCTCCGGTATTCATCAGGGCATCGGTGTAATACGCCTGGTGCGCACGGTGGAAGCCGCCGACGCCGATGTGGGCAATACCCTGGCGGGTGTCGGCAATCGCGTAGGCCGGGGTTTTCACTTCCGGCGCCAGCTGCGTGAGGTTGGCTTTATTCAGTTTCATCGGGAAATACTCGGGATCAGGCGGCAGCGCGCAGTGGGCGGGCCACGGCTACACCGTTTGTGTCGAACAGATGGCAGTGCGCCGGGTCCAGGTGCAGCTGCAGCGTCTCACCGTACTGGCTGGCCATGTCGCCGCGAATGCGCATGGTCAGCGGCTCGCCATTGGCAGTGATGACGTGGCAGAAGGTATCGCTGCCCAGGCGCTCGCCGACGTCGGCGGTGACGGTCAGGGTGGTTTGCCCCGGCGCAGCGATTTCCAGGTGCTCCGGACGGATCCCCAGGGTCACCTCACTGCCGACGCTCAAGGTGGCGCCGCTCAACGGCAGGCTGATCAGGGTGCCGGCGTCCAGTTGAACTTCGCAGCCCTGGGTCTCGATGCGGGTGACCTTGCCCTTGAGGAAACCCATCTTCGGCGTGCCGAGAAACCCGGCCACAAACAGGTTGGCCGGCTGGTGATACAGCTCCAGCGGCGAGCCGACCTGTTCGATACGGCCACTGTTGAGCACCACCACCTTGTCGGCCAGGGTCATGGCTTCAACCTGGTCGTGGGTCACGTAGATCATGGTGGCTTGCAGTTCTTTATGCAGACGCGCCAGTTCCAGGCGCATCTGCACACGCAGCGCGGCGTCGAGGTTGGACAGCGGCTCGTCGAACAGGAAGATCTTCGGGTTGCGCACAATCGCCCGGCCGATCGCCACGCGCTGGCGCTGGCCGCCGGACAGTTGCTTGGGCTTACGCTCCAGCAGCGGACCCAGCTCGAGGATGCGCGCCGCTTCGCTGACTTTGCTGTCCACCAGCTTCTTGTCGACGCCGGCCAGGTCAAGGGCAAACGACATGTTCTTGCGCACGCTCATGTGCGGGTACAGGGCGTAGGTTTGGAACACCATCGCCAGGTCGCGCTTGGCCGGGGTCACTTCGGTGATGTCGCGGCCATCGAGTTCGATGGTGCCGTCGCTGACTTCCTCAAGGCCTGCGATCAGCCGCAGCAGGGTGGATTTACCGCAGCCCGATGGCCCGACGAACACCACGAATTCCTTGTCGTTCACTTCCAGGTCAATGCCCTTGATGATGGAAAATCCTTCGAAGCCTTTTTGCAGATTCTTGATTTTGAGGTTGGCCATGATGGGCCTCCTTTTCGAATTATTATTTGACGGCGCCAAAGGACAAGCCGCGCACCAGCTGTTTCTGGCTGATCCAGCCAAAGATCAGGATCGGCGCGCAGGCCAGGGTCGAGACGGCGGACAACTTGGCCCAGAACAAACCTTCGGGGCTTGAGTAGGAGGCGATCAGTGCGGTCAGCGGCGCGGCGCTCGACGAGGTCAGGTTCAGCGACCAGAACGCCTCGTTCCAGCACAGGATCAACGACAGCAACACCGTGGAGGCCAGGCCACCCTTGGCAATCGGCAGCAGCACGCGGACCATTTCCTGCCACAGGGTGGCGCCGTCCAGGCGTGCGGCTTCGAGGATGTCCTTGGGGATGTCCTTGAAGTAGGTGTACACCATCCACACCACAATCGGCAGGTTGATCAGGGTGTAGATGATGATCAGCGCGATGCGCGTATCCAGCAGGCCAAAGCTCTTGGCCAGCAGGTAGATCGGCATCAGCACGCCCACCGGTGGCAGCATCTTGGTCGACAGCATCCACAACAGCGTGCCCTTGGTGCGCTGGGTTTCGTAGAACGCCATGGAGTAGGCGGCCGGCACCGAGATCAGCAGGCACAGGGCAGTGGCGCTGAAGGAAATCACTACCGAGTTCCAGGCGTAGGCGAAGTAGTTGCTGCGTTCGTTGATGTGCAGGTAGTTCTCCAGCGTCGGCGTGAAGATGAACTGCGGCGGGGTGGCGAACGCGTCGATTTCAGTCTTGAAGCTGGTCAGCACCATCCAGAAGATCGGGAAGAAAATCAGGATCGCGATGGCCCAGGCCAACGTACCGAGCAGCAGGCTTTGCAGGCGGCGGGATTGTTGAAGTGTCATGGCGCGGCCCTCAAGGCTTGTCAGTCAGGTTTTTGCCGATCATCCGCACCAGGATGATCGCCGCGATATTGGCGATGACCACGGCAATCAAGCCGCCGGCCGAGGCCATGCCCACGTCGAACTGCACCAGCGCCTGGTTGTAGATCAGGTAGGCGAGGTTGGTCGAGGCGTAGCCCGGGCCACCGTTGGTGGTGGTGAAGATTTCGGCAAACACCGAGAGCAGGAAGATGGTTTCGATCATCACCACCACGGCAATCGGGCGGGCCAGGTGGGGCAGGGTCAGGTGCCAGAAGATCGCGATGGCGCCGGCACCGTCCAGGCGTGCGGCTTCCTTCTGTTCCTGGTCCAGGGACTGCATGGCGGTCATCAGCAGCAGGATCGCGAAGGGCAGCCATTGCCACGAGACAATGATGATGATCGACAGCAGCGGGTAATGCGCCAGCCAGTCCACCGGCTCGGCACCGAAGAACTTCCACACCGCGGCGAGAATCCCCGACACCGGGTGGAAAATCAGGTTCTTCCAGATCAGCGCCCCGACGGTGGGCATGATGAAGAACGGCGAAATCAACAGCACCCGCACTATGCCGCGCCCGAGGAATTCACTGGCCTCCAGCAGGGCACTGATCAGCACACCAAAGACCACGCTGATCAGCAATACGCTGCCCACCAGCAACAGCGTATTGGTGGCGCCGGGCAGGAAGCCCGAATCGGTGATGAAGTAGGTGAAGTTCTCCAGCCCCACGAATTGGTTTTCACCGGGGTAGAGCAGGTTGTAGCGGATCAGCGAAAAGTACAGGGTCATGCCCAGGGGCACGATCATCCACAGCAGCAACAAGGCCACCGAGGGGCTGACAAGGAACCAGCCGGGGTTGGCCAGGCGGTTTTTGGCGGGTGTATTCATGGTAATCAAGGCCAGTGCTGAGCAAGGTTCGAAGTGCGGTCAATGTGGGAGGGGCGGTGCGACGATTCGACTTGCCCCCGATAGCGGTGTATCAGTCACAGATGCATCAACTGGTAGATTGCTATCGGGAGCAAGCCCCCTCCCACATTTGACTGTGGTGAAGGCCGGAATTACTTGGGGTAACCAGCCCGCTTCATTTCACGCTCGGTGGTGGTCTGCGCAGCGGTCAGTGCAGCATCCACCGTTTGCTGACCGGTCAACGCACCCGAGAAGAACTTGCCCACCTGAGTACCAATCGCCTGGAACTCCGGAATGGTCACCAGTTGGATACCGATGTACGGCACGGGCTTCTCGGTCGGCTTGGTCGGGTCGGCCACTTTCAGCGATTCCAGGGTCACCTTGGCAAACGGCGCGGCCTGCATGTACTCGTCGCTGTAGGTGGATTTGCGCGTACCTGGCGGCACATTGGCAATGCCGTCGGTCTTGGCCACAAGCTGGCCGTATTCCTTGGACGTGGCCCAGGTGGTGAACACCTTGGCGGCATCCTTGGCCTTGGAGCTGGTCGGGATCGCCAGGGACCAGGAGTACAGCCACGACGTGCCCTTGTCGGTCTTCTCGTGGGGCGCGAAGGTGAAACCGACATGCTCAGAGACCTTGCTCTGGCTCTTGTCGGTAACAAACGAGCCCGCCACGCTGGCATCCACCCAGATCGCACACTTGCCGCTGTTGAACAGCGCCAGGTTCTCGTTGAAGCCGTTGCTGGAAGCACCCGGTGGGCCGGATTTCTTCATGTTGTCGACGTAGAAGTTCAGCGCATCCTTCCACTCCGGGCCGTTGAATTGCGGCTGCCATTTCTCATCGAACCAGCGCGCACCGTAGCCGTTGGCCAGGGTGGTGATCAGCGCCATATTCTCACCCCAACCGGCTTTGCCGCGCAGGCACAGGCCGTATTGCTCTTTGGATTTGTCGGTGAGTTTGGCCGCGTATTCGCCGATCTGGGTCCAGGTCGGGTGCTCAGGCATGCTCAGCCCGGCGTCCTTGAACAGGTCGGTGCGGTAATAGGTGATCGAGCTTTCAGCGTAGAACGGCAGGGCGTATAGCGAGCCCTTGACCGACAAACCGTCACGCACCGAAGGGAACACATCGTCGAGGTCGTAGGAGGCCGGCAGGTCCTTCATCGGCTCCAGCCAACCCTTGGCACCCCAGAGTGCGGCTTCGTACATGCCGATGGTCAACACATCGAACTGCCCGCCCTGGGTGGCAATGTCAGTGGTCAGGCGTTGGCGCAGTACGTTTTCTTCGAGCACCACCCAGTTCAACTTGATCTCCGGATGCTCGGCCTCGAAGGTTTTCGAGAGCTTCTGCATGCGGATCATGTCGCTGTTATTGACGGTGGCAATGGTCAGGGTTTGCGCGCCAAAGCTGACGGCGCTGAGGGTCATGCATGCTGTCATGCAGGTCGAGGCAAGCAGTACTTTTGCTGTGAACTTCATCGCGCACTCCATTTCCGCGCCCAGGGGCTACGGAAGGACAGTTATTGTTGTTGTGTCTTCCTACAGGTAGCCAGGAAGAGTGTGCGTTGATTACAGCCTTCAAATGCGCCTGTGACAAATCCTTGGGAACACTGGGACTGATACTTTTTTGCACTCGACATGATCGTTCCCACGCTCCGCGTGGTAACGCCGCCCGGGACGCTCTGCGTCCCTGGTGACGCAGAGCGTCACGGTATGCATGCCCACGCTGAGCGTGGGAACGATCAGTGCTGGGTTTAATGCTCGATATCAGCCAGTACCCGCTCAGCCAGCAATCGAGACACCTCGATCAACTGGGCAATACCCAGCGCGCCTTCTCGCCGCGAGCCGTCGAGATCAAAGGCAAAATCGCAGGTCAAGGCGTGGGCGGAGGCGAGTGATTCGCTGAGGTTGACCAGTAGGTCTTGAGTGGAGATACCGTCTTTCACGGTGAATAGCACGCTGGGTGCTGGATCGATTGGGGGATTTGGGGTGGGTTTGATCATGGTGAAACTCCTGATTTAAGTGGAGCTACCACTGATCGCCGCGACGCGATTGGGTGGTAGCTGTACGCAGGTTCGCGGACCGGAATCAGGAAACCGGCATACCCGGAGGTATCCCGCGCACAGCCACCATAAGGCCGCACAGTAGACGATAAAAAGGCGTCAACTGAAAGCAGAAATGGCACTTTGCGCCTGATTACACCGGGCCGCGACGCCCAACCGCTGAGTGTGCAGCGGTGTACGGAGACTAGAGATTGAGTGTCCTAGGGACAACCTCAAATCCTTGTCAGACGTTTCTGCGTTTCCCAATACCTAGCCGAACGGTCAGTTGTTTGGCTTTGTACTAGTCAGCACCATCTTCCTTGCGCCATTTCGGCGCCATCCCTCTGCATAACTCAACGCCAAGACCGCGTTTGAGCACCCCTGCACGCTAAAAAAGGACGAAGCATGAAAGACACCGATACTGAAATCCAACAATCAACTCGCCCAATCAAAGCCATCTACGACTACGCGACACTCGGCTCGAGAACGCGTATGGGCGGAGAAATTATCACTGCAAGCACCAGCCTAGAGATCCATGACTTGCGCATCGCGTGCGTCGGCGACCGAGTGCGCTACCCCGATGGCAAAGAGAGCGAAATTGTCTCGGGAGCAGGTTTCGCGGCCACCTACAAAGGTCTGCCCATCGCCATTGTCGGCAGCGCTACCGACAACGGCGACACCGTGACGAGCAGCCTGCAAAACCTGGCTCAGGTGGTGGAGTACGCGGACGGCGAGGGTATTCCTGGCCTTCTAAAGCCTGGATATCGCGTGGAGAGTCAGATGTGAGGCGCTACAACATCACCACCGGTTCAACCACCACGGTGGGTGGCAAGGTAACCAGCGGTTGTGAGGGCACCAGTTTCAACGGCGAAATGATCTCGAGGGAGGGTGACCGGGTCGCTTGTCCGGCATGCGGCACTGAAGGCTTCATCGCGCTTACCGGCCCTCATTTGCACGAAGAGTGGAACGGCAAACAAGCGGCGCTGGAGGGTGATCTGTGCATCTGCAAATGCGATCCGCCGCCGGAGTTGATTGCCAATCAGAGTTCCAAATCTCAGGAGTTCGGTCCCCAACCTCAACGTGTCACCCCGATTGTAATGAGGCCGACTGCATCCGCCTCGCCCCCTGCGAATTATGCCGCGCCCGCTGCGTCGAATCGTGCCGCTGATGCCTGCGTTTTCGCCAAGTCCTGCGTTTCGGTACCGGCCGGTTCTACAGCTGCGGGCACCGCCCCGGAAAACGCCAAAAACTTCGGCACCACCGCCCTCATGGCTTCAACCGGTAGCACGGGCGCCGTCGGCAGGGTAGCCGGCACACTCGGCAGCGACCTCGGTGCCTGGGCTGTACGAGGCTTGGCCGGCGCCAGTTCGGCCCTCAACCTCGTGCTGCTGGCATTCTGGCCGCGGGATATCGGTGACTCAACGCTGTACACCCCGGAGCAGTTGGAGGGGATGCGTTTGGCCAGTACGCGAGTGCGTTTCCAGTTTCGCCAGGATGAGTTCGGTGAACTGCGTGTTTACGGCCTACATACCCAACCTGGCAGTGGCGCCGACCGCGTACCCGTTGCGCAAGCCCGGTGGAATGAGGACCACAGCGCGATGGTCGCGGTGCTGGATGGCATCAGCATCACATGGACGCCGAACCACGGCCCGGTTGTCAGCGTGCCGAGCCCGTATCCCGGAACACCGGAACGCTTGGATAACGTGTTTGTTCATCCGATTGCCGTGGGGCAAGATTCGGCGATCAGTCACTATCCAGGGCGGGATGCAGAAAACATCACCTGGCAGGATACGATCATTTCGTTTCCGGCTGATTCGGGTGTGGCGCCGTTGTATTTGGTGTTTGCCAAGCCGGCGGTCAGGCCGTTGGAGGTTGGGCAGGCAGCTGATTTGATGAGTCGTAGCCGTAAGGATGGGCTGGATATTGACCATATTCCTGCGCAAAAGGTACTGGAAGTAACACTACTTCAGTGGGATTCCAAAATACCGCGTCGGCAAGTGTTAGATTATCTAAAGAACGCTCCAGGCATTGCGATTCCTTCAGGGGTACATCGGAAGTATAGTGAAACCTATGGAGGGCGCAGTTCCAGAGCCAAACAAAATAAAGATGCTGCTGACCTACGGGCGGCGATAAACAGTAATGTTGATGCTATCAAACGTGGATTACTCGAGGAAGGCTATCCTGAAGCAGAAATTGAGGCGGCCCGAGAACAATTGCATAAACTTAGCCAGAAACAAGGTTGGTACTGATGAATACCTCAACTATCACGCTCTGGATAAAAAATCTGGGGCGCCCTTATGAAGTGTTGGTTTCAGAGGGGGTTATCCCCAATATGCCACTGCAGGAACTTTACAAGGGAAGGGACTGGCTAGATATAGAGCCAGAGGACGGAGTGGAGTTGAGCTTTGCGACTGATTCCAGATGTTTGGAAACGCTATACGTTATTCTTGCTCAAACCGTCGAGGGGCAGCCGGTTTATAGAGGTAAGCTGCCACCGCCGCTAGCGCTATCGATGAATAAGGCTGACATACAGGAGTTGTTCGGAATGCCTCTAGAGTCGAAAGGTCCGACAGAGCTTCCCCTAAATAGAAAAACGGGCGGATGGGATGCATACAAGCTCGACTCAACGATACATCCACGTGCCAAAATGATATTTAAATATGCGCAGGACTATAAGGTTAATACGCTGGTTTTCACTCTTTACGATGAGTGACTCATAAATATGGTCTTTCCCGTCTGCGAGCGTGAGACTGATATGAAGGAGGGTGAATGGATGTCGTAATGGTTAATCGTCTGATTGCGAGGATAGGCTTTGCCCATGCTGAGCTCTGCGCTGATGGTGTGGTTACTAATGATGCCTTTAAATCATCGATAGTAGATTGTGATAATGAATACTTGATACAGAAGCCGGAGGAGGGAGTTGAGCTATGGTTTCGATCAAAAGATGCGGCTCTCGAAAAAGTTCTTTTTTCACTAATAAGTATGGTTGATGGTGCCCGCCCTTACAGTGGCGAATTACCTTTATCGATGACAGCCAGTATGAGTCGGATCACTGTCCGTAAAATCCTTGGAGCACCTTGTGAGTCGAAGGAGCCGGTTAAAATTTTAAGATATCGAGGGTACGGTGGTTGCGACATCTACCGCATGGATGATTTTGGTTATCCAGCTGTTCACGTCGGACTTCAATATCGTAATGACGGTATGGTATGTAGCATGGGCTTCTATTTGGGCAATGTACACCGTAATTGAACATGCTCTGAAAATTAAATTCGACTAAGTAGTAATGTTCACACCCGCAGCGCGTGGGAGTAATCACTTCAAGCCAGATTCTGTTCGGTTAACCATTGCTCTGCTAACTGTCGAGAGTGGGGTGCTTAGTTCAATATTGGGGCCGCTCGCCGATAATTACATGGCGTTAACCCAGTTCAGGGGTGGTAATGATGGATGCGTTAGCGATTAAGTTGTGGGTAAAGAATTTAGGGCTTGGTTTCACCGAGCTTGTAGCCGAAGGGAAAATTCCCAACCAGCCGCTGGTGAAATCGTTTGAGGACAGCAATTGGCCAACCATGCAACCAGTAGAAGGCGTGGAGTTGCTCTTCAGTGACACGACCACGTCCTTGAAACAGATCCTGATCACACTCATCCCGACGGTCGGGCAACCGGTTTATGCTGGAGGGTTACCCAGTCCCTTTTCCCTGATGATTAATCAGCAAAGTGTGCGTAGTGCTCTGGGAGAACCTATGGATTCGAGAGGTCGTGCAAGGCTTCCGGGCGGGCTGGGTATACGAGGGGGATGGGACGCATATAAGCTGTTTAGCGAATGGCATCCGAATGCAAAGTTATAATTGGTTATCTTGAAAATTATGCTGTGAATAACATCAGTTTTTCGTTGATTAATGAGGAGGGTCTTGCCCAGCCATACAGCGTCGAACTACGAGGAATGAGCCAGCTAGTTCAATTTATTTCAAGCCAAATTCTGCTCCGTCAACCGCTGCACCGCCAACCGCCGATAGTGAGACGGCGTCATCCCCTTGAGCTGCTGAAACCGCCGATTGAAGTTGGAAATATTATTGAACCCCGACTCAAAGCACACATCCGTCACCGCCTTGTCCCCATCGGCCAGCAATTCACAGGACTTGCTGATGCGCAGCCGATTGACGAATTCAATAAAAGTGCGCCCGGTCGCCTGTTTGAACACCCTGGAAAAATACGTTGGCTTCATCCCCAGGTACTCCGCCACTTCTTCCAGCGGCAACTCTCGGGCGTAGTGGGCAAAGATGTAGTCCACCGCGCGGTTGGTGCGGTCGATGCTGTGTTCGTCGGCTTGCTGTGGCGTGGTGACGCCGGAGAGCAGTTGGTAGTCGTCACAGGCGCTCAGCACTTCCAGCAAAATGAAAAAGTGCCCCAGGCGCGCCATGCCTTGGGCCTCTTCAATGCGCTGCATCAGGGCCATGGCCTGGGCGATGGTTTTTTTGCTGCGGAATTCGATGCCGTATTGCGCACGTTCCAGCAACGGCGCCAGGCTCTTGAGTTCGGCAAACGTATGGCTGCCTTGCTCGAACAGCTCATCGGTGAAGTTCACCAGCATGTCGCGCTTGGGCACGACTTCGCCTTCCTCTACCTGGCTGATCCAGTTGTGGGGCAGGTTGGGGCCGGTGAGGAACAGGCTTTCGGGGTAGAAGTTACCGATGTAGTCGCCGATAAACACCTTGCCCGAGCTGGCGACGATAAGGTGCAGCTCGTATTCCTTGTGGAAGTGCCAGCGCACCAGCGGGCAGGGGAAGCCGTGCTGGCGATAGATGATGGACAGGCCGTTGTGGTCGTCCATCAGCTCGTAGGAAGGGTCGGTGATACGCGTTGCTCGGGTCATGCTGCCGTCGCTTTATTGTGGTTGCGACCCGAATAATGCCCCGTTGTGCACGACCCTGCCAGCATCAAGCGTCTGAGCGTGCGCCGCTGCATCCTGTACGAGTAGGATTACAGACGATTTTTATCTGAAACAGGCACGGGTGAGGGCTTAGTCATGATTCGTGATGCACGTTCCAGCGATGCAAATAGCATTGCCGTTAAGGCTCAGGGATGTCCGATTAGACTTGCCGCGCAGCGGCGACAAGTCTGAATCACGCTTTTCATGCGCCTTGCGTTGCTCGATTGCCTAGATGTTGCGATTTTTCGCCTCGATCCACTGCGACATGTACTGGGTACTTTTATGCGCATGATGGCGCAGCATGCTGCCGGTAAAGTTGTCCCGGCGGTGGGTGGCAAGGTTGCGGCGGCATTGCTCCAGGCATTCGACCAAGGCTGGCCCGTGGAAGGCCTGGTCATAACGCCGAGCCAGCAGCTGACGCCCACGTTCCTGGGCTTGGGTCCACCGCTCGCGGTCCTGATAGAGGGCCACGGCAGCGGCAGCCAGGGCCGGGGCGTTGTGCTCGATCGCGCCGGGCCAGGGTTGATCATCGCCCATGGCTTCGGCGCCGATGGGGGTGGTGACATTGGGTGTGCCGCACAACATCGCGTCGACCAGCTTGCCCTTGATCCCCGCACCAAAGCGCAGGGGCGCCAGGCAGATACGCGCCGCCGTCATCACTTGCAGGGCATCTTCGGCCCAGTTCATCACATGGAAACCCTGGGCCGGGTTGTGCAGGGCAGTAGCCTTGGGCGGCGTGTAGGCGCCATAGATATGCAACTGGGCGCCCGGCAGTTGCTGGCGGATCAGCGGCCATAGGCTGTTCTTCATCCATAGCACCGCATCCCAGTTGGGTGCATGGCGGAAGTTGCCGATGCTGAGAAAGTGCGCACGGTCTTCAAAGGGCGCAAAAGCGCGGGTGGGCGGCTGCAGCATCAGCGGGCACCAGTGCAGCAGCGCGGCAGGCACCTTGAACTGTTCGGTGAGCAGGCGGATTTCCATGTCGGAGATCACCAGGCTGATGTCACAGCGGTAAATCGCGGCGATTTCGCGCTTGGCCAGGTCGGTATCGGCCATGCGCTGGAACTCGTCCTGAAGCGCCGGCGCGAACAGGGCGCTGAAGTCGTCGCTGTCGGGGTTGGCTTTCACCTGCTCCTTGAAACGCTGGTGGCGGGCGTCGCGCAGGCTTTGCAGGTCGGAGGTTTCCAGCACGCGCAGGGCGTCGGGGCAGCATTGCTCCACGCGCCAGCCGAATTGCTCCTCCATCATGAAGCGGTCGAACAGTACGATATCCGGGGCCAGTTCGCGGATAAAGTCATCGAAACTGCTGTTATTCAGTTCAATGGCACATTCGGCGATGCCAAGTGCCGGCAAGTCGGACTTGTGTTCGCCGATGGTCGCCGGGCTGCTGAAGGTAATGTCCCAACCTTGCGTAAGAAAACTCTCAAGGATTTGCATCATATGCCCGCCTGCGGCCGAGGAGCGGGGCTCCGGCCAGACGTAACCAATGACCAGGACTTTGGTGGCAGGCTGATTCATCGACGACGGTTTCCTTGAAGGGCAGGCGAAAAGCGCGCAATTAAACCACAACCTGGCGACATGACAATTTGTGTCTGGCGGTAGGTAGCATCGGCACTTTGTGGTTAACTTCGGCCTCTCGAATTCGTTTAACCAAAAACCAGCATAAGGATTCCGTTCATGGCTCAAGTCACCCTTAAAGGCAACCCGGTCCAGGTTGAAGGCGAACTGCCGAAAGTCGGCGCCAAAGCCGCAGACTTCACCCTGACCGCCGGCGACCTGTCCAACGCCACCCTGGCTACCTTTGCCGGCAAGCGCAAAGTGCTGAACATCTTCCCAAGCGTTGACACCCCAACCTGCGCCACTTCCGTGCGCAAGTTCAACGCCCAGGCCAACGATGTGGCCAACACCGTGGTGCTGTGCATCTCCTCCGACCTGCCATTCGCCCAGGCACGCTTCTGTGGTTCCGAAGGCCTGGAAAACGTGAAGAACCTGTCGGACTTCCGCAACGCCGACTTCGCCGTTGACTATGGTGTTTCCATCGCCGACGGCCCGCTGCAGGGCCTGACCGCTCGTGCTGTCGTAGTGCTGGACGAAAACGACAACGTGCTGCACAGCGAGTTGGTCAAGGAAATCGCTGAAGAACCGAACTACGATGCAGCCCTGGCTGTGTTGAAGTAACTGTTTCTGCGCGTAACTGTCGTTTGGCAGTAACACGTATGATGCATGATTGCGGCCTGGCCTAGTCCAGGCCGTTTTTATTTGCAGCTCAAATGCTTAGCGAAACAGCCGTCGGACTAAGCCATAGAAGTTAAAAGTTGTAAGCCCAAGGTAAATAGCCGGTAAAGGTGCTTTTCTTAACGCATCCCAGTGCTTATCTTTCAGCCTCCCCAAGTAGAAGCTCTCGCGCCCAATGGTTGATCACTCCATGCAATCCTCCCCCCGCAACTCCCGTCGCTGGCTGTTTGGCCTGCTCGTGCTGCTGGTTATCGCCGGCCTGTGCTGGAAATTCTGGCCCAGCGGCGCGGCCCATAAAGACGCGCCGGCCGGGCACACCGGTAAAACCGGCATGGCACGCCCGGGCTTCGGCGGTTCCACCGGCCCGGTGCCGGTGCGTGTGGCGCCAGCGGTGCTGGGGGAGTTCCCGGTGTACTACAAGGCCCTGGGCACGGTCACGGCGCTCAACACTATTAATGTGCGCAGCCGGGTGGGCGGTGAGCTGATGAAGATCGCCTTTGAAGAAGGGCAGATGGTCAAGGCCGGCGACCTGCTGGCGGAAATCGACCCGCGCAGCTACCAGAACGCCTTGCTCCAGGCCCAGGGCACGCTGCTGCAGAACCAGGCCCAGCTGAAAAACGCCCAGGTCGACGTCGAGCGTTATCGCGGCCTGTATGCCCAGGACAGTATCGCCAAGCAGACGCTGGACACCGCCGAAGCGCTGGTCTTGCAATACCAGGGCACGGTCAAGACCAACCAGGGCGCGGTAGACGACGCCAAGCTCAACCTTGAATTCACCAAGATCCGCGCTCCGATCAGCGGCCGCGTCGGCTTGCGCCAGCTTGACGTCGGCAACCTGGTCGCCGCCAACGACACCACGGCCCTGGCGGTGATCACCCAGACCCAGCCGATCAGCGTGGCCTTCACCCTGCCGGAAAATACCCTGGAAACCGTGCTCGCTCGTTACCACGCTGGCAACAGGCTGCCGGTGGAAGCCTGGGACCGTGGCGACACGAAAAAGCAGGCCGTCGGCGTGCTGCAGAGCCTGGACAACCAGATCGATGTCACCACCGGCACCCTGAAATTCAAGGCGCGCTTCGATAACAAGGACCAGGCGCTGTTCCCCAACCAGTTCGTCAATGTGCACTTGCTCGCCGACACCCTGCATAACGTGGTGCTGGCACCGTCTGCGGCGATCCAGTTCGGCAATACCGGCACCTTTGTCTACAAGCTCGACGGCGACAATAAGGTCAAGGTCCAGCCTTTGGTGCTCGGTGACACCGACGGCGACAACACCGTGATCAAGGAGGGCCTGGTCGCCGGCGACCGCGTGGTACTGGAAGGCACCGACCGCCTCAAGGACGGCAGCGAAATCGAAGTGGTCAATGACAGCAGCGAAGTGCCGACCACGCCGACCGAACACCTACAAGGCAAACCTGCGGCAAAAGGGGAGACCGGCGCTGACGCCGGCAAGGCGCAAAAGGTCGGTTCATGAACCTGTCACGCCTGTTCATCCTTCGCCCGGTCGCCACCACGCTGAGCATGCTGGCCATTGTGCTGGCCGGTATCATTTCGTACCGCTTGCTGCCGGTGTCGGCCTTGCCTCAGGTGGACTACCCGACGATCCGGGTGATGACCCTGTACCCCGGCGCCAGCCCTGATGTGATGACCAGCGCGGTCACCGCACCCCTTGAGCGCCAGTTCGGGCAGATGCCCGGGCTGACCCAGATGGCGTCCACCAGCTCCGGCGGCGCCTCGGTGCTGACCCTGCGTTTCAATCTCGACATCAATATGGATGTCGCCGAGCAACAGGTGCAAGCCGCGATCAACGCGGCCACCAACCTGCTGCCCAAGGATTTGCCGGCACCGCCGGTGTACAACAAGGTCAACCCGGCTGATACCCCGGTGCTGACCCTGGCAATCACTTCCAAGACCATGCTGTTGCCCAAGCTCAATGACCTGGTCGACACGCGTATGGCGCAGAAAATCGCGCAGATCAGCGGCGTCGGCATGGTCAGCATCGCCGGTGGCCAGCGCCAGGCTGTGCGCATCAAGGTCAACCCCGAGGCCCTGGCGGCCAATGGTTTGAACCTGTCGGATGTGCGCAGCCTGATCGCCGCTTCCAACGTCAACCAGCCCAAGGGCAACTTTGACGGTCCCACTCGCGTGTCGATGCTCGATGCCAACGACCAGTTGGTCTCGCCCGAGCAATATGCCGAACTGATCCTGGCCTACAACAATGGCGCACCGCTGCGCCTCAAGGATGTGGCGCAGATCGTCGACGGCGCCGAAAACGAACGCCTCGCGGCCTGGGCCAATGAGAACCAGGCGGTGCTGTTGAATATCCAGCGCCAACCCGGCGCCAACGTGATCGAGGTGGTCGATCGCATCAAGGCGCTGCTGCCGAGCATCACCGACAACCTGCCGGCCGGGCTCGATGTGACCGTGCTCACCGACCGTACCCAGACCATTCGCGCCTCGGTCAAGGATGTGCAGCATGAACTGCTGATCGCCATTGCCCTGGTGGTGATGGTGACCTTCCTGTTCCTGCGTCGGGTCAGCGCCACCATCATTCCGTCTATCGCCGTGCCGCTGTCCCTGGTCGGCACCTTTGGCGTGATGTACCTGGCGGGGTTCTCCATCAATAACCTGACGCTGATGGCCCTGACCATTGCCACCGGCTTTGTGGTGGATGACGCCATCGTCATGCTGGAAAACATCTCCCGCTATATCGAGGAGGGTGAGACGCCGATGGCGGCCGCGCTCAAGGGCGCCAAGCAGATTGGCTTTACCCTGGTGTCCCTGACCCTGTCGTTGATCGCGGTGTTGATTCCGCTGCTGTTCATGGCCGACGTGGTCGGGCGGCTGTTCCGTGAATTTGCCATCACCCTGGCGGTGGCGATCCTGATTTCCCTGGTGGTGTCCCTGACCCTGACGCCAATGATGTGTGCACGCCTGCTCAAACGTGAACCCAAGGAAGAAGAGCAGGGGCGCTTCTACAAGGCCAGCGGCGCCTGGATCGATTGGCTGATCGAAGCCTATGGCCGCAAATTGCAATGGGTGCTCAAGCACCAACCGCTGACCCTGCTGGTGGCCATCGCTACCCTGGGCCTCACGGTGGTGCTGTACCTGGTGGTGCCCAAGGGCTTTTTCCCGGTGCAGGACACCGGGGTGATCCAGGGGATTTCCGAGGCGCCGCAGTCGATTTCGTTTGCGGCGATGAGCCAGCGCCAGCAGGAGCTGGCGAAGATCATCCTCGCCGATCCGGCGGTGGAAAGCCTGTCGTCCTACATTGGCGTGGATGGCGATAACGCCACCCTCAACAGCGGCCGCCTGTTGATCAACCTCAAGGCCCACGGCCAGCGCGATTTGACCGCAGCGCAGGTGATTACACGACTGCAACCTGAAATCGACAAGCTGGTGGGCATCCGCCTGTTCATGCAGCCGGTGCAGGACCTGACCATCGAAGACCGTGTCAGCCGCACCCAGTACCAGTTCAGCATGTCGTCCCCGGACGCCGAGTTGCTGGCGCTGTGGAGTGGCAAGCTGGTGCATGCCCTCAGCCAGTTGCCGGAACTCACCGACGTCGCCAGCGACTTGCAGGACAAGGGCTTGCAGGTGTACCTGGTGATCGATCGCGATGCGGCCTCACGCCTGGGCGTCAACGTCGCGACCATCACTGACGCGCTGTATGACGCCTTCGGCCAGCGGCAGATTTCCACTATCTACACCCAGGCCAGCCAATACCGCGTGGTGTTGCAGGCCCAGTCCGGCGAGACCCTCGGCCCGGCTGCCCTCAACCAGATCCATGTGAAGACTACCGATGGCGGCCAGGTGCGGCTGTCGAGCCTGGCCCATGTGGAGCAGCGCCAGGCGCAGCTGGCGATTGCCCATATCGGCCAGTTCCCGGCGGTGATGATGTCGTTCAACCTGGCCCCCGGCGTCGCCCTGGGCAAAGGCGTGGAGCTGATCAACCAGACCCAGAAGGACATCGGCATGCCGGTGGGCGTGCAGACCCAGTTCCAGGGTGCGGCCCAGGCGTTCGAGGCGTCGCTGTCGAGCACCTTGCTGCTGATCCTGGCCGCGGTGGTCACCATGTATATCGTGCTCGGTGTGCTCTACGAGAGCTATATCCACCCGATCACCATCCTCTCGACCTTGCCGTCGGCAGCGGTGGGGGCGTTGCTCGCGTTGCTGCTCAGTGGCAACGACCTGGGCATGATCGCGATCATCGGCATCATCCTGCTGATCGGTATCGTGAAAAAGAACGCGATCATGATGATCGACTTTGCCCTCGACGCCGAGCGCAACCAGGGCCTTGATCCACAGACGGCGATCTACCAGGCGGCACTGCTGCGCTTCCGGCCGATCCTGATGACCACCCTGGCCGCGTTGTTCGGCGCAGTGCCGCTGATGCTCGCCAGCGGTTCCGGTGCAGAGCTGCGCCAACCGCTGGGCCTGGTGATGGTAGGGGGCTTGCTGGTGAGCCAGGTGTTGACGCTGTTCACCACGCCGGTGATCTACCTGTACTTCGATCGTCTTGGCCGGCGCTGGCGCAAAGAACCGCAACGCCTGGAGCCGGTTGAACCATGAACCTGTCCGGACCTTTCATTCGCCGGCCGGTAGCCACCATGCTGCTGAGCCTGGCGATCATGTTGCTCGGTGGCGTCAGCTTCAACCTGTTGCCGGTGTCGCCGCTGCCGCAGATCGACTTCCCGGTGATCGTGGTGTCGGCCAGCTTGCCCGGCGCCAGCCCCGAGGTGATGGCGTCCAGCGTAGCGACGCCGCTGGAGCGTTCATTCGGTTCGATTGCCGGCATCACCACCATGAGCAGTTCGTCGAGCCAGGGTTCCACGCGAGTGATCCTGGCGTTCGATTCCGACCGTGATATCAACGGCGCGGCGCGGGAAGTGCAGGCGGCCATCAACGCTTCGCGCAACCTGCTGCCCAGCGGCATGCGCAGCATGCCGACCTACAAGAAGATCAACCCGTCCCAGGCACCGATTATGGTGTTGTCGCTGACCTCTGACGTGTTGCAGAAGGGCCAGTTGTACGACCTGGCCTCGACCATCCTGTCCCAGAGCCTGTCCCAGGTACCCGGCGTAGGCGAAGTGCAGATCGGCGGCAGTTCGCTGCCGGCGGTGCGCATCGAGCTGGAGCCCAAGGCCCTCGACCAGTACGGCGTCGCCCTGGACGATGTGCGCAACACCATCGCCAACGCCAACCAGCGCCGACCCAAGGGTTCCCTGGAGGACGGTGAGCGTAACTGGCAGATCCAGGCCAACGACCAACTGGAAAAGGCCAAGGACTACGAGCCGCTGTTGATTCGCTACCAGGATGGCGCGGCCCTGCGCCTGCGGGACATAGCGAAGATCACCGATGGCGTGGAGGACCGCTACAACAGCGGTTTCTTCAACAATGACTCGGCGGTGCTGCTGGTGATCAACCGCCAGTCCGGCGCCAACATCATCGAGACGGTCAGGCAGATCAAGGCCCAGTTGCCAGCGTTGCAGGCGGTGCTGCCGTCCAGCGTCAAGCTCAGCCTGGCCATGGACCGCTCGCCGGTGATCGCCGCCACCCTGCACGAAGCCGAGATGACCTTGCTGATTGCCGTAGGCCTGGTGATCCTGGTGGTGTACCTGTTCCTGGGCAACTTCCGCGCTTCGCTGATCCCGACCCTGGCGGTGCCAGTGTCGCTGGTGGGCACCTTTGCGGTGATGTACCTGTACGGTTTTTCGCTGAACAACTTTTCGCTGATGGCGCTGATCCTGGCCACCGGGCTCGTGGTGGACGACGCCATTGTGGTGCTGGAGAACATTTCCCGGCATATCGATGAAGGTGTGCCGCCGATGAAGGCCGCGTACCTGGGAGCCCAGGAAGTCGGCTTTACCTTGCTGTCGATGAACGTGTCGCTGGTGGCGGTGTTCCTGTCCATCCTGTTCATGGGCGGAATTGTCACCAACCTGTTCCGCGAGTTTTCCATCACCTTGTCGGCGGCGATCATTGTCTCGCTGATCGTCTCGTTGACCCTGACGCCGATGCTCTGCGCCCGCTGGCTCAAGCCCCACGACAAAAACCAGCAGACCGGTTTGCAGCGCTGGAGCCAGAAGATCAACGACCGTATGGTCGCCGGCTACGCCATCAGCCTGGATTGGATCTTGCGCCATCGGCGTCTGACCCTGCTCAGCCTGTTACTGACTATTGGTTTGAACGTCGCGTTGTACGTGGTGGTGCCAAAGACCTTTATGCCGCAGCAGGACACCGGCCAACTGATCGGTTTCGTGCGTGGCGACGATGGCCTGTCGTTCAGCGTGATGCAGCCGAAGATGGAGATCTTCCGCCAGGCGGTGCTCAAGGACCCGGCAGTGCTCAGCGTAGCCGGATTTATCGGCGGCAACAACGGCACCAACAATGCGGTGATGCTGGTGCGCCTCAAGCCGATCAGCGAGCGCAAGATCTCCGCCCAGGCGGTAATCGAGCGCTTGCGCAAGGACGTGCCGCTGGTGCCGGGCGGGCGTCTGTTCCTGATGGCCGACCAGGACCTGCAGTTTGGTGGCAGCCGCGACCAGACCAGCGCGCAGTACTCCTACATCCTGCAAAGTGGTGATTTGGCCGCGTTGCGCCTGTGGTACCCGAAAGTGGTTGCGGCCATGCGCGAGTTGCCGGAGCTGACCGCCATCGACGCCCGTGAGGGTCGGGGCGCGGCCCAGGTCACGCTGATTGTCGACCGTGACCAGGCCAAGCGCCTGGGTATCGACATGAACATGGTCACCGCCGTGCTGAACAACGCCTACAGCCAGCGGCAGATTTCCACCATCTACGACAGCCTCAACCAGTATCAGGTGGTAATGGAGGTCAACCCCAAATATGCCCAGGACCCGATCACCCTCAATCAGGTACAGGTGATCACTGCCGATGGTGCGCGGGTGCCGTTGTCGACCATCGCCCATTATGAAAACAGTCTCGCAGATGATCGCGTCAGCCATGAAGGCCAATTCGCTTCGGAGAATATCGCCTTCGACATGGCCCCCGGCGTCACGGTAGAGCAGGGCACGGCCGCTATCGAGCGGGCGATTGCCAAGGTCGGCTTGCCCGAAGATGTGATCGCCAAGATGGCCGGCACCGCCGATGCCTTTGCGGCCACGCAGAAGGGTCAGCCGTTCATGATCCTGGGCGCATTGGTCGCGGTGTACCTGGTGCTGGGCATTTTGTATGAAAGCTATATCCATCCGCTGACGATCCTGTCGACGCTGCCTTCGGCCGGGGTGGGCGCCATGCTGGCCATCTACCTGACGGGGGGCGAGTTCAGCCTGATCTCATTGCTGGGCTTGTTCCTGCTGATCGGAGTGGTGAAGAAGAACGCGATCCTGATGATCGACCTGGCGCTGCAACTGGAACGCAACGACGGTATGGGCCCGCTGGAATCAATCCGCAGCGCCTGCCTGCTGCGTCTGCGACCGATCCTGATGACAACGCTCGCCGCGATCCTCGGCGCCTTGCCATTGTTGCTCGGCACCGGCGATGGTGCGGAAATGCGTCGCCCCCTGGGCCTGACCATCATTGGCGGCCTGGTTTTCAGCCAGATCCTGACCCTCTACACCACTCCGGTGGTCTACCTCTATCTCGACCGCGCACGCCATCGTTTCAACGCCTGGCGCGGCGTGCGTACCGATGCTGCCCTGGACACTGCGCTATGACCGATTCAACCCCAAATAAAATCTTCGGCAATGGCATGAAGTCATTGGCCGTAATGGTGTGCGCAGTCATGCTCGGCGCCTGTGCCATCGGGCCCGACTACCAGCGTCCGGAGGTCATCGAACCGGCGCAATTCAAGGAAGCCCAAGGCTGGCGTCAGGCTAATCCGAGTGACTCCCTGGCCCGCGGAGCCTGGTGGGAGCTGTACGGCGACCGCCAACTGAATGACCTGGTGGTGCGCCTCAACACGTCCAACCAGACCGTCGCCCAGGCCGAAGCACGTTTTCGCCAGGCCCAGGCACTGGTGCGCAGTTCACGCGGGGCGTTCTACCCCAGCGTCGACCTGAGCGTCGGTAAAACCCGCGCCAGCCAGGGCACCGGCAGCAGCAGCGCGAGCCTCAGCAGCTCCAGCAGCGGTATTCGCGACACCCTCAATGCGCAGTTGGGCGTGAGTTGGGAGGCCGATATCTGGGGCAAGTTGCGCCGTGGTCTGGAGGCCAATGAAGCCAGCGCCGAGGCCAGCTCAGCCGATCTGGCCGCGATGCGCCTGAGCCAACAATCGGAACTGGTGCAAAGCTACCTGCAACTGCGGGTCATGGACGAACAGACACGCCTGCTGCAAGCCACGCTGGACACCTACCAACGCTCATTGAAGATGACCGAAAACCAATACCGCGCCGGTGTAGCCGGCAAGGACGCCATTGCCCAGGCGCAAACCCAGCTCAAGACTACCCAGGCCAGTCTGATCGACCTGATCTGGCAGCGCGCCCAACTGGAAAACGCCATCGCCGTATTGATCGGGGAAGCCCCGGACAACTTCAACCTGGCCGTGAGCAAGGAAATCCCGGCACTGCCACAGATACCGGTGAGCCTGCCATCCCAGTTGCTCGAACGCCGCCCCGACATTGCTTCGGCGGAGCGCTCGGTGATCGCCGCCAACGCCAATATCGGCGTTGCCAAGGCGGCGTACTACCCGGACCTCAGCCTGAGCCTGCAGGGCGGCTATTCCAGCAGCACCTATGAGGATTGGATCAGCCTGCCGAACCGCTTCTGGTCGGTGGGGCCCAAACTGGCGATGACCCTCTTTGATGGCGGCCAGCGCTCGGCGGAAGTCGACCGCACCGTGGCCAGCTATGACGAGACCGTGGCCAAGTACCGCCAGACGGTGCTGGATGGTTTCCGTGAGGTGGAAAACTACATGGTGCAACTCAAGGTACTGGCGGACGAGGCGGTGGTCAGCAATGAAGCGCTGGAGTCAGCGCGTGAGTCGTTGCGCCTGACCGAGAACCAGTACAAGGCGGGGCTGATTGCCTACCTGGACGTGGTCACCGTGCAAGCGACGGCCCTGAGTAACGAGCGTACGGTGTTGAACTTGCTGCAGTCGCGCTTGGTGGCAAGTGTGCAGCTGATTGCCGCACTCGGGGGCGGCTGGGACGGCCAGACCTCCCTGGCCGAAAAGGAGTGACCCGGCCCAAATGTGGGAGGGGGCCTGCCCCCGATGGCGGCCTGACAGCCGACCAGTATTTGACTGATGGTCTCGGTCCAAATGTGGGAGGGGGCTTGCTCCCGATGGCGGCCTGACAGCCGCCCAGGATGTTGGATCAGACCCTGTACATATCCATTCCTGCGGTAACGGCCACTATTTTACAGCGGGTCACTTTTGAAAAGACCCAAAAGTAACCAAAAGGCTCTTGCCCCACCACTCGGCACCTCGCCCAGGCTCGGTGTGCCCGTAATCCGCCATGGATTTGGGGGGCCGCCGCCACGCGCCATCCATGGCGCGGGGCGGCTAAACCGGCATCCCTGCCGGTTTACCCCCCAAATCCCTGTCGAATTCCGGCCAGCGTGGTTTGACGGGGCGCCTAAGATCAAAAGCAAGATCAAGAGCGGCTCGCTTCGCATCGTGGTTACCGTCGGCTGCTACACAGCTGTGTAGCTACCCATGGCCCTCGGGGGGCGAGTCGAATCGTAGCACCGCCTCTCCCACATTTTGATCTCCGTGGTGACCAGAAAATGCCTCATGAGGCCATCCGATTGACGCAAAAAAATCACTAATGGCCTTCTGATAATTAATCACCTGCCCCAGATTCATTCTCGCTACAATCGCCCGCTTTGCCACTTGGCACGGGCTTTTACACCCCGGTAGCCCGCGAGAAGTCCTATGCTGATCGGTAGCTATTCAACCTCCCTTGTCGTGATTTCCCTGTGCGTCGCTGTACTGGCGTCCTATACCGCGTTGGACCTGGCCGGGCGTATCGCTACCGCCAAGGGGCGCGCCGTTTATCTATGGATCAGCGGCGGTGCATTGGCGATGGGCGTCGGTGTCTGGTCCATGCACTTTATCGGCATGTTGGCCCTGCGCCTGCCGTTTGCCCTCGGGTTTGACCTGGGCATCACTGCGCTGTCGCTGTTGATCGCGGTGTTATCCAGTGGCTTCGCCTTGTGGCTGGTCAGTCAGCCACGCCTGCCGGCCTGGCAGTTGGCATTCGGTGCGTTGATCATGGGCGCCGGTATCGCCAGCATGCATTACACCGGCATGGCTGCGATGCGCATGACGCCGGGTATCGACTACGATCCCACTTTGTTTGGCGCCTCATTATTGATTGCAGTGGTGGCTTCCGGTGCGGCACTGTGGATCGCCTTCAACCTGCGGCGCAACACGCCTTATGTGCGCCTGGCACGGGGTGGGGCGGCGGTGGTGATGGGCGTGGCTATCGTCGGCATGCACTACACCGGGATGGCCGCGGCGCGTTTTGCCGACGACAGCTTTTGCGGTGCCGCACTGACGGGCCTGAGCGGCAGGGGCCTGGATAACCTGGTTTTGGTGACCTCTTTGGCGGTGCTGGTCATTGCGCTATTGACCTCGCTGCTCGACGCACGCCTGGAAGCGCGCACTGCCGTGCTCGCCGATTCCCTGACCCTGGCCAACCGGGAGCTGACCCATCTGGCGCTGCATGACATGCTCACCGGCCTGCCCAATCGCACGCTGCTGGCGGATCGCATCCAGCAAGGTATCCAGGCGGTGAATGAGCGGGGCGGCTGCTTTGCCTTAATGTTTATCGACCTGGATGGCTTCAAGCCGGTCAATGATGCATTTGGTCATCACATGGGCGATCAGTTGCTGCGCGAGGTCGGCCTGCGCTTGCGCGAGGACTTGCGCAGCCAGGACACCCTCGCCCGTATCGGTGGCGACGAATTTGTGTTGCTGGTGCAATTGACCCAGCCGGACGATGCCATGGGCTTGGCCGAACGACAGGTTGGCCTGATCAACCGCACCTTCAAGGTCGCCGAGCATGAGTTGAACATCTCTGCCAGCATCGGCATCGCCCTGTTCCCGGGCAACGGCAGCAGCCCTCAGGAATTGTTGATGAACGCCGATGCGGCGATGTACCACGCCAAGGGCATGGGCAAGAACGGCTACAGCTTCTTCGATGTATCGATGAATACCAATGCGCGCAAGCAATTGCAGCTGTTGCAGGATCTGCGCAATGCCCTCGAACAGGGGCAGTTTCGCTTGTATTACCAGCCAAAGTTCGACGCAGTGAGCGGTATTGCGGTGGGCGCCGAGGCGTTGCTGCGTTGGGAGCACCCGCAGCAGGGCCTGTTGCTGCCGGCGACTTTTATCGCACTGGCAGAGAAAACCGGGCTGATCATTCCCATCGGCGAGTGGGTACTCAACGAAGCCTGCCGCCAGATGAGCCTGTGGTATGCACAGGGTTATGAGAGTTGGCGCATTGCCGTAAATCTCTCGGCGTTGCAGTTCTGTCACGCCGGGTTGGTCAACAGCGTAGCGGCCGCCCTGGAGCGTCACCAATTGCCCGCCAACAGCCTGACCCTGGAAATTACCGAGACCACCGCCATGAGCGATGCCGACGCGAGCATGACGGTGTTGCAGCAGCTCTCGGACATGGGCGTCGACCTGTCCATCGATGACTTTGGCACCGGCTACTCCAGCCTGATGTACCTCAAGCGCCTGCCGGCCAACGAGTTGAAGATTGATCGCGGCTTCGTGCGTGACCTGGAACATGACAGCGACGACGCGGCGATCGTTTCGGCCATCGTGGCGCTCGGCCAGGCCCTGGGCTTGCGGATTGTGGCCGAAGGCGTGGAAACCGATGTGCAGCAGGATTTTCTCACTCGCCTGGGATGTGATTCGTTGCAAGGCTACTTGTTGGGGCACCCATTGCCAGCCGATAGCTTCATGGCAGATATCCGCAGCGCCGAACAAACGGTAGCGCCTGACAAAAGCTATGAGTGACGGGTATTCTTGGATCCAACCCTAAACATCAGGTTGAATCTGGAGACCGCAGCCATGGATAAAGTCGTCATCATCACCGGAGGTAGCCGTGGAATTGGCGCCGAGACGGCGTTGCTGGCCGCTCGCGAGGGGTATCGCATCTGCATTAATTACCAGTCTGACGAGAAGGCCGCCCAGGGCATGCTTGAACAGGTGCGCGGTTTGGGCGCCCAGGCCATTGCGGTGCGCGCCGATGTCAGCAGCGAAGATGAGGTGATCGCGTTGTTCAATCGCGTGGATGCCGAACTGGGCCGTGTCACGGCGCTGGTCAATAACGCTGGCACCGTCGGGCAGAAGTCGCGGGTCGATGAAATGTCCGAATTTCGCCTCCTGAAAATCATGAAGACCAATGTGCTGGGCCCGATCCTGTGCGCAAAGCACGCAGTGCTGCGCATGTCGCCCCGGCATGGCGGGCAGGGTGGCAGCATTGTCAACGTATCGTCGGTGGCGGCGCGCCTGGGATCGCCGGGTGAGTATGTCGACTATGCTGCGTCCAAGGGGGCCCTGGACACCTTCACGATTGGCCTGTCGAAAGAGGTCGCGGGTGAAGGCATTCGTGTCAACGCAGTACGCCCCGGCTACATCTTTACCGATTTTCACGCCCTCAGCGGTGACCCGGACCGGGTCAGCAAGCTGGAGTCCGGCATTCCCATGGCTCGTGGTGGGCGCCCGGATGAGGTGGCGGAGGCGATTATCTGGCTGCTGTCGGACAAGGCTTCATACGCCACCGGAACCTTCCTGGATCTGGGTGGAGGACGTTAAATCTCCTGGCTAGCGCCCCAGGCTTTGCAGTACGTCATAGCCGTCTTGCGCGAATGCTACGAGTAGGCGCGCCTCGGAATTTTTACGGGTGGAATAGCCCGCGTTGTAAAAGCCGTTGATCTTGCCGTCATGCCGTTCACTGTTACCGACGCGACGATCATTTACGTTGTCGAGGACATTGATCACTCGCGCCAGGTTATAGGCCGCGTGCGCCCTGGCTTTGGCATCAGGGTTGGCGGATGTCCAGTCGCCCAGTTGTCGCTTGAGCAAGTCGGTCACCGGATAGCTGTCCCTGCGCCTGAGCAGGTGTTTCAACCCTGGATTGGCGTTGATGATTTGCCTGGCGGAGCGACGATCCGCGAAAGGCGGTTCTTCGGGCGCTGCAGGCACCGCAAGCCAGTTGTTTTCCGGGCGCCCTTCGCCAAGCTGGTAGGCGGTCGATGCGGGAAGCATGTTGATGCGCATGGCGGTCTCGAAGTGAAGATACACACACCTGAGTGTCTCCTTGGGGCGCAGGGTTCCTAAGGCTGTGTATCCCATCGTTAAAACGACCGCACAATCCGCCCCAGCGTTTCCATGGCCTTTTCCGACGCCTCGGTCCACGGGCTGCCATAGTTCAAGCGAATGCAATTGCTGAACCGTCGGGTCGCCGAGAAAATCGGCCCCGGGGCAATGCTGATGCCTTGGGCCAAGGCCATCTGGAACAATTTCAGCGAGTCGGTCTGTTCCGGCAGTTCCAGCCACAGGAAATACCCGCCGGCCGGCTGGCTGACCCGTGTCTGGGTCGGGAAGTAACGGGCGATGGCTGCCAGCATGGCGCTTTGCTGTTCTTCCAGGGCATAGCGCAGTTTGCGCAGGTGCCGGTCATAACCGCCGTGCTGCAGGTAGTCGGCAATTGCCGCCTGGGCCGGCATCGATGGGCACAATGAGGTCATCAGTTTCAGGCGCTCGACTTTCTGCGCGAAGCGCCCGGCCGCGACCCAACCGACGCGGTAACCCGGTGCCAGGCTTTTGGCAAAGGAACCGCAATGCATCACCAACCCTTCAGTGTCAAAAGCCTTGGCCGGCTTCGGCGCTTGCTGCCCGTAATACAGCTCTGCATAGACATCATCTTCAATCAACGGCACCTGATGACCGCGCAGCAGTTCCACCAGCGCCTGTTTTTTCGCCTCAGGCAAGGTAGCGCCCATGGGGTTCTGGAAGCTGGTCATGGTCCAGCAGGCCTTGATCGGATAGCGCTCAAGGCTTTGGGCAAGGGCGTCGAGGTCAATGCCGTCGCGTGGGTGCACCGGGATTTCCACGGCCTTGAGCTTCAGGCGCTCCAGCACTTGCAGGCAGGCATAGAACGCCGGGGCTTCGATGGCAACCAGGTCGCCGGGTTCGGTCACGGCCTGCAGGCACAGGTTCAGTGCTTCAAGGGCGCCATTGGTGATCAACAACTCCTCCATGGGCAGCATCAGGCCGCCGACCATGTAACGCAGGGCAATCTGTCGGCGCAGTTGCGGGTTGCCCGGCGACATGTCGGTGACGACCAGGCGCGGGTCCATTTCGCGGCTGGCACTGGCCAGGGACCGAGCCAGGCGGGGCAGTGGGAATAACATCGGGCTGGGGAACGCCGAGCCGAAGGGCACGGTGTTAGGGTCCTTGATGGAGTCCAGGACCGAGAACACCAGTTCGCTCACGTCTACATCGGTGGATTCGTGCACCTGCTCACTCACCTCCGGTTCGGAAAACGGGCTGGGCGCATGGGTGTTGACGAAGTAGCCGGAACGCGGCCGTGCGCGAATCAGGCCGCGGCGCTCCAGCAGGTAGTAAGCCTGGAACACTGTGGACGGGCTGACGCCGTAGGTCTGGCTGGCGTAGCGCACCGATGGTACACGCTGGCCAGGGCCGAGGACGCCGGAGCGGATCAGTTCTGCGATGTCGTCGGCGAATTTTTCGTAGCGTTTCATGGGGGCCTTAAACAGGTTTTTCTGTGTGTACGCTGGGTAAATGTGGGAGCGAGCAAGCCCGCTCCCACATTTGGATCTCTATCTATCCAGATAGATTTCAGCGATTCAACGGTGCAACAAAACGACTGTCTGCAGCGCTGTAGATCCAGGGTTCATCCACATCCGTGACTTTGAAGCGGATAGTCTGCGAACTGCTCACCGGTTTGTCCGCCAGCAATGCCACCGACACCGGTACATCGACGATTTCCCCGGGCGCCAGGCTGAACTGGGTCTTGCCCTGCAACTGGAAGCCGTCGGCATCCACCAGTCCCAGACGGTAGTCCTGGCGTTGCTGGGTCTTGTTGATGACCTTGAGGCTGTAGATGTTTTCGATCAAGCCCTGGCTGTTTTCGCGGAACATACCACGGTCCTTGGTGACGTCCAGCGATACCATCGGCCGTTCGACCAAGGCCACCACCAACGCTGCGATCATCACCAACAGCACGGCACTGTAGCCGATCAGGCGGGGCCGCAGCAGGTGAGTCTTGCCACCTTGCAATTGGTGTTCGCTGGTGTAGCTCACCAAGCCGCGGGCATAGCCCATTTTGTCCATGATCGAGTCGCAGGCGTCGATGCAGGCCGCGCAGCCGATGCATTCCATTTGCAGGCCGTCACGAATATCGATGCCGGTGGGGCATACCTGCACGCACAGTTGGCAATCGATGCAATCGCCGAGGCCGACGTCCGCGGGCTGCACCTCGCGTTTACGCGGGCCACGGCGTTCGCCACGGGCGGCGTCGTAGGAAATGGTCAGGGTGTCTTTATCAAACATCACACTCTGGAACCGTGCATAGGGGCACATGTGCATGCACACCGCTTCGCGCAGCCAGCCGGCATTGATGTAAGTGGCACCGGTAAAAAACAGCACCCAGAACAGGCTCACGCCGCCCATCTGCCAGGTCAGCAATTCGGTGGCGAGCGGGCGGATCGGTGTGAAGTAGCCAACAAACGTCAGCCCCGTCAGCACGCTGATACCCAGCCACAACGTATGTTTGGCCGAGCGCCGCGCCAGTTTATTCAGGCTCCATGGTGCGGCTTGCAGCTTGATGCGTTGGTTGCGCTCGCCCTCGGTGACCTTTTCACACCACATGAACAGCCAAGTGAACGAACTTTGCGGGCAGGTGTAGCCGCACCATACGCGGCCGGCAAACACCGTGATTGCAAACAGGCCAAAGGCGCAGATGATCAGCAGCGCCGAGAGCAGGATGAAATCCTGAGGCCAGAAAGTAGCGCCGAAGATGTGGAACTTACTCTCGGCCAGGTCCCACAGCACGGCTTGGCGGCCACCCCAGTTCAGCCATACGGTGCCAAAAAAGATCAGGAACAGCAGGCCGGCACCGCCGACGCGCAAGGTGCGAAACACGCCGGTGAAGCTGCGGGTATGAATCAGGTTGTCGCTGGATCTGGCCTTCACCTTCTTTGGGTGGTTGGGCTCAAAGGTTTCCACGGTTGGGATTCGTTCGCTCATGGTCGTTCGCTCATCAGCCTCCATCAGGCCGGGGAACTATGGGCGACAGTCTGTTCGCATAACAGGCTCAGGCATGGTGATAAAAAGCGGATCAGATGGGGCTGGTTCAACCGTCTTTGGCAATCTGCTGTACCCCAGGCTCACTGGGGTACAGGGGGGCTTAGATGTGTATTGATACAGATCAATCAAATCACCGAACCCGGTTTATCGGCCTTTACGTGGTTACGACCATCTTTGGCGCCTTCTACGGTGAGGGCGTCGGCCTCGGCTTCGGTGATGTAGATCTGCTGGCCGGCCAATTCCACATAAGACATGGCTTTTTCATTGTCGGTAAGAATATTTACCCGAGTAGCCGGCAGGCTCTGTTCCTGGCCGGTCTCGTCGAGCGTGAAGTAGCACAAATGATTTTCGATGCGTACAGACATGGCGATCTCCTGTTCATGGGCTATGTCCCGTTAGGCGACGGTAACGCTGGCGGGTTCCAGGCAACTGACTGGCGGTCTGCACTGTCTATCTTTCATTCACAATAAGAAAGGACACATCCATGGACGCCTGGTGGCATCAAGTGTGGCAAACCCTGCAGGCTGAATTTGCCGACATCGGCGACGCTCGGCAGTTGACGCAAATCACTGTGCGCCTGCTGATCGCCGCGCTTTTAGGCGGCATCCTGGGGTTTGAACGTGAACAAAAGGGCAAGGCGGCAGGGGTGCGCACCCATATGCTGGTGGCCTTGGGCGCCGCGTTGTTTGTGCTGGTGCCGCAAATGTCCGGCAGCCAGGCGGACGCCATGAGCCGCGTGGTGCAGGGGGTGATTGCTGGGATTGGCTTCCTTGGCGCCGGTACCATCCTCAAGGGCAAGGAAGACGAGGAGGGCCAGCACGTGAAGGGCCTGACCACGGCGGCCGGGTTATGGATGACCGCCGCCATTGGGGTGGCGGCGGGGATGGGGCGTGAATCGACGGCGGTACTCAGTACGCTGCTGGCACTGATGGTATTCAGTGTGATGCCACGGGTCGTCAAGCTGCTGGAGAAGGATGAGTGACACGGGTCAGGTAGTGAGGTTGCTGTACCTGACCTCACCGAAGACCTTCACTACAAAAGGCGGCTCTCCTGGGTTACCGGAAATCATCACCACGCTCGTATTATTGGCCGGGCTGTAGTGAATCTGCATCTCACCACTGGCGCCTGAAAAATTTTCTACCAATTTCAATGGCTTGTTGCCGAGTTGGTGTCGAATTGCCGATACATCGAGTTTGTCTTTGTTGTGGTCAAAATCCATCACTTCTTTAGGTGCGTCGAAGTTTGAATCGCGGATGTTGTGGAATGTGAAGGTCTGGCTATTGTCAGTCCTGGGGTTGCTGCTGGCGCTCTGGGTGCTCTGGGTGCTCTGGTTGTTGTTGTTGTTGTTGTTGTTGTTGTTGTTGTTGTTGTTGTTGTTGTTGTTGTTGTTGTTGTTGTTGTCGTTGTCGTTGTTGTCAGGTTTGGGGCTGTCTGCCGCTGGCGGTGAATTGTCCGGTTGCGGGGTCGGCTCGCCGAGGTCCACTTCCTTGCCGATATCGAAGAGGGCCGAGGCGAGGGGCGTACTTTGCCGCACCCGCTGTTTGGTATAAGAGTCCTCAATGCGTAGCTCATGCTCGATTTGCCTGTATTGGCTGAAACCTTCCTCGGGGTCAGAAGTGGAGATGCGGTCGCGGATCTCTTGAGCGCTCAAGCCCGATGCCTCTGTTTGTGCGGAGCGGTCATGGATCCTCTGCAGGCTTGACTGACCTAAACGTTCCTTCGCTTCGGTAATCACCTTACGCGCCTCATCTGCATCCGGGCCTTGCAGCAAGGACTTGACATTTTCCTTGCTCAACAGACTCCAGATCGCGGCCAACTGCCCTGCGGTCTCCCGCGAGTTCGGTTCGCGCAGCATCTTGGTAACGTTCTCCCGGCTGGTGAGCGCACGAAGCTCGGCGAGCTGGGGAGCGTCAGCACCGGGCGCTCGCGGCTCTACATTCGTAGTGGGTGCAGTGCTGGGCGCAGTTGAGGTTTGCTTCTTGGGGGCGTCGGTACCGGGCGCCTGCGGTTCTACATTCGTGGTGGGTGGAGGACTGGGCGGCGTTGAGATTTGCCCAGCCTTGGGGGTATCGGCATTGGGCACCTGCGGTTTTACATTCGTCGCGGGGGCAGGGTTGGGCGGGGTAAAAGCTTGCGGCCCTCTGGGGAGGTCCGAGGGGTGCCTGTCAGGCTCTTTCCTGCGCATGATTCCGCTGGGGCCGGCCCTTAATAAATCGTTCACTTTCTGTCGATAATCGTTGGCTGACGGTTGTTGTATGCCGTGAATATTCGACGTTGGGGGCAGTAGTGAGATGGACATGGAAGGTACTCGCGTTACGGATGGAAATAGTCTGCAGCCAGCCACAAGGCGGGTCAGCGCACGAGCACTGAATCTATCTTGACCTTGGGAGGGGGGAGCTCGGCGCCGTCTGTAATACGAGTGGGAAAAATCAACAGAGCTTGCTCGCGATGTTTGGTTCGCAAGCAAGCGATTGCGGGCCTGTGAATCAGGCGATAACGGGCGGCATCGTTGTGGGGGGCTCCTGGACGGGCGGTGGCTCGTTTTCAGGGGGCTCTTGTTCAGGAACGGGTTTGGGTTCTGTGGGCGGCAGCGGGGGCTCGTCGATATTCGGATCTTCGGGTTCAGGGGGTAACGGGATATTCATGGGTATGGCCTCGTTTGTGCTTTGCTCTATCGGTGGACCATGGTCTGCGGGAATTGATTCCCGCCCAGTGGCGGTATATCCACCTGAACTTTTGAATGGCACCCAGGCTCGGACCTTATACGGCCCTACTCAGGAAGAGTGTCGCCGTTTCTGAATTCGGATCAAGCAAAGGGCGTCCACGGGGCGTAAGGGGAAGATGCTCGATGACTGCTGAAACACTGGCTCCAGAAGATTCCGTATTGCCGCTGTCCCAGGCGCTTTTGTTACCCAGGATCGCTATCGAAAGCACCATGCCGGTGATCGACAATGGCGAGTTCGCTGTCAAGGCGGTGGTTGGCCAGCGGATCAATGTCACCAGCAAAGTGTTCGCCGATGGCCACGACAAACTGGCGGTGCTCATCCGCTGGCGAGCGCGGGAGGATGAAAGCTGGCACAGCGTGGTCATGAACGATTTGGGCAATAATGGCTGGGAAGGGGCGTTCAGCGTCGCCCAGCAGGGCCCGCATGAATACTGCATCGAAGCCTGGATCGATACCTTCGCCAGCTTTTGTTACGAACTGCGCAAGAAACATGAGGCCGGGGTGCCGGTCAGCCTCGAGCTGCAGGAAGGCCGCAGCCTGGTGCTGCAGGCCGCCGAGCGCAGTGACAACGAACTGCGCGACCGCTTGATGCTGTTGCACCACGAACTGTCGGGCCTGTTGGAAACCGAGCAGGTGGCGCTGTTTCTGCATGAAAACAGTGCACACTTGATGACCCAGGCCGATCACCGCGCCTACCTGAGCGTCAGCCCGGTGTACCCGATTGATGTGGAACGCGAAGCGGCGCAGTTTGCCAGTTGGTACGAACTGTTTCCCCGCTCGATCACCGACGAGCCGGCGCGCCACGGCACCTTCAACGATGTGCACTCGCGCTTGTCGATGATCCATGACATGGGCTTTGACGTGCTGTACTTCCCACCGATCCATCCCATCGGCCGCAGTCATCGCAAGGGCAAGAACAATGCTCTGACGGCCGGCCCCGATGATCCCGGCAGCCCCTATGCCATCGGCAGTGAAGAGGGCGGTCACGAGGCGATCCACCCGCAGTTGGGTAGCCGCGATGACTTCCGCCGGCTGGTCAAGGCCGCCGCCGACCACGGCCTGGAAATCGCCCTGGACTTCGCCATCCAGTGTTCCCAGGACCATCCGTGGCTCAAGCAGCACCCAGGCTGGTTCAACTGGCGCCCGGACGGCACGATCAAGTATGCGGAAAACCCGCCAAAGAAATACCAGGACATCGTTAACGTCGATTTCTATGCGGCGGATGCGATCCCCGGCCTGTGGACCGCGCTGCGCGACATTGTGGTGGGCTGGGTGGAAGAGGGCGTCAAGACCTTTCGCGTGGACAACCCCCACACCAAGCCGCTGCCATTCTGGCAGTGGCTGATCAGCGACGTCAGGGCCAAATATCCTGAGGTGATCTTCCTGGCGGAGGCGTTCACCACCCCGGCCATGATGGCGCGCCTGGGCAAGGTCGGCTACTCCCAGAGCTATACCTACTTTACCTGGCGCAACACCAAGGCCGAGTTGAGCGAATACCTGACGCAACTGAACCAATCGCCGTGGCGCGAATGCTACCGGCCGAATTTCTTCGTCAATACACCGGACATCAACCCAGGCTTTTTGCACCAGTCCGGGCGCCCCGGCTTCTTGATCCGTGCCGCCCTGGCGACCATGGGCTCGGGCCTGTGGGGTATGTATTCGGGCTTTGAGCTGTGTGAAGCCGCGCCGGTGCCCGGTAAAGAGGAATACCTGGATTCGGAGAAGTACGAAATCCGCCCTCGGGACTTTACCGCGCCCGGCAACATCATTGCCGAGATCGCCCAGCTCAACCGTATCCGTCGGCAGAACCCGGCGTTGCAGACCCATCTGGGGCTGAAGCTCTATAACGCCTGGAATGACAACATCCTGTATTTCGGCAAGCGCAGCGAAGACGGCAGTAACTTTATCCTGGTGGCGGTCAACCTCGACCCCTTCAATGCCCAGGAAGCTCATTTCGAGTTGCCGCTGTGGGAGATGGGCCTGCCCGACGACGCCCAGACCCAGGGCGAGGACCTGATGAATGGCCATCGCTGGACCTGGTACGGCAAGACCCAATGGACACGGCTAGAACCGCAGATGCCATTTGGGATCTGGCGTATCACTGTTTCCTAGGCAAGTGGAGATCAGAGCGTGGGAGGGGGCAAGCCCCTCCCACATTGATTGCATTTGCGTGTGCAGAATTTCAGGAGTTTCCAATGGCGAAGAAACCCAAGGCAGCCACCTTTATCAAAGACCCGCTCTGGTACAAGGACGCGGTGATCTATCAGGTTCACGTCAAATCCTATTTCGACTCCAACAACGACGGCATCGGTGACTTTCCCGGGCTGATTGCCAAGCTCGACTACATTGCCGACCTCGGTGTGAACACCATCTGGCTGTTGCCGTTCTACCCTTCGCCACGCCGTGATGACGGCTACGATATTGCCGAGTACCGTGGCGTACACAGCGACTACGGGACCATGGCCGACGCCAAGCGCTTCATTGCCGAAGCCCATAAGCGCGGGCTGCGAGTGATCACCGAGCTGGTGATCAATCACACCTCCGACCAGCACCCCTGGTTCCAGCGTGCGCGCAAGGCCAAGCCGGGCTCGGCGGCACGGGATTTCTACGTATGGTCGGACGATGACCAGAAGTACGACGGCACGCGCATTATTTTCCTCGACACCGAAAAGTCCAACTGGACCTGGGACCCGGTGGCGGGCCAGTACTTCTGGCACCGCTTCTATTCGCACCAGCCCGACCTCAACTTCGATAACCCGCAAGTGATGAAAGCGGTGCTGTCGGTGATGCGCTATTGGCTCGACCTTGGCATCGACGGCCTGCGCCTGGATGCGATCCCCTACCTGATCGAACGCGACGGCACCAATAACGAAAACCTTGCGGAAACCCACGACGTTCTCAAGCAGATCCGTGCCGAAATCGACGCCCATTACCCTGACCGCATGCTGCTGGCCGAGGCCAACCAATGGCCGGAAGACACCCAGCTGTACTTTGGCGACCGCAAGGGCGATGACGGCGATGAGTGCCACATGGCCTTCCACTTTCCGCTGATGCCGCGCATGTACATGGCATTGGCCCAGGAAGATCGCTTCCCCATCACTGATATTTTGCGTCAGACCCCGGAGATTCCCGCCAACTGCCAATGGGCGATCTTCCTGCGCAACCACGATGAACTGACCCTGGAAATGGTCACCGACAGGGAGCGCGACTACCTGTGGAACTACTACGCCGCCGACCGCCGCGCGCGTATCAACCTGGGCATCCGCCGGCGCCTGGCGCCGCTGATGGAGCGCGATCGCCGCCGTGTGGAGTTGCTCAATAGCCTGTTGCTGTCGATGCCGGGCACGCCGACCTTGTATTACGGCGATGAAATTGGCATGGGTGACAACATCTATCTGGGCGACCGCGACGGCGTGCGTACACCGATGCAATGGTCCATCGACCGCAACGGCGGTTTTTCCCGCGCCGACCCGGCCAGCCTGGTGTTGCCGCCGATCATGGACGCGCAATACGGTTATCAGTCGGTCAACGTCGAAACCCAGGCCCAGGACCCGCACTCGCTGCTCAACTGGACCCGACGCATGCTCGCCGTACGCAAGCAGTCGAAGGCGTTTGGCCGCGGCAGCCTGAAAATGCTTTCGCCAACCAATCGCCGCATTCTTGCCTATACCCGTGAGTACACCGGCGAAGATGGCCGTAGCGAGATCATCCTGTGCGTGGCCAACGTGTCGCGCAGCGCCCAGGCTGCGGAGCTGGACCTGTCTGCGTTTGCCGGCATGGTACCGGTGGAAATGCTTGGCGGTAATGCGTTCCCACCCATCGGCCAGCTGAATTTCCTGCTGACCCTGGCGCCCTATGGCTTCTATTGGTTTGTACTGGCGGCGGAGAACCAGATGCCCAGCTGGCATGTGGAACCGGCGCAAAGCATGCCTGACTTCACCACCCTGGTACTGAAAAAACGCATGGAAGAATTGCTGGAAGAACCTTGCCGCACCAGTCTTGAGCAAACCTCATTGCCGGCCTGGCTGCCCAAGCGTCGCTGGTTTGCCGGCAAAGACACGGCCATCGACAGCGTGCACATCGCTTACGGTATTCGCTTTGGCGACCCGCAGCACCCGGTGCTGCTCAGTGAAATCGAGGTAACCAGTGGCGGCCAGGTCAGCCGTTATCAATTGCCGTTGGGCTTTCTGGGCGAAGACCAGTTCACCAGTGCCTTGCCCCAGCAATTGGCCCTGGCTCGCGTGCGGCGTACCCGCCAGGTAGGGTTGGTGACTGATGCGTTCAGCCTTGAGCAGTTTATCCGTGAGGTGATCCAGGCCATGCAGGCCGGTACCGTGCTCAGTTCCGTTGAGGGCGATCTGCGTTTCGAGTCGACCCAACACTTGGCCGGGCTGCAACTGGGCAGCGAATCGCCGGTGCGCTACTTGTCCGCCGAGCAGTCCAACAGCTCGGTGGTAGTGGGCGAGAGCCTGGTGCTCAAGTTGATCCGCAAAGTCAGCGCCGGGGTGCACCCGGAGCTGGAAATGAGTGCCTACCTGACCGCCGCCGGCTACCCGAATATTTCGCCATTGCTGGGTTCGATGAGTCGCCGCGATGGGCAAGGCCAGGACAACCTGCTGATGATTGCCCAAGGCTACCTCAGCAACCAGGGCGATGCCTGGAGCTGGACCCAGAACAACCTGGAGCGGGCGATCCGCGACGAACTGGCCGAGGCCATCTCCGAACAGGAGCAGCACTACAACGCCCTGGGGGAACTGGCGGATTTCGCCGGGCTGCTTGGCCAGCGCCTGGGGGAAATGCACCTGGTGCTGGGCACGCCGACCGCCGACAAGGCTTTCAAGCCCGAACTCACCACGGCCAAGGATACCCAGGCCTGGGCCAAGGATGTCGGCGCCCAGATCGACCGCGCCCTGCAACTGCTCAAACTTCATCAAAGCCAGTTGAACCCCGCTGATCAGGCGTTGGTCAGTGAATTACTGGCGCAGAAAAAAGCCATCGCCGGGCATGTCCAGGCGTTGGCGAAGGCCACGCTAGGCGGATTGCGTATCCGGGTGCATGGAGACTTGCATCTGGGCCAGGTATTGGTGGTCAAGGGCGATGCCTACCTGATCGACTTTGAAGGCGAACCGGCGCGACCACTGCATGAACGGCGTGGCAAACACAGCCCCTATAAAGATGTGAGTGGCGTGTTGCGCTCCTTCGATTACGCGGCGGCCACGGCCCTGAATGTGCAAGGAGTGGATCACTCGCCGGAAGCGGACAACGCGCGTAAACGCGTGACCGATCGCTACCTGAATGAAGCCCGCCAGGCATTTACCCAGGCCTACCAGGCGGCGACGGCTACACTGGCGCATGATTGGCAGGATGCCAAGGGCCAGGACGCAGCGCTGACGTTGTTCAGCCTGGAGAAGGCTGCGTACGAAGTGGCCTACGAAGCGGAAAATCGCCCGACCTGGTTGCCGGTGCCCCTGCAAGGGCTGCACGGTTTGCTCAGCGGGCTAACACCTAAATCGAAACCTGTACGCGGTGGGGAGACCTCATGAGTTTTACACATAAAGAACCGCTGCAGCCCAAGCTGACGGCATTGCCGGCGTCCAAGGACGTCGAAGCGCTGGTGCGCGCCGAGCACCCCGATCCATTCTCGATCCTGGGGCCCCATGACGACGAGCAGGGGGGGCAGTTTATCCGCGTCTTTCTGCCGGAGGCGTTGAGCGTCCAAGTGCTCAGCCGCGATGGCAGCGAGACCCTTGGCAGCCTGGAGGCCAACCAGGTACCGGGTTTGTTTGTCGGGCAGTTCAGCACGCGCCAGCCTTACCTGTTGAAAATCCAGTGGGCGGGCGGCGAGCAGATCACCGAAGACCCCTACAGCTTCAGCCAATTGTTGCTGGGGGAAATGGACCTCTACCTGTTTGCCGAAGGCAATCATCGTGACCTTGGCAGTTGCCTCGGCGCCCAGGTGACCAGCGTCGACGGCGTCGCGGGCGTGCGCTTTGCGGTATGGGCACCGAATGCACGGCGGGTCTCGGTGGTGGGCGACTTCAATATCTGGGACGGTCGCCGTCATCCGATGCGCCTGCGCCATCCGTCTGGCGTCTGGGAGATTTTTATCCCTCGCCTGCAACCGGGTGCCGCCTACAAATATGAAATCCTCGGTGCCCATGGGATCCTGCCGCTCAAGGCCGACCCCATGGCCCTGGCCACCCAATTGCCGCCCGATACCGCCTCTAAAGTCGCCGCTCCCTTGCAGGTAGACTGGCAGGACCATGACTGGATGCAGGCCCGTGGCGACAAGCAGAAATCCACTGCGCCGTTGTCGATCTATGAGCTGCATGTGGGCTCCTGGCAGTGCGAACTGGACGAGACCGGCGAAGTCGCCCGCCAGTACGGCTGGCGTGAACTGGCCGAGCGCCTGATTCCCTATGTGCAGCAACTGGGCTTCACTCATATCGAGCTGATGCCGATCATGGAGCATCCCTTTGGCGGTTCCTGGGGCTATCAAGCCCTGTCGCAGTTCGCGCCCAGTGCGCGCTTTGGCTCGCCGGAAGACTTCGCCTGGTTCGTCAATGCCTGCCATCAGGCAGATATCGGCGTGATCCTTGACTGGGTGCCGGCGCATTTTCCCACCGACACCCACGGCTTGGCGCAATTCGACGGCACGGCGCTGTACGAATATGCCAACCCGCTGGAAGGCTTCCACCAGGATTGGGACACGTTGATCTACAACCTGGGCCGCACCGAGGTCCATGGCTTCATGTTGGCGTCGGCGTTGCACTGGCTCAAGCATTTCCATGTCGACGGTCTGCGAGTGGATGCGGTGGCGTCGATGTTGTACCGCGACTACTCGCGCAAGGCTGGAGAGTGGGTGCCCAATCGCCATGGCGGCCGGGAAAACCTGGAAGCCATCGACTTCCTGCGGCACTTGAACGACGTGGTCGCCCTGGAAGCGCCGGGGGCCTTGGTGATTGCCGAGGAGTCCACCGCCTGGCCCGGGGTGAGCCAGCCGACCCAACAGGGTGGCCTGGGGTTCAACTACAAGTGGAACATGGGGTGGATGCATGACTCGCTGCATTACATTCAGCAAGACCCGGTGTACCGCGCCCATCATCACAACGAACTGAGTTTTGGCCTGGTCTACGCCTGGTCCGAGCGTTTTATCCTGCCGATCTCCCACGACGAGGTGGTGCACGGCAAGCACTCGCTGATCGACAAGATGCCTGGCGACCGCTGGCAGAAGTTCGCCAACCTGCGCGCCTACCTGAGTTTCATGTGGATGCACCCGGGCAAGAAGCTCTTGTTCATGGGCTGTGAGTTTGGCCAGTGGCGCGAGTGGAACCATGACCAGCAACTGGATTGGTACTTGTTGCAATACCCCGAGCACCGCGGCGTGCAGAAGCTGGTGGGTGACTTGAACCGCCTGTATCGCGAGGAGCCGGCGCTGCACGAACAGGATGATGCACCCCAGGGCTTCCAATGGTTGATTGGCGATGACGCGATCAACAGCGTCTACGCCTGGCTGCGCTGGAGCAAGGACGGTAAGCCGGTGCTGGTGGTCGCCAACTTCACCCCGGTACCGCGTGAAGGCTATGCGGTGGGTGTGCCCTTCGGCGGGCGCTGGAGCGAGGTGATCAACAGTGATGCGGATACCTACGCCGGGTCAAACTTTGGCAACGGCGGAGAGGTGCTTGCCCAGGAGGAGCCACGTCATGGGCAACCGGCGTCGTTGTCGTTGAACCTGCCGCCGTTGGGCGTACTGATTCTGCGCCCGCAAGGACTTTAAGGGCTCTTCCTTGCTGGACGCAGTTGTCCAGGCTACTGGCAGGGTGCCACAATGGCGCCTTTGTCGTAGCAGTCCAAACAGGCGGTTTGCATGAACAGCTTCAGTCGTGCGCAGGATCAGGACGACGTGATCGAGGAGCAGGTGCGAACTGACCGTTTGCATCAGCTGTTTCGCCAATCGTTTTCCGCGGTGTTCGGCAGTTACTTGGGCGCGGCCATGCTCTGCTGGCTGTGCTGGGATCGCTTTGAGCACCGGGTCATGCTGGTGTGGCTGGTGTTGCTGGCGGGTGCGTCGCTGCTGCGATTGAAGATGTTCATGGGCTGGTTTGGGTGCCCTGACAGCGAGCGCACACCCGCTCGCTGGGAGCGGCGTTACTGGGTCACATTGATGTTATCGGCCGGCATCTGGGGTGGCGGTGCGTTGGCGGTCATGCCCAGTGACGACCGGGTGTCTCAAGTGCTGGTCATGTTGTTTACCGTAGGCATGTCGGTCAGCGCTGTATCCTGTTACTCAGCGTATCGCTACATGACGCTGGGGGCCATGGCCCTGGTGCTGCTGCCGTGTACGCTGTGGTTGCTATTGCAGCCTTCATCGATGCAGGTGGGCGTGGCGCTTGCGGTGCTGGTGTTCTCGACCTTTGTGATGAGTGCCACGCGCAAGCTGTCTGATGCCCTGGAAAAAGCTTTTCGCCTGACCCGGCAAATGGAACAGGCCCACACCATTTCAACCCATGCCGCACAGACCGACGAACTCACCGGCCTGAAGAATCGTCGTGCTTTCTTCGAGCATGCCCAGTTGTTGTACACGCAGTGTCGACAGAACCAGCAGCCGCTGTGTGCGCTGATGCTGGACATGGACCATTTCAAATACATCAACGATACCTACGGCCACCAGGCCGGTGACCAGGTGTTGCGCCAGGTCGGCGGTGTGATCAGCGCTTCGTTTCGTCAAGCCGACGTGTCCGGGCGCCTGGGCGGTGAAGAGTTTGCCGTGCTGCTGCCCAATACGTCCCTGGAGACTGCGCGGGCTATCGGTGAGCAATTGATCGAAGCGATTGCCGGCTTGAGCGCTGAACCGGTGCAGGGCCTGACCGCGAGCCTCGGGGTGGCGTCGACCGAGGGCAACGAGCACGATCTGCCCGGCCTGATGAACGATGCCGACCAGGCGCTGTACCGCGCCAAATCCCTGGGTCGCAATCAGGTCGTGATCGCGCAATAGGCTCAATCCTTGGACATGGCCCTGGCCAGGGCGCGTGCGACCTGTTCGGCAGAGTAGGGCTTGGCGAGGAATTCGAAACCTTCGTAGCCGCTGTCGGCCAGTTCTTCGCTGTAGCCCGAGGTGAGCACCACCGGCAGGTCGGCACGGCGCTCGCGCAGTAACCTGGCCATCGCCACGCCGGTCATCCCGGGCATCACCACATCCGAAAAAATCGCATCGAACGCCCCAGCGTCGGGGCCTGCGAGGGCCAGTGCCTGGCGAGCGTCGGTGGCCCAAGTGGTCTGGTAGCCCAGGTCCTGGAGGATCTGGCTGGCGAAGCGTCCCACTTCCAGGTTGTCTTCCACGATCAGCACATGGCGCTGGATGTTGTTCGGCAGTGGCACGAACTGCTCGGGCGTGGGCGATGGCGGTGCGTCCTGGCTGTCCACCTGTGGCAGGTACAGGGTAAACACCGTGCCTTGGCCGAGGGCGCTGGATACGTCGATATTGCCACCTGATTGCTTGGCAAAGCCAAACACCTGGGATAGACCCAGGCCTGTCCCTTTGCCCACCGCCTTGGTGGTAAAGAACGGCTCGAAAATGCGTTCGAAGGTGTCACTGGGAATGCCGGGGCCGGTGTCTGCCAGAGAAATCGTCACGTAGGGCAGGTGCGACCCGGCATCCCCGCGGATGCGCGGCAGGGGCTGGTGCCCGGTGACTTTCAACGTCAGTGTGCCCTGGCCTTCCATGGCATCGCGAGCGTTGAGGGCGATGTTGATCAATGCAGTCTCGAACTGGCTCGGGTCGATGCGTGCGTAGCAAGGCTGATCAGGCAATTGCACCTTCACGTGGATACGTGCGCCGGTGACGCTTTCAAGCATTTCACCGATGTTCTGCACCCGCTGACCGACATCGAATACCTGCGGGTTCAACGGCTGGCGACGGGCAAAGGCGAGCAGTTGACTGGTCAGCTTGCTGGCCCGCTCCACCGTATCGGAAACGGCGCTCATGTAGCGCTGGCGACGTTCTTGCGCCAACCCCGGTTGGCGCAGGAAGTCCACGGACGAGCGAATGATGGTCAGCAGGTTGTTGAAATCATGGGCCACGCCGCCAGTAAGCTGGCCGATGGCTTCAAGCTTTTGCGATTGGCGCAGTGCAGCCTCGGCCTGGGCCAGGGCGAGGGTACGTTCTTCCACCCGCTGCTCCAGGGTGGCGTTGAGTTCGGTGTATGCCGCCAGCCCCTCGCGTACGGCGGCATCGGCGCGCACGCGCTCAATGTGCGCCCAGGAGCGCTCCGTGACTTCGCCCAACAACGCCAGGTCGTAGGAAGACCAGTAGCGGGGCTGCTTGTCATGTATGGCCATCAACGCGGTGAGGCGCCCATCCTTGATCAGCGGCATGCAGATGGTGGCGGTTACGCCCAGGGCCTGGAAGGTCGCCGACTCATCGGCCGGCAGTTCGACCAGGTTATTGCAAATCACCAGCGGCGCGCCGGCCCGCAGGCAGGTCACGGCGCGTTCGCCGAACTGCGCCAGGCTGTAATGGCCGATGATGCTTGGCGAGCCGTTCGCCGCCCAGTCGCCGCGGATGGTGAAGCCGTCTTCATCGGCATCCATGTCGGCGTAAGCGCAAATGGACACCTGCAGGTGTTGCGCCAATAACTGGGTGGTGGCGGTCATGATTGTTTCGGCGTCGGTGGCGTTGGCTACAGTGCTGCCGATGGCATCCAGCACTTCCAGGCGCCGGGCGAGAAACACAGTGGCGGTGGTCTCGGTCACCGTGTCGAGCATGCCGACCACCTTGCCCCGGGAGTCACGGATGGGGCTGTAGCAGAAGGTGAAGTAGGCTTGTTCAGGCACATCATTGCGCTGGATCAGCAGCGGGAAGTTCTCGATGAAGGTGGCATGCCCATCGAATGCAGCGCTGGCGATGGGGCTGATATCGCTCCACACCTCATGCCATACCTCGTTGAACGGGCGGCCCAATGCCTCAGGCTTGTTACCCAGGATCGGGGCGAACGCATCGTTATAGAGCGTAATCAATTCAGGCCCCCAGACGATGGCCTGGGGAAACCGGGAGGCGAAGCACAGCGCGGCGGTGGTCTTCAATACGTCGGGCCACTGCTCCAGCGGCCCCAGGGGCGTACTGGCCCAATCATGCTGGCGGACCCGCTCGGCCATGTCGCTGCCGTCTTGCAGCCAATTCATCATTGGGTCAACACCTTATTTGCCACGGTTCAACTATTGCCTGAAACGTCAGGTCGCAAGCAACAGACCTGCATGACCGCAACCAGTTCAGCGCGACCATGCAGGTGATAGCAGTTTGAACATATCTGCATATGGATGAATAAATTCAGCGCTTTCCAGGCGCTCGCCCAAGGCTTATTGGGCGGCGAATACTCCGGTCCAGTAGATGCCCGCGTCGCTCTTGGGATCCATCGCGTAGGCGGCCCCCAATTCGCGAAATTGCGGGTTCATGAGGTTGGCGCAATGGCCAGGGCTGGCGAGCCACCCGTCGACGACCTTGCGTGGGGTATCGAGGCCGGCGGCGATGTTCTCACCAATGTTCTTGGCGATATACCCGGCCAGTTCGGCGCGGTCGCCAGGGGTACGGCCGTCGTGGTCCAGGTGGTCGAAGAAATTGCCGTTGGCCATGTTACGTGTGTGGCTGTTGGCAGCGCTGGCGAGTGCATCGTTCCACGACAGCGGGGCGGCGGCGGTGAACGCCTGGGTGCCGCAAGTGCGCGATTCTGCGCGAGCGGCGTTGACCAGGTTGAGCAGTTGCCTGCCCTCGGTCTGCCAGTCACCCAGGCCACTGGTCACCAACGGGCGGGCCAATACGATGCGCCAGTCCTGGCCGCTGTTGCTCACGCCGATGTCGACAAATTGCGGGTCCAGCACCACCCGGCAGAAGCTTTCGCGTACCGCTTTCATGGCGGCGTCGGCGTCCTTTGGCCCGGACAGGCTGATGGCCTGCACGTTGACCATCGGGTACGCAGCCCGCGCCAGGGACTGCTGCAAGTCGCCGACGTTGGAGGCCGGCAGCACCAGGCGTGTGTCGCTGGTCAGTGGCGGCAACTCCTGGGAGCCTTGGTCACCGCAGCGTTGCAGCTGGCTGCGGTATTGATTGATCTGTTGTATCAACTGACTTTCTTCATTCGCCATCGCGCTGGCGCAGAACACCGTACTGGCGGCCAGCGTCGTAAGACCCATCATCAATGACAGAACGCGCATGGACGTTACCCTTGAGCTTGAAAGTGCCCATGATGCGCGATCCAGGTGCATCCATGCACCCGTTGGTCCGAACTTTTTTTCTTCAGTTCTTGAATGTCGAATGTTTTGCGCCCTGATCGCACAGGGCAAACACCACCACCAACAGCGCAGAAACCGCGAGGATGATCACCACCCCATCGGTGGAATGGGTGGCCGAGGCCGCCACCATCGACAGCGCGCCCAGCGGTGCCAGGCCACCGGCAATGGCCGTGCCGATTTCACGCCCGGTGCCGAAGCCCGATGAGCGCGTCTGGGTCGGGAACTGCCGGCTCAGGAACGAGCCCTGGGGAGCGAACATCATCGGCGCGAGGATGCCGGTGCCTACGCCGATGGCGAGGTAGATCATCAGGCTTTCGCCACTGTTGAGCAGCGCCAGGAACGGGTAGGCGAACAGCAACGAGCACAGGCCACCGAGCATCAGCACGGTCTTGCTGCTCCACTTGTCGCACAGCCAGCCGAAGCAGGGCACCGCGACGATGGCGACCAGGCTGGCGATGGTCACCGACAGGGAGGTGACATGCACGTCTACGCCTTTGAATTGAGTCAGGTAGGCCAGAGAGAAGGTCTTGAAAATGTAGCTCAGGGCGTTGTAGCCAATAGCAACAAAGAACACCACCGCGAGGCCCTTGAGATCGTTCTTGAACAGCGCCTTGAGCGGGGACGGCTTGGCCTTGACGGCCTCTTTACTCAGTTCCTGGAACTGCGGGGTTTCCGGAATGCTGTTACGTACCCACAGGCCCACGCCCACCAGCACGATGCTGCAGATAAATGGAATACGCCAGCCGCCAGCCAGCAGGAACTCGTTGCCGTTGATGGTCAGCAGGTAAATGGTCAGCGAGGACAGCAGCAGGCCCAGGTTCAGGCCCAGTGCCGGCCAGGCGCCCTGGCTGCCGCGCTTGCCCTGGGCGGCGTGTTCGTAGGATGTCACTGCGGCGCCCGACAACTCGGCACCGGCGCCCAGGCCCTGGATGATGCGGATGAACACCAGCAGGATCGGGGCCCAGATGCCGATGGAGGCGTAGCTGGGGATCAGGCCGATCAGCGTGGTGCACACGCCCATCAGGCAGAAGGTCAGCACCAGCACCTGCTTGCGTCCGAACTTGTCGCCCAGGTAGCCAAACAGGATGCCGCCGAACGGGCGGGCGATAAAGCCGATGGCGAAGGTGGAAAAGGCCATCAGCGTGGCCGTCTTGGGGTCGCTGTTATCGAAGAAGATCTTCGAGAACACAATGGCCGCCATGGTTGCGTACAAGTAAAAGTCGTACCACTCCAGCATCGAGCCAAAAATGGTGGCGGCCGCGACTTTGCGCAGGCGCTTTCGGGTTTGCACAGGCGTTTCGGTGCCGGGGATGGAGGCGGTTGCCGTCATGCTGGACTTCCTTCTGGGTCTTTGTAGTTATTGTTGGGTGAACGGGCAGAGCGGGTATTACTCGGGGTGGAACAGGCGGTCGGCGATCATCGCGCCGATGGGCATGGCTGACGTGGCGGCCGGCGAGGGCGCGTTGCACACGTGGAGCATTCGCGAGGTCTGTGCGAACAGGAAATCGTGGACCAGGCTGCCATCGCGCATGACTGCCTGGGCGCGGATACCGGCCTCATAGGGCAGCAGGTCGTCGAGGGTCAGGGACGGGCAGTATTTGCGGCACTGCTCCAGGTAACCGGACTTGAACAGCGAGTTCTTCATCTCGGTGGTACCGGAGCCGAGGTTTTGCCAAAGGGTTTTCCAGAAACCCGGAAAACTGGCGTACTGCGCCACGTCGCGCCAGTTCACCGAGAACTTGCGGTAGTTCTCGCGCCCCAGCCCGAGTACGGCATTCGGGCCGACGGTGACGCTGCCGTCGATCATGCGGGTCAGGTGGACGCCGAGGAACGGCAGCTCCGGATCGGGAATCGGGTAGATCAGGTGGTTGACGATGTTGTTCTTCGATGCCGGCAGGCGGAAGTACTCGCCGCGAAACGGGATGATCTGATGATCAATGCTGATTCCGGCCAGGCGGGCCAGGCGGTCCGATTGCAAGCCGGCGCACACCACCAGGTGGCGGGCTTGCCAGGTTTCGCCATGGGTACTGACGGTGACTTTATCGGTGTCTTCGTGAATGGCGGTTACTGTGCGCTCCAGGCAGATCTGCCCGCCGCCGCGACGGATCACCTGGGCCATGGTCTCGCACACCTGGCGGTAATCGACGATCCCGGTGGCGTCGAGAAACAACCCGCCGAGGCCGACAATGTTCGGTTCACGCTGGCGCAATTGCTCGGCATCCAGGCGCTCGACCTGCATGCCGTTAAGCTGGGCGCGGGCGTGCAACGCTTCCATCCGTTGCATTTCCAGCGGGCTGGACGCCACCAGCAGCTTGCCGCACACCTCGAACTTGATCCCGTGATCACGGCAGAACTGCTTGGTGGCTTCAGCGCCGCGTTTGCACAGGTCGGCCTTGAGGCTGCCGGGGGCGTAGTAGATGCCTGCATGAATCACGCCGCTGTTGTGACCGGTCTGGTGCTTGGCCAGCACCGGTTCTTTTTCCAGGATCACCAGTGACGCGCCTGGCTGGCGCTTGAGCAATTCCATGGCGGTGGCCAGGCCAACGATGCCGCCGCCGATGATGCAAAAATCGTGAATCATTGCAGGAGTTCCCAAGTCACACATTTCAGTCTGCTTATCAGGTTGTCAGACTAATGTTTTTGTTAAAAAAATGGCGTGTCCCAGGACACGCTATAAACACAGTGGATCAATTCGTGGTCGGCAATTCCAGTTGCAGGCGGCGTGCTGCTGCACGCAAATGCGCCTCGGCGCTGGCGGCTGCGCGTTGAGCGTCGCCGTCGGCAATGGCTTGGTAGAGCTGCTGGTGTTCCTGGGTCGCATCGGCCGAGCCGGTAGCGAAGCGCGACGCGGAGTTTTCCCACGCGGTCTTGCGGGCACTGGCCAACTGGCTCCTGAGGAAGTCATGGAAGGCCACGAAGTAGTCATTCTTGCTGGCGTCGGCGATGGCGCGGTGGAATTCCACATCGGCCAGGGCCGCGGCCTCGAAATCGTCACGGTTGTCCTGCATGGCCTGCAAGGCGCTTTTCATGCGTTGCAGGTCGGCAGCGTCACGTCGCTGGGCGGCAATCGAGGCGGCCTGCGTTTCGATCCACAGGCGCACTTCGAACATCTGCGCCAGGTCAGGCCGGCGCCCGTTCGGCTGCGGGAAACGGAACACCGTGCCAGCGGGCGTCTGCGAAATAAATGAGCCCAGGCCGCGGCGGGCGGTGAGGACGCCGTCAGCCTTGAGCTGGGCAATGGCTTCGCGCACCACGGAGCGGCTGACGTTGAGCTGTTCAGCCAGTTGCTGTTCGGTAGGCAGGCGCGACTCCGGGGCCAACTGGCCGGATTCGATTTCTGCGCGAATCGCGCTGACAACCCGTACGACGAGCGAATCGGGGCGCTGGAGCTCAAGCATGATGAAACCTTGGTGATCAGGTTGTCAGACAATAGTCGTTACGATTTTAACTTGTCAATATTTGTCTGCTCCGAGCCGGCCCGTTTGCGCGCGCGATTCCAGGCAATCACACCGGCGAGCAGGATCAACCCCGCTGCTGTGGCGAAGGTGGCATGCAGGCCGGCGGTCACAGTCTGTGGCGTAGCCTGGGTGACATCCGGGCTGCTGCGGGCGAAGACCGCGCCCAGGACCGATGCGCCGAAAATCAGGCCCAGGTTGCGCGACAGATTCAACAGACCGGCAACGGTACCCCGGCGTGTCGCCGGCACATCGCTCATGACCGCGGTATTATTGGCCGCCTGGAACAGGCTGTAGCCCGTCGTCAACCCCATCAGCGCCGCGATGTACGCGACGAGCCCCGAGACCTGCGACAACCACAGGGCAGCGCACAGCATCGTGCCTATGCCCAACAGGGTCAGGCGCCGGGTACCCAGGCGGTCGGTGAGGTAGCCCGCCGGTATGCCGGTAATGGCCGCGACCGCCGGGCCAACCGCCATCGCCAGGCCCATCAAGGCGGGATCCAGGCCCAAGCCACGGGAAAGATAGAACGGGCCCACCACAAACGTGGCCATGATCACCGCCGACACGAGGGCGCTCATTGCCAGGCCGGCGCGCAACCCCGCATCGCGCAAGGGCGACCGGGATGTATCCGGGAGTGACGCGTCACGGCGGCAAGCATCCATCGGCAGATAGCGATAGGCGAGGACGGCGGCCAACCCGGCCAATGGCATACCGACCAGGAACAACGCCTGCCAGCCCCAAAGATTGAGTAATAGCCCCCCGAGGCTTGGGCCCATGGCGGTGCCAAGCGCTGACATCGTGCCGAGCAGGCCCATGACCCGACCAGTGTTTTGCTTGCTGACCGTGTCACCAACCATGCCCAGGGTCATCGCCATCATGATTGCCGCGCCCAGGCCCTGCAGCGCCCGTGCGCCGATCAGCCAGGGCAAGGAGGGCGAGGCGGCACAGCCTGCGCATGCCAGGGCAAACAGCAACAACCCGGCCAGCAACAGGCGTCGACGACCCAGGTAGTCGCCCAGGCGCCCGGCGCTGACGATCACTGCAGTGATGGCTAACAGGTAGGCGAGCACCACCCATTGCACTGCGTGAAACGATGCCGCGAATGCGTGCGCCAGGCTTGGCAGACCGACATTGGCGATGCTGGTGCCCAGCGCCGCCAACAACATGGATAACGACAAGGCGACAAGGCCGCCGCGTGAGGACGTCTGCATGAGCGTTTCCTTGAGTGAATGCGACTGTCACAAATCTACGGCGTCACCTAAGATGGCGGAAGACGCATGGGTTGCAGGTTATAGCTGCACAAAACGCCTCATCGGGGCATGGTGTTCCACAACTACTGGTACGCCACCGGACCTGTGGGAGGGGGTTTGCCCCCGATGGCCATGGGTATCTACACATCTTTGATGTAGCGACCGCCGGTAACCACGATGCGCAGCGAGTCGCTCTTGATCTGGCTTTTGATCTTGATCTTAGGCGCCCCGTTAAACCACGCTGGCCGGAATTCGACAGGGATTTGGGGGGTAAACCGGCAGGGATGCCGGTTTAGCCGCCCCGCGCCATGGATGGCGCGTGGCGGCGGCCCCCCAAATCCATGGCGGATTACGGGCACACCGAGCCTGGGCGAGGTGCCGAGTGGTGGGGCAAGAGCGTTTGGTTACTTTGCGCTTTTCAAAGTGACCCGCTGTAAAAGCGGAACCAATAGTGGCCGTTGCCCAAATAACGGGTATGTACTCGGTCTGATCCAACATTCTGTTCGGCTGTCAGGCCGCCATCGGGGGCAAGTCGAATCGTCGCACCGCCCCTCCCACATTTGGATCGCGGTGCATCAGTTAGATAGCTATAAGTTGCCAGGCAGCAAGCTCCCTTGCAGAGGAGCAGCGGCGTACCAAAGTTGTGTAGATACCCATGCCCCGATGGCGGTGGGTCAGCTGCAAATGTATTGACTGACACTCCCTCATCGGGGCAAGGATATCTACATAACTGTGTAGAAGCCGACGGTAACCACGATGCGCAGCGAGCCGCTCTTGATCTTGATCTGCTTTTGATCTGAGCCGTCCCGTTAAACCACGCTGGCTGTCAGGCCGCCATCGGGAGCAAGCCCCATCCCACAGGGGGGCTGCGCTTAACTGACCGGCGTTAGGGCAAGCCGCTCCCCCATTTAGAGCGTCGCGAGGGTGAGCGCCTTCGGCAATACCCATACTCATCGGAGCCCGCATGACCGACTTCAATTTGCTGATCACCCTGGATATTTTGCTGGCCGAAGGCAGCGTCGCCCGTGCCGCCAAGCGCCTGCGCCTGAGCCCTTCGGCCATGAGCCGGGCCTTGGCGCGTTTGCGTGCGGCCACTGGTGATCCGTTGCTGGTACGCGCCGGTCGCGGCTTGGTGCCGACGCCACGGGCGTTGCAATTACGCGAGCAGGTCAGCCAACTGGTGCAGGATGCCTACGCCGTGCTGCGTCCGGCTCACAGCCTGGATCTGGGTGGGTTGGTGCGCACCTTCACCCTGCGCACCAGTGAGGAGTTTGTCGAAAGCTTCGGCCCGGCGCTGTTGGCGCGCATCGCACGTGAGGCCCCAGGTGTGCGTTTGCGTTTCGTCAATAAAAGCGACAAAGCCAGCGCGCTGTTACGTGAAGGCGGTGTCGACCTGGAAACCGGTGTGGTCGATGCCGATGCCAGCCCTGAGGTGCTGACCCAGGCGCTGTTTCGTGACCGCCTGGTGGGCGTGGTGCGCGATGGCCATGCCTTGAGCGGCGGCAAGATCAGCGCCGCGCGTTTTGCCCAGGGGCAACATGTCTATGTGTCACGGCGTGGGCAGGATCGTGGTCAGATCGACGCTGCACTGCAGGCCCTGGGTCTTGTACGGCAGGTCGGTATCGTGGTCGCCGGCTTCAACACTGCCATCGCCCTGGCCCGCGAGACTGACCTGATCGCCAGCGTGCCTGAGCGCTACATCACCGTACCGGCCCGAGGGCTGCACTGCTTTGAACTGCCGGTCACGTTACCGACGTTCACCGTGGCAATGCTTTGGCACCCACGCCAGGATGCCGACCTGGGCCATCGCTGGCTGCGCGGTTGCCTGCGCGAGGTATGCGGGCCATGAGGGGGCCGCAACGGGTACAATCGCCGCTGCCTTGACGCGAAACTCCAGGAATTTGCATGTTCAGCCTTACCCGCTATACCACGCCGTGCCCAGAATCGGTCAACAGCCAGATCCTGCAGATGGTGGTGGACAACCTCACCGACATCAGCAGCGTGGCGTTGGCGCCAAGCAACCTGCTGTACAACATCTACCAGTACGCCATTGGCTTTGAGGTGCATCTGTACCTTGAGGCGTTGAATGGCACAAAGGGCATTGCCGTCGAGTTGGTCGTGGCGATGCAGGCAGAGACCGTTATTGGTTTTTGCCTATACCTGCCGGTGAAGGACGATCCAGAGGCGTGTGGCATAGCCTTCATGGCGGTGCAGGCTGGCTTTCGTCGTCAGGGTGTGGCGCGGGGCATGCTGGGCGAGGTGCTGGCGCGCTATCCCCATGCTGAGCTGGCCTGTGCGGTGGAGAAGGTCCCGGTCTTCGAGGCCATAGGGTTCCGAGTGCGCGGGGCGCGGGGTACGCAAGTGTTGATGAACACCCGCGACTACGGCACCGACGGGCTGATGGGCGTGCTGGATGTGGCGCCGATCTATAGCTCGCTGGAAGTACGCCAGATCCATACCTACCTGCTGCAAAAGCACGGCAAGCGCGCCATGGTCGACGCGGAGAAGCAGCGCGACCGGCACCTGGATCAGTTGACGCGCAAGGTCCAGCTGTTTATCCAGGGCCGTTCTCCTACCGCCTGACGCGATTGACCATCCCCAGGATGGTCGCCAGCAATTCCTCTTGCGCCTCCTCGCGGCTGATCTCGCCATTGGCCGCCGCATGGGACAACGCTTCTGCTGCGCCGAGCATGGCCCGCAGGCCAGCCTGGGAAATACTGCCACCTGAGGCGAAGGGGGCCAGCGCGTCGCGGCATTTCTCCAGGAAGATCGCCTCATATTCACGCTTGAGCGCCTCCAGCTCCGGCGAACCGCTCAACGCTGCAATCACCCCCGGGATTTCCCGGCCTTGCAACAACACGCAATCGACATAGGACGAGGCGATCACCCACGCCCGGTCCTCCAGCGTCGCGTTGCTGGTCTGGATGGCATCGGTAAAGACCTGATCCTGACGCTCGTCGAAATCTGCATACAACGCGGTCAGTAACCCTGCACGCGTAGTGAAGTGGTCGTAGACCACCGGCTTGGTAACGCCCGCCAGTTCTGCCAGACGGCCCAGGGTCAGGGCGTCGGTGCCCTCTGCGCGGACCAGTTGCCAGGCCACATCGAGTAACTGGCGCAGGCGACCTTCACGGGATAGACGCCGACGCGGGGCAGGGGATTCAGTGCTTGACATGCTTATATACCAAAAGTAACTTATTCAACTTAACTTACTAAAAGTAGATTAAGCCAAAAGGGAGTCAAAGTCATGCACGCACTGATTGTTGTTGCCCATCACGACCCGCAATCCCTCACCCACAGCGTGGCCGCCCAGGTCGGTGCCGGTTTGACCGCCGCCGGCCACACCTTTGAAATCGCCGACCTTGCCGCAGAAGGCTTCGACCCTCGCTACACCGCCGCTGATCACCAGGTGCACCGTAATCACGCAACGCCGCCAGCCGACGTGGTGGCCGAACAGGCCCGCATCGAGCGCGCCGACGCCCTGGTGCTGGCGTTCCCGATCTACTGGTGGTCAATGCCGGCCTTGCTCAAGGGTTGGGTGGACCGCGTGTTTGTCAATGGCTGGGCGATCGACTATGGCCCTGACACAGCGGTGGAGAAAAAATTGCGGCACTTGCAGGTGCACCTGCTGGCCCTCGGTGGCGCGGATGAAAGCGCTTTTGATCGACACGGTTATGCCAAGGCCATGCGCACCCAGATCGACTACGGCATTTTTGATTACTGCGGGGCGCAAGTACTGACCTCCGAGCTGTTGCTGGACTCGGAAAGCGGTAGTGCCCAGGCGCATTTGCAAGCGGCCAGGGCCGTGGGGCTGGGAGTGTTTCAGCGCGAGACGGTCGCGGGATGATTCAAGCGTCGCGAAACAGGTCGTGGGCATCCAGCAAGCGGTAGGCAATCTCCGGGCGTTTCTCGAGGCCGCGGCGGATCGACGTCGGGATCGCTTGCCGGGTCTTGCGGCACATGCCCGGCAGTTCGTCGATGACGATCTGGATCCCGCGCATGCTCTTGACCTCGGTGTGCCCTGGCGCGATATGCACGCGGATGCCGAGTTGCTCGTACATCCGCTGTTGCATATGTTCCAGGTCTTGCAGGCTTTTGAGGTTTTCAAGGCGCTCGAGCAGGATTTTTTCCTGCTGTCGCGTCAGTTGGAGGATGCGCAGGTCAGCGCCGGGCGCCTCCAGCAGTTGTTCACGGTCGCAGACACAGGCGCCGGGTGGGCAAGGTTGGCGAATGCTCATTGACGCTCCCGGCGAGGTTTCACGGTCGGCGTCTCAGTAGGTCAATTGCACGCCCAGGCTGCCCAAGGCTTTCCAATACCCTGGGTAAGTCTTGGCCACGCAGTCCGGGTCCTGGATGCGAATGCCCGAGACTTTCAGACCGGCCAGGGCAAAGCACATGGCGATGCGATGGTCGGCGTGGGTATCGATCAGCGCCGTGCACGTGGTGCCGGCCAGGGCAGGGTCGCTCGCAACCAGCAGATCATCACCCTCGATGGTCGCCAGGCCTGGGCGGATCTCATTTAGGCCATCGTGCAGCGCCTGTACGCGATCACATTCCTTGACGCGCAGGTTCGCCAGTTCAGTGAAACGCACCGGGGTGTTGTTGAATGCGGCGAGGACGGCCAGGGTCGGGATGGCGTCCTGCATTTGTGAGCCCACTACCGTGGCCTGCATATTCGGGAACTGGGCGATCACGGCCTGGGCCTCGGCGTCCGGCTGGGTGAAATCCTGTGCCGCGACACCGATATCGATACGGCCACCGGTCAACACTTCGGCGGCCCACAGGTAGGTGGCGGCGGACGCGTCGGGTTCGATCAGGTAATCGTGCGCGCTGTAGCCGGTCGGGGCCACGCGCCAGGTGGTGTCGTCCACGGCTTCGACCTGGGCGCCGAATGCGCGCATGCAATCGAGGGTCAGGTCCACGTAGCCACGGGCACCGATGTCCTTGCCGGTCAGCGCCACTTCAATCGGCGCCTCACCACAGGCTGCGAGCATCAGCAGGGCTGATACGTACTGGCTGGACAGGCCGCCATCGATTTCAAAGCGCTTGGCTTGCACCTTGCCCACGCCGTGCACGGTCACCGGTGGGCAGCCGGTGGGGCTGTCGACCTGGATACCGTTCTGGCCCAGGGTAGCCAGCAACGGGCCGATCGGGCGTTTTTGCATGTACTCGTCGCCGTCCAGTACCACGGTGCCTTGCACGGTGGCCACGGCCGCAGTGAGAAAGCGCATGGCGGTGCCGGCGTTGCCGAGGAACAACGGCTGGGCCGGCAATTGCAGCGAACCTTGGCTGGTGACGACGAAGGTGGTGTCGTCCGGTTCATCGATGCTTACGCCCATCTGGCGCAGGGCGACCGACATGTGGCGAGTATCGTCGCTTTTCAGCGCACCGCTCAAGCGGCTGGTGCCCTTGGCCAATGCCGCCAGCAACAGGGCGCGGTTGGTAATGGACTTGGAGCCGGGGGGCGCAACCTTGCCATTGAGGGGAAAGTCGGGCGGTGTAACGGTCAAGGTTTTCTGCGAACTCAAGGGACAAGGCTCCTGGTCAAGGCGAGATGGCATGGAGTGGCCGACGTGCGGACCCGAATAATCAGGCAAACACGCCATGTTTGTCGAGTGAGCTGGTGATCGGCATGACTTTTTAGTGGTCCCCTCCCACAGGTCTGCGGCTAGCGTTTGTAGACGAAATAAGCCCGCCTCAGCGCTGGCTCAGCCAGTAGTCATGTAGCGTCCGCGCAGCCGGCTCGATAGCGCTGACCTGCTGTTGATGGGCGTCTACATCCAGGTCCACCGGCAATTCGAAATTGTCCTGCTCAGCGCACCAGGAGATTTTCTCCAATTGCCCGGCTTGTTCGACGGGCAATTCAGGCCAGTTACCGATCGTCACGCCTCGCACGTAGCCAAAGCACCATTCCTCGGCAAGGGTCACCGCCTGGCCCTGATGCTCGGTTTCATCGAAACGCGCCTTGAACGCCTGGGAATCGCTGGCCAACTGGGCGGCCAGGGTATTCATATGGCGCACGCACAGTTCAAGAAAACCCTGGGCCTCGTCCATGCTTTCCCATTCCGGGTTCTGCCCACCCCAGATGGCTGGGAACCATTGAGCCACGTCAACCTGGGCCGGGCCGGACACCAGGGCGGTGAAGTAGCCATCGAGTTCGGCCAGGTTCAGCACCGAATGGTCATCGCCGTACTTGAGCAGGGTTTCGTCGATCAGGTCTAAATCGGCGCATGTGAGGGGCTGGGCGTGCATGGCATATCCTTCGAGCGTCGAACGCCGCGGGTCAGGCGGCTTAAAGCGCGCAGGATGGCGTGTACGCGGCATTTTATCCAGCGTCTTTTGCGCGGCCGGTCCCGCTTTTGGCCGATGCGCCGTGGCACACCCTTGATATAGTCTGGGCTTTCTCAATCGCCAGTCAGGGATCACTGCCATGTCCGAATACCAAGCCTTCGTTGTCGAACTCAGCGGCAACGTTGCCCATGTGCAGATCAATCGCCCGGAAAAGATCAACGCCATGAACGCGGCGTTCTGGAGCGAAATCATCGAGATCTTCCAATGGGTCGAAGATACCGATGCCGTGCGCGTCGTGGTGCTCAGCGGCAATGGCAAGCACTTTTCCTCGGGTATCGACCTGATGCTGCTGGCCTCGGTGGCCAATGAGTTTGGCAAGGACGTGGGACGCAACGCACGCCTGCTGCGGCGCAAGATCCTCGAGCTGCAAGCTTCGTTCAATGCGGTCGACAACTGCCGCAAGCCGGTGCTGGCGGCGATCCAGGGTTATTGCATCGGCGGCGCCATCGACCTGATCAGTGCCTGCGACATGCGTTACGCCGCCGAGGACGCGCAATTCTCGATCAAGGAAATCGACATCGGCATGGCCGCCGACGTGGGCACTTTGCAACGCCTGCCGCGCATCATCGGCGACGGTATGCTGCGTGAGCTGGCCTACACCGGTCGCCAGTTTGGCGCCGAAGAAGCGCGCAGCATCGGCCTGGTCAATCGCGTGTATGCCGATCAGGACAGCCTGCTGGCCGGCGTTATGGAAATCGCCCATGAAATCGCGGCCAAGTCGCCGATCGCCGTGACCGGCACCAAAGCTATGATCAGTTACATGCGTGACCACACAGTCAATGACGGCCTGGAATACGTTGCCACCTGGAACTCGGCTATGTTGCAATCCAACGACCTGCGCGTGGCCATCGCGGCCCATATGAGCAAGCAGAAACCCGAATTCGTGGATTGACTGACATGACCCCAGGCTGGATTACCACAACGCTGCTGGACAACGACACCCCGGGCGGCTGGGCTGTTGCCCGCAGCCGCGAGGGCTTTTTGCACGACACCAATGGCCCGCTGTTCCCGCGTGAATGGCTTAAGCGCCAGGACCTGTCGGTGTTTGCCGAGCACGGCATTGGCCACCTCGACGGCGAGCCGGTGTACCTGCTGGAGCTCAATGCGCCGGCAGAGGTTCCCGGGTGCAGTTGGCAAGGCCTGCGCGGCTTCATGCTGCAAGGCGATCACACCCTGTACAAGGTGCTGGGCTACGCCGCACAGATCGGCACCTGGGCGCGAGAGCATCGGTTCTGCGGGAGTTGCGGCCAGGCCATGGTCCAGGTGCCGCGGGAACGGGCGATGTACTGCCAGGCCTGTGACCTGCGCAGCTACCCACGGATTTCGCCGAGCATGATCGTGCTGGTGACCCGTGGCGATGAGATTCTGCTGGCACGCTCGCCACGCTTTGTGACCGGGGTCTACAGCACCTTGGCCGGCTTTGCCGAACCGGGTGAGTCCGCCGAAGACTGCCTGATCCGCGAAGTGCGCGAAGAGGTGCAGGTGGAGGTCAAGAACATCGAGTACATGGGCAGCCAGTGCTGGCCGTTTCCCCATTCAATGATGCTGGGCTTTCATGCCGAGTACGCCGGTGGCGATATCGTGCCCCAGGCCGACGAGATCGAAGACGCGCAGTGGTTCAATATCCATGAGCTGCCACCGTTGCCGGCGTCACGTTCGATTGCCCGCTACTTGATCGACCTCTACGTGGCCCGCCGCCTAGGCCACGCTGAACCAGTGCTGCCAGGCTAGGCGCACCGTCAGGCCGAGGACCACGGTGATAAACACCGGGCGAATGAATTTGGCGCCGCCGCTGATCGCGCTGCGGGCGCCAAAGAATGCGCCACCCATCACCGACACACCCATCGCCAGGCCGACAATCCAATCCACCGAGCCATTGATGATAAACACCGTCAGCGCCGCCGCGTTGCTGACGAAGTTCATGCTGCGCGCCACGCCGCTGGCCTTTACCAGGTCGATGGGGTGCAAGAGCATGGTGCTGACGGTCCAGAACGCCCCGGTGCCGGGGCCGGCCACGCCGTCGTAGAAGCCCAGGCCAAAACCCTGGGTGGCTTGCCACTTCTTCTTGATCGGCGCATCCACGTCCAGTGGCGCCTTTGGCGTGCCGCCGAACAACAGGTACACGCCGCAGGCGAAGACAATCACCGGCAGCATCTTGTTCAACGCCTCGGCGGGCAGGTAGTGGGCGACCACTGCGCCAGTCAACGCGCCGACCAAGGTGCCGACGATGGCGTGCACCCATTGGCGCGGGTGGAACAGCTTGCGGCGGTAGAAGGTGAAACTGGCGGTAGCCGAGCCGAAGGTGGAGCTGAGTTTGTTGGTGCCCAGTACCAGATGAGGCGGCATGCCGGCGGTGAGCAGCGCGGGGGTGGTCAGCAAGCCGCCACCGCCGGCAATGGCGTCGATGAAACCGGCGATAAAGGCGACGACGGCCAGGATGGCCAGGGTGGTGAGGTCAACACTGAGTTCGAAGGGCATGGGCAGGGCTTATTGTTGGGGGGCGCTATGCGAAAGGCTGCCATCTTACCTGCCGAATGCACGCATAACCAAATGTGGGAGGGGGCAGGCCCCTCCCACATTTTTACCGTGTCCGCTTGGTTATTTGTGGGTTCCGATCCACTCCAGCGCCGTGCGCCAGATGCAAATCCCCAGGAAGTACGCCGACATCAGCGACCATAAGCCAAACGTCCAGGGATTGGTGTTGGGGTAGTCCACCACCATCAGGAAGCTGCACAACAGCCAGATCGTGGTCACCGCGATATTGATCGGCATGAAGCGCTTGACCCGGAACGGGTGCAAAAACTTCATCGGTGTCACGGTCAGCAATGCCAGGCCGATCACGGTCAGCAAGGTGACCCAGGCGTCAGGCTGAATGATGTACACGCACAGGGCGACCACGTTCCAGGCAGCGGGGAAGCCGACGAAGTAGTTGTCCTTGCTTTTCATGTTCACGTTGCAGAAGCAGAACAGCGACGACACCAGAATCACCGACACGGTGAACAGGTGGGTGAACTCCGGCAGGTCGATATAACGGTAGATAAACAGCGCGGGGATAAATACGTAGGTGAGGTAATCGATCACCAGGTCCAGCACCGAGCCGTCAAAGCTGGGCAGCACCGTGCTGACGTTGACCCGTCGCGCGAGGGAGCCATCGACGCCATCCACCACCAGTGCCAGACCCAGCCACAGCAGGCATGCCTTGGGGGAGTTTTCCAGCAGCGCCAGGGTGGCCAGGAAGGCCAATACCACACCGGTGGCGGTAAAGCCGTGGGCGCCCCAGGCTTTGAGTCTGGCTACATGCAGGGTCGATATCACGGGCGGTTCTCCAAAAGGTCAAACGGGGCAGCCGACAACGTAACGCCGTCGAGTCTGGCCAGGAATGCAGGTATCGACCGGGAAGGGGGGGATAAGGTTCACCACCCCGGCGTATCCGTTAGGGTAGCAAGGGTAGGACATTTCGGCATCAACCCTGACGGAATACCAGTGCCTTCAAGCCACTCTGCGGGTCAATGTCGGGGAATTCCGGTGGGTTTTCCAGGCGCTGCACAAAGCGCAGGCCCGGTGCTTCGCGGGTTACGCCGTCGATCAGGAAGTCTTCGCCGAACGCCGGATCGTTCATGCACGCCAGCACTGTACCTTGTGCCGTGAGCAGATCCGGCAAGCGCCGTAGCACACGCTGGTAGTCCTTGGTCAGCAGGAAGCTGCCTTTCTGGAACGACGGTGGGTCGATGATTACCAAGTCATAGGGGCCGCTGTGGGTGACCTTTGCCCACGACTTGAACAGGTCGTGGCCCAGGAAGGTGACTTTGCCCAAGTCATGCCCATTCAGGCGATGATTGTCGCGACCCCGGCTGAGCGCGCCACGGGCCATGTCCAGGTTCACCACATGGTCAGCGCCGCCCTCGATGGCAGCCACCGAGAAGCCACAGGTATAGGCGAACAAGTTGAGCACGCGTTGGCCCTTGGCCTGTTCACGCACCCAGTTGCGCCCGTAGCGCATGTCGAGGAACAGCCCGCTGTTCTGTTTTCTACCCAGGTCGATCAAATAGCGCAGGCCGCCTTCGGTGATGGTCAGCTCGTCAATGGCATCGCCCACCAGCCACTCGGTGGTGCTTTGCGGCAGGTAACGATGTTGCAGGGCCACGGTACGTACACCAACGCCGGCCCAGTCGATCTGCAGCAGCATCTGCCTCAAGGCTTCCAGTTGCTCGGTTTCCTTGAACAAGGCCACCAGCACAACGCCTTGCAGCCAATCCACTGTCAGTTGTTCCAACCCCGGCCAGCAGCGGCCACGGCCATGGAACAGGCGCCGGGTTTCCACCGGCGCGTCGGCCAGGGTGGTGAGCAGGTGGGCGTGCAAGGTAGCGAGTGCTTCTGGGGTCATCGTTTAGCGTCAGTCAGCGAGCGGCCGGCATTTTAAACACAATCGTGGGGTTTGCGGGGGGCGTGGGCACAACGTGGCTTTTTTGGTCTGGGTCAGGATCGCCGTGGGCTTGCTGATTGACGTAGATCCAATGTGGGAGGGGGCTTGCTCCCGATAGCGGTGGATCAGTCAGTTTATTTGTTACTGACACATCGCTATCGGGAGCAAGCCCCCTCCCACATTGGTTCCTGGTGTTAGTTAGAGCGTGGCAATCAGGGTCGGGCCGCCGAATGCGTCTTTCAGGAAGACCGGGGCGATATAGCGCTCGTAATGCGCCTCGGACAGCAGGAAAAACTCCCGGTCTATCGCATCCCGCAGCTCCGCCAGGTGGCGTTCGCGAAACTCCGGCAACAATGCCAATCCGTAGGCGTCCAGCTTGGAAATCACCCGCGCACCCCGGGCAATCAGCTGGTACGCCCAGCAATACGGCGACTGGTGCGGCATAAAGCGAATCTTGCGCGCTTCCAACTGTTGGCGCAGGCGCTGCGGGTCGAAGACTTCCAGCTTGCTGGCCATTACCTGCACCAGCAATTGTTCGAGGCGCAGCCACACCGCCTGTTTTTCCTCGGCGTTGTAGCCATTCCACTGGATCACTTCGTGGTGATAACGCTTGCAGCCCCGACAGACCAAGTCACCGTAGACGGTGGAGCACAGCCCGACGCAAGGGGTCTTGATGGTTTGATTGGGCATAAATGTGATCTGTTGAATCAATCCCAGCTCAACGCGCCGCCAGTTTGGTACTCGATCACGCGGGTTTCGAAGAAGTTCTTCTCTTTCTTCAAATCCATGATCTCGCTCATCCACGGGAACGGGTTAGTCGTGCCTGGGTACTCTTCCTTCAAACCAATCTGCGACAACCGACGGTTAGCAATGAACTTGAGGTAGTCCTCCATCATCACCGCGTTCATGCCCAACACGCCGCGAGGCATGGTGTCACGAGCGTATTCGATCTCCAACTGAGTCCCTTGCAGGATCATCTGGGTCGCTTCTTCCTTCATCTCGGCATCCCACAAGTGCGGGTTTTCGATTTTGATCTGGTTGATCACATCGATACCGAAGTTCAGGTGCATCGACTCGTCGCGCAGGATGTACTGGAACTGCTCGGCCACGCCGGTCATTTTGTTGCGGCGGCCCATGGACAGGATCTGGGTGAAGCCGCAGTAGAAGAAGATGCCTTCCAGCACGCAGTAGTAGGCGACCAGGTTGCGCAGCAGTTCCTTGTCGGTGTCGACGGTGCCGGTTTCGAACTTCGGATCGGAGATCGAGCGGGTGTACTTCAGGCCCCAGGCGGCTTTTTTAGCGACCGATGGAATCTCGTGGTACATGTTGAAGATCTCGCCTTCATCCATGGCCAACGATTCGATGCAGTACTGGTAGGCGTGGGTGTGGATCGCTTCTTCGAAGGCTTGGCGCAGGATGTACTGGCGGCATTCCGGGTTGGTGATCAGGCGGTACACGGCCAGCACCAGGTTGTTGGCGACCAACGAGTCGGCGGTGGAGAAGAAGCCGAGGTTACGCATGACGATGCGGCGTTCGTCGTCGGTCAGGCCTTCGGGGTTTTTCCACAGGGCGATGTCGGCGGTCATGTTGACCTCTTGCGGCATCCAGTGGTTGGCGCAGCCGTCGAGGTATTTCTGCCAGGCCCAGTCGTACTTGAAAGGCACCAGTTGGTTGAGGTCGGCGCGGCAGTTGATCATGCGCTTTTCGTCGACGGCGACGCGGGCGGAGGCGCCTTCGAGTTCGGCGAGGCCTTCGGCGACGTCGAGTTTGTCCAGGGCAGCCTTGGCGCGCACGATGGCGGCCGAATCACTGGCAGTGACGGCGCGGGCTTCGATGGCGGCGGCGGCGCCGGCACCGTCGAGGCGGTCCATGTTGGCTTCGCTCGCATGGCCGGCGTTGGCGCCCTTGATCACCGCTGCACCGGTGTCTTCGTTGTCGACTTCATCCCAACTCAGCATTGAAATACTCCTTCCTGATCTGTTCCGACGGTGTGTAAAACCGTGCAAAAAAATGTGCGGTTTGCAGGCTACTAGGCATTGAAATACTGCGCGTAGTGTGGTCGGTAAATACCGATACTGCACACTATGTAGTGGTCTGTTCTGTTTGTGGGCACACTATATGGGGTGTAACAAGGTTGGTCAACGCACAAGATGTGCGTTGATAGGTCGCTGTTCACTACCGGATCGGCGATCACCAGCATGCGGGGCTGGCATGTCATATATATCTATAAGGAATAGATAAATAGTTATTTATTCCTTTTAATATTCCTGCGTGCAGCGCATTTTGAGGGCCTGCGCATTCGTGCGGATTGACCCAACAGCCAAAAGGAAAGCCGACATGACCATCAAAGCGATCAACGTGCGCAACCAGTTCAAGGGCGTGATCAAGGAGATCCTGCTGGGGGAAGTGGTGTCGGAAATCGACGTGCAGACCGCGTCCGGGATTGTGACGTCCGTCATTACCACGCGCTCTGTGCGTGACTTGGAATTGAAAGTAGGCAGTGAAGTGATCGCTTTTGTGAAGTCCACTGAAGTGTCCATCGCCAAGTTGTAGGCGTTGCCGTAGGCGGACAGCGCAGGTAGGGGGCGTAGCGCTGCTCGTCAATCAACCCGATCGAAAATCTCCCTGACTTGATCCACGGGAAATACGCCCTTGCCGCTGCCTTCGATCAGCTCAAACGTGCCATCGGCATTGATGGTGATGCCCAGGGAACTGGCAAGTGTCACTGAGACGCCCGCTCGCGCTTGGAGCAAGTCTCTGAGCGGTTGCCCGCCCTGGAACGATTGCCCGATAGTGGTGGCCATGCCTTGCAGGGAGTCTGAACTGATGCCTCCCACCAAGATAACGCGCCCGCCATTGTTCAAGGATGCTTGCAATTGGTCCAGCAGTGCCTGGGTATTACCCCGCAGGCCCAGTTCCAGGTTACTGCCGGTGACGTGCATCAGCGTGCGGGTCTGGTAGCGAGTACCGTCCCAGTCGGTAAGCACGGCAATGGCCGAGCAGTCGGTGAGGCTGCGGGTGGAAAGCGCCTCGTTGCCGGTGTTCAAGGTCGCCGATTCACCCATGGGGACATGCACGGTATTGGTCGGCCTGAGCGGGAATCGGGCGATCACTGGCGTGACGGTATCCACCTGCGAGCCGTAGGGCTGCTTGGGCTGGTTGATGAGCTTGTCCAGCCAGTCCGGGTCCAAGGGGCTCATATTGCGCTTGATACCTTCTCGGATTTTCCAGCCGGCCTTGTCCCATTTGGCCATGGTTGCCTTCAATTGAGCTATGTAGTCGGAGGCCGGGCAGGCGATATCAGCCCATGGATCGACAACCCAGGCGTTGGCCCAGGCGGGTTCTGCACGGTGGGCTTCACAGGACCTGTCGGGCCTCCGACGACGGTGAAAGCGTGCGCATTGCCTGCATGCCATTCGGCGGCCCTGGCGCCACTCTTGTGGAGAATTTCCCTGGCCAGGATCGCCATTTCGCCGCAATTGCCTGCGCCGGTCTTCATGATCAGGTCGCCTGCATGGCGGGCCTTGAGATCAGTGGTGCGCCGCAACCAGCCCAAGGTAATGGTTGCCGCATCAGCCCTGGCCACATCGGTGGCTGAGCGTACCTGGTTGCCAGGCCCCAATCCGGTGGCCTTGAGGGCCTGATTGACGCTGTCCTTGGCGTGCTCGGCATAGAACTGGTTTTGACGTTTCGCCGGCCATTGCGCAAAGCCAGGGGGTGTTTGCAGGGGGGCGACACGGCGGGGGCGTAACGCTACATCCGGTTTCAGGATGGCGTTGGCCTGCTGCAATTGGTAAGCCACTTCCCGTTGCTGTTCAGGGCTCATGCCCTTGCATTGCTGTTTAAGCTCATTGATGTCAGCTTCGCGAAAACCTGAGCGCTTCAGCTGCTTGTAAACCTTCTTGAGAGGGGGCAGGGCGATGAAGTCCGCATCCACGAGCTGCACAGGGTGGTGAGCGCTCATGAACTGGCGGTAACCCTGGGCGAGGCCCGTCTCCATAGGCCCGCACTTTTTGAAGGTGATATCGCCGGTTTGGGCGCTTCCCAGCGGTGCGTAATAGAACTCGGCGGTGTCAGCTTCCACCACCAGGTATCGCTGGCTGCCACTGGTGACCACCACACCCATGACCTGGCGTTGGTCATCGCTGGCCTTGCTGATACTGTTGAGCTTGACCACCCGCGTGTCTTCAGCGAGAGCGCGCGCGCCGTGGCCTGCGTAAAAACCGAACCCCGGGTCGGCGATGACCTGGCCCTGTACCCGTGACCTGTAGGTGATGCGCTCGCCATTGGCGACCGGCACCAACTTGGCGCCGGTCTCGCCTTCAACCCATTCGTGCAGGCGTTTTTCATAGACCACCGTGCGTGCACGCTTGAACAGCCCGGCCCTGGACGGAAACAACCGCACGTGTTCGAGGGCTTGCAGGGCACGTTCGGCGTCGGGCAGGTCTGCAATGACTTTGGCGAAGCATTCATCATTGGCGCCGCGGCGCACCCGCCCACCCAGCCCAGGCACTGGGCAAAACGCTTCGAAGCCTTCCAGCGGGGCGGTGTGTGCAGTTGACTCCAGGTCAGTAAGCTCGCCTGGCCTGCTGTAAAGGTAACGATAGACCCGGTTGCGGTCCACCAGGTCGTAGCCGTTGGCCCGCGGCAGGGTATAAGCAGTGGCGCTCAACGGATGTTCGATGACCAGCGCCTGTTGGCCGTCGGCGAACAGCTCCGGGCGCACAGCTATCGTGCTGGGCTGTTCAAGGGGCGGCTCCCTGGTTGTACCGCCGGCTGCCGAGAACAAGGTGTTGAGCGCGCCATCCAATGCCGTCATGGCGCCGTGTCTACGCTCCGCCTGGGTGTCGCCGCTGAGGGCTTTTTCAGTGCCCAATAGGGTCTCGGTAAAGCCGGTCACGACGGCGGCGCCCACGGCAATCGGTTCGCCAATCACGGCGAATTTGGCGGCCAGCCCCGCTGCCACTGTCAGGTCGTTGAGCCAGGTGTCGCGGGTGACCTCGCTGTTGGACTTGATCATGATGTCTGCATCGCTGGTCATACGCTGTTGCGTGGCGTCTTTGATCACGCTGAATACATCGCCCTGGATACGTACGTTGGCGCTGTCGATGACGGTGCCTTCAAGACTGTCCCAGTAGCCGCTGCCCAGGTAACTCAGGGCGGTGTCGACGCCTTTGTTCGATTGATGATCGCCGGTGATGAAGGCTTTGATATCGCTCCAGAACCCGACGCCGTTGTCTTGCCGATCCCTGAGGGGGAAGTGTGCTTGCAGCGCCTTGCGCTTATCGGCGTCGCGGCCCTGTGCGGCTACCCATTGGTCCATGGCGGTCAGGGAGTCAAAGCGCAGGAATGCCGGTTGATGGCCGGGGATATAGAGGATTTGCACACCGTCACGGCGGTCACCCAATTGCCGGGCAGGGCCGTCATCGACGGCGGTAAAGCGCAGGATGTCGTTGGCGGGCAACCCGTTGATATCGAACAGGTGGGTCAATACCACGCCTTTGACCGGCGCCTGCGCACGCAGTTGGTCGACGCTCAGGGCTTGGTTTTCATCCAGCGGCAAGTTGGCGACCGCGCCCATGACCAGACGGTAGTCTGCCCGGGTGAAGCGCTGCTCGGCCGGCATCTGCTCGCGTTCGGCGGGCGAGGCTCGCTCGTAGCCCTTGAGCTGCTGGCGGGCCTGGTAGACGAACTCACCTTTGAGGCAGGTGCGGTAATCATCGCCATGGTCACGCCAGAAATGCTCGAGTTTTCCCGTCATGTGCGCCTGGAAGTCGCTTTTCCAGCTCTCATGCATCAGTTGGGAGGGCGCCAGGGCAAACTGGTTATGGGCGCCATAGCCGCCTTTTGTGCTTTGCCCACGGCCCGTCTTATACAAACCGGCTTGCTGGTCAAGCACGCCCGGTAGCGAGTCGTGTTCGTTAAAGTTGCCGAGCAGCGCGTCCGGCAGCGCCTGGGAAATCGTCGGTTCCTCCCCCAAGTGCTCCCAGCCGGTGGCAGTGTTGGCACTTTGTGCTTGCTGGAAGCGATTCAGGAAGACTTTGTCGGCATCTACGTTGAGGCCGGTCAACTTGAGCAGCATTTCTTCAGCCCATTTTTTTGCCTCGTCGCGCACGCTGGGCAGCGCATTGTGCGTGGCCTGCAACAGTTGCTTGTAGTCGGCTTTCTGACGGGCCATCGAGGGAAGGCGGCTATCGGTCACCTGGGGCTGCGCCGGCTCGAAAATCGAGTAGGACGGCATCGCCGCGGGTTTTTCGCCGGTGATGGGTTTGAAATCCCAGACCGGCGAGGGCTGGGTGTGGGGCGGCAGGATCATGGGCGGACGGCTCCGGGGTCTTCAACAGCACAATGGGCGGCTGCTCCACGTGTGTGTTGAAAAGCCCCGGAGGGGTTCCGGCCGGCGTCAGCGCTTTTGTAAGCTGATTTCCATGCGCCGCACACCTTCCTCGAGCATCGCCCGCGGGCAGCCGAAATTCAGGCGTACGAATGGCTGGCTGTCATCGCCAAACTCGATTCCCGCACTCAAGCCGACCTTGGCCTGTTCCAGGAAAAACTGCTGCGGGTCGTCCAGGCCCAGGGCACTGCAATCGAGCCACGCCAGGAAGGTGCCTTGGGGCGCGTGCATCACCACGCCGGGCAGGCGGGTCTTTACCGCATCGAGCAGGTAGTCGCGGTTGGCCTGCAGGTACTGCACCAGTGCAGCGAGCCAGTCGCCGCATTGGCTGTAGGCGGCGCGGGTGGCTTCCAGGCCCAGCGGGCTGACGCTGTCGACCATGCCGCAGCGCGCCTGGTTGAAGCGCTCGCGCAGCTCGGCGTTCTGCACCACGGCAAAGCAAGTCTTCAAGCCGGCGACGTTATACGCCTTGCTCGCCGACATCAGGGTGATGGTGCGTTGGGAGATCTCGGGGCTGAGGCTGGCGGTGGGAATGTGGCGGCGGCCGTCGAAGCACAGTTCGGCGTGGATTTCGTCACTGATGATCAGTGCGCCGTGTTCCAGGCAGGCGTTGGCCACCGCCAGCAGTTCTTCGCGGGGGAAGACCTTGCCGATAGGGTTGTGCGGGTTGCTCAGCAGCAGTGCGCCGGCACCGCTCAATGCCTCGCGCATGGCGGGCATTGGCGTGATGTATTCGCCGTCGATCAGTCCAAATGGCACTTCGATGCGCGGCAGGCCCCAATGGCCGGGGGCCAGGCGAATCGGCCGATAGTTGGGGGTTTGCAACACCACCGCCTGGCCGGGTTGGACAAAGGCATGCAGGGCCATGTTGAAACCAGGTTCGACGCCGGGCAGGAACAGCAGCTCTTCAGGTTGCACGCGCCAGGCGTACTTGGCCCACAGGTCGGCGACGATAGCGTCGCGCACGTCGTCGCCGGCCATGCTGTAGCCGAGGATCTGCTGGTCGAGTCGTGCATGCAGAGCTTGCAATACGGCGGGTGGCGCGGCGATGTCCATGTCGGCGATCCACATCGGCAGAACGTCTTGCGAGTAACGGCTCCACTTGGTACTGCCGGTGCCGAGGCGCGAGTGGAGGGTGTCGAAATCAAAGCTCATGGAAGGCTCATGTCAGGGCGGAGGCGAAAGAATGGCGCTGATTCTAGCGCCATTCACCTTATAGGCCAGCGCTGATTGCCGCGGACAACTGCCGGTGTGCCTGCTCCAGGGCACGGTTGACGGCTGCTTCGCCGCGGACCATGGCGCCCAGGTAGACGAACTCCACGGAGTGAATGCCCACGGTGGCCAGGATGGCGGTCAGGTAGGGCGTAAGAAAGTCAGGCTCATGCCCCTTGCGCGCATTGCCGGAACTCACCAGCACGAAGGTGCGCCGATCCCCCAGCAGGCCGACTTTGGCGAACTGTTCATTGAGCGTAAAGCTGCGGTGTATGCGCACCACGTGGTCGATCCATGCCTTCAGCGCCGCCGGTACGGTGAAATTGTGCACTGGGGTACAGAGGATCAACAGCTCGCAGGCTTGCAATTCGACGATCAACTGTTCGGACAGCGCCATCGCATCGGCATTCAGGCCGCCTGGTGTCGTCAGTGCAGTGGCGTACTCACGGGTCAGCGCTGGCAACGCCTGGCTACCGTAGTCGCGTTCGCTGACCTGGGCGTTGGGCATCAGGTCAGTGAGCAGGGCGCGGGCCAGCTTGAACGTCTGCGCGGCTTTGCCATGGGGGCTGAAACTGAGCAACAGGGCACGGGTCATTGGCTGAGGTCCTGGGAAAAGTGCATGCCTAGCGGCAGCAAGCCCTGGCGGAAATAGAAACGCTGGGCCAGGGCCATATGCATGCCGGTGTCCAGCACCAGGTAACGATAGCCCAGGGCACGGGCTGCCTGGCGTACCCGCTCAAGTAGCTGTTCACCCAGGCGCCTGCGTTGCAGGGAGGCGTCCACGACCAGGTCATCGACATAGATAAAGCGGCCGTAGAGGGTATTTTCCGTGAGGCGGTAACCGGCCAGGCCAATCACCCGTCCGTGCTCGCGGGCGGCCAGCAAGCGGTAGCCGTTTTCCCGTTGGCGCTGGACCTGCCCGGCGAAGGCGCTGGCGTCGGTCAGGTGCGGACGTAATTGTCGCATGATGTCGAAACTGACCATGCAGTCGGCCACGGTTTCCATCAGCTGGAACTCGACGTGCTCATTCATGGTTGAGGTTCTCCAGGTGCGCCTTGATCGCTGCCGGTACCTTGCGAAAGCTGATGGCGACGCGGTTCAGCGCGTTCATCAAGGAAATTGCCAGGGTCAGGTCGGCGACTTCCTTGTCACTGAATACAGCCGCGACGGCGGCGTAGTCGGCATCCGGGACCTGGCTTTGCGCGACCTGCGTGACTACCTCGGCCCAGGCCAGCGCCGCGCTTTCACGGCGTGTGAACAGCACTGGCGCTTCGTGCCAGGTGGCCAGCAACATGATCTTTTCCAGGCTCACCCCCTGTTTGAGCAGATCGCGGGAATGGGAGTCCAGGCAATAGGCGCAGCCATTGAGCTGCGAGACCCGCAGGTATACGAGGTCGATCAGTTCTTTCTCCAGGCCGCAGCGGTGGATATAGCTGTGCACGGAGCCCAGCGCTTTGTAGCCATCGGGGGCGGCCAGGGCGTAATCGAGACGGTGTTTCATGGTGCGATCCTTGTAGGTGTGGGGGATGCGCCATTTTCGCGGCGGCAGTTGCCCGTCGACAGGGGCATGATTGGACAAGTGGGTTGGGACATGATCAGACTCCCATCCGTCTTGCCAACGAGCTGAATACGATGCCGTCACTGCCCAAATACCAGGAAATCTATCGACGCTTTCGCCTGTCTATCGACCAGGGCCAACTGCGCCCTGGCGAGCGTGTCCCTTCGGTTCGCGCACTGGCCCAGGAACTCAAGGTGGCGCGGGGTACCGTTGAGGCGGCGTATCAGTTGCTGGTCAGCGAAGGTTTTTTCCAGGCCCGTGGGCAGGCCGGTACGGTGATTGCCGCAACGCTGGCACCGGTCAAGTTAAAGCCATTGCCCAGGCAGCCATCGCTGGTCAGCGGGCCGCGCCCACTGCAAATGGGCTTGCCAGCGCTGGATGCCTTCCCGCGTAAATTGTGGGCACGCCTGGTCACCCGGCAAGTGCGGCGCATCGATGCCGACAGCCTGGCGATGGGCGACGAACAGGGAGCCCAGGCATTGCGGGTGGCGATTGCCAGCTACCTGGCGTTGTACCGCGGCGTGGAATGCACGCCCAGCCAAGTGTTTGTGTGTGCCGGCTACGCCGGGTGCCTGACACTGCTGTGCGATGCATTGGGCATGGCGGGACAGGCTTGCTGGTTCGAAGACCCGGGCTACCTGCATGCACGACAATTGTTGCGCCATCAGGGGGTGACGCTGGTGCCGGTGCCTGTGGATCACGATGGGCTGGATGTGCAGCAGGGCATCCAGCGCGGCGAGCAGGCGCGACTGGCGATCGTCACACCGGCGCACCAGAGCCCGCTGGGGGTGGCACTGAGCCCGACGCGGCGACGGGCCTTGCTGGGGTGGGCTCGGGCGCAGGCCAGTTGGGTGGTCGAGGATGATTATGACAGCGAGTTTCGTTACCAGGGCCAGCCCTTGGCTGCACTTAAGAGCCAGGACGCCGATGACCGGGTGATCTATGCCGGCAGCTTCAGCAAGATGCTGTTTCCCGGTTTGCGCTTGGGTTACCTGGTGGTGCCGGCGGCATTGATCGACACATTTCAGCACAGTGCCAAGGTGTTGCAGCAGCGCAGTGCACAGCTACTGCAACTGACGGCGGCGGACTTTCTGGAGCAGGGGCACTTCACTCGGCATTTGAAGAAGATGCGCGGCTTGTATGCGCAGCGCAGGGCGATGCTGGTGCAAGCGCTGCAGGCGCATTGTGCAGCGTTCCTGCAGGTGGATGAGCAGGCCGGCGGGATCAATTTGCTTGCGCGATTGCGCGTGCAGGTGCCGGATGTGCAGGTTGCAGAGGCCGCCAACATGGCCGGCCTGGGCGTTCAACCCTTGTCCGGCTGGACCCTCGAAGCCGGGGGCGGGCAGGGATTGCTGATGGGTTTCACCAATGTGGCAACGCCAGGGCAGGCCACGGACCTGGCCCTGAAGCTGTTGGAGATCTTGCAGGCGTGTGCGGCTCAAGCGCTCAACGGTTCACCAGTTTCGCTGGCAGCGCAATCACCAGCAAACTGCTGAGCATCAGGCAGCCGGCAAAAAACCACAGCGCGCCCGCACTGCTGCCGGTTAGGTCGATCGCCACGCCCATCAGCGAGTTGCTCACCAGGCCCGCGATATTGGCAACCGAACAGGCCAGGGCAAACCCGGTGGCCGCGGCAGTGCCTTTGAGAAAGGTCGCCGGCAGGCTGAAAAACACCGGCACGGCACCGATGATGGCGGCTGAGGCAATCGCGAACAACGCCACGGTGGCAGCTACGTTATGGGTGAAGAAAGTGCTGGTGGCCATCGCCGCTGCGCCGATGAAAAACGGCACGATGATGTGCCAGCGGCGTTCGCGGTGCTTGTCGGAACTGGCGCCGATCAGCAGCATGCCGAGCAGTGCGGCCACGCTGGGCAGCGCGGTGAGCATGCCGATATGGAAGGTGTCGGTGACCCCGGCATTGCGGATGAAGGTGGGCATCCAGAAGCCCATGGCATAGGCACTGAGCAGGATCGAGAAGTCGATACCGCCGAGCATCCACACCTTGAGGTTGAAGAAACCGTCACGAAAGCTGTGCTTGCTGCCGGCGCCATCGGCGTCGTCTTTGCGCAGCTCGTTTTCCAGCAGGGCTTTTTCCTCATCCGACAGCCATTTGGCTTGCTGGTAGCTGTTGGGCAGCGCCCAGAATGTAAGCGCCCCAAGCAACACGCTGGGTACCGCTTCGATCAGGAATAGCCATTGCCAACCGCGCAGCCCGGCCATCTGGTCGAAGTGGCCCATGATCCAGCCGGACAGCGGGCCGCCGATCACGCTGGACAGCGGCAGGCCGATCATGAACAGCGCGATGATGCGCCCACGCCGGTGAGTGGGGAACCAGGTGGTCAGGTAATACAGCACCCCCGGCAGGAAACCGGCTTCGGCGGCACCGAGCAAAAAACGCAGGATGTAGAACTGGGTGGTGGAGGTGACCAGCATGGTGCAGGCCGAGAGCAAGCCCCAGGTGATCATGATGCGCGCGATCCAGATCTTCGCGCCGACCCGCTCCAGCACCAGGTTGCTGGGCACTTCAAAGATGATGTAGCCGACGAAAAACAAGCCGGCGCCAAGGCCGAAGGCGGTTTCGCTGAAGTGCAACTGGTCGAGCATCTGCAGCTTGGCGAAGCCGATGTTGATGCGGTCCAGGTAGGCAGCCAGATAACAGAAACACAGGAACGGGATCAGCTTCCAGGTGATCTTGTGGTAGAGCGTGGTGACGGGGTCGGCGACTGTAGTCGCGGGCACAGCATTCGCAATGGGCATGGGGTGTCTCCTGGCGGTGACTTATGGTTTTTATACAGCCGCTTTTGTTCCAGCACTTCGGCGTGCTGTTAAAGCGACGTCCAAAGGCAGTGTCAGAAGACTGAAAGCTGCGCCGAGGTTATCAACCTCGGCGGCTCACAGTTTTGTGCAGGACCGCGCTCTATGGCGCGGTTCCGGGTGAAACCTTATTGCTCCTTGAATTGGCGCATCGCCTCCTGCTTGCTCACCACATCACCGTACTTGCTGTCGATATCGAACAGGTTGGCTTCGTGGGGCGCCGGATGGCGGTCGCCGACGCATTCACGCACGACAATGGTGCGGAACCCGTGCTGCACCGCGTCCACCGCCGTTGCGCGGATGCAGCCGCTGGTGGAGCAGCCGGCCAGCACCACGGTATCGATACCTTGGGCGTGCAGCATCGGGGCCAGGCTGCTGCCGAAAAATGCGCTGGCGTACTGTTTGCTGATCACCACTTCATCAGGCTGGGGCAATACCTCGGTGCAGAACGCCGCCAGTGGGTTGCCTTCGATCATGTCTTTCATCACCGGGGCCTTTTTTACCCAGATACCGCCGTCGGCGAAATGGCCGGGATGGTAGCGGATATTAGTGTGCACCACCGCAATCCCGTATCGGCGCGCACAGGCCAGCAGTTCGACGCTTTCAGCCACGGCGCTGACCACGCCGGGCGCGAACAGTGGCGCGCCTTCGCGGGTGTAGCCCTGCATGAAGTCGATCATCAGCAGCGCGGCTTTGTTGCCGAAGCCGATGCGGTTGCCCCACACGCCCTGATAGTTGGCGTCGGCGGATTGTTCACTCATCTCAATTTCCTCAGTAGGCGCCGGAAAGCAGGGCACCGGCCCCAGGAACGATGGGTTCCAGGTCCAGGGCCTTGAGCATGGCGTAGGTGGTGGCGATGGCGGCGGTGAGCACAGGTTTGCCGGTTTGCGCCTCGACCTTGGCCACCACCGGCAACGACTGCATTTGCACGCAGGCCGACAGCACGATCACGTCGACGCCTTCCAGGTTCATGCCGGCAACGATGGCCGGCAGGTTGGCCGGGTCGTGGCGGGCCACTTCGAGGTTGTCCGGGATCTCCAGGGCGCGCCAGTCGACGACTTCAAAACCTTCTGCGCGGATGTAGTTCACCACCAGCTCCGTCAGCGGTTTCATATAGGGCGCAACAATCGCGATACGCTTGGCGCCCATCACCTTCAAGCCTTCAATCAAGGCGCCTGCGCTGGTGATCACCGGGGCATTGGCGTCGTTGTCAGCCGTAGCCTGGCGCAGGCGCTGTTCGGAGTTGCGGTGGTAGCCCAGGCCCATGGCCATGATCGCCACCAGGCAGGCGTACCCCAGCACGTCGACCTTGGCGTCTGACAATTCGATGGCGCAACGGTCGGACTCGCCATCCATCGCCGCCAGTTCTTCCTTGCGCACTTGCTTCATGCGCATGCGGCTGGAGTGGAAGGTAAAACGTTCAGGACGGATCGCCTGGCGCGCGTTGAGCATGGCTGGGATCTCGGTTTCCATGGTGGTGTTGGAACTGGGCACGATCTGGCCGATGCGGTAGGGCTTGAGCATGGGGGTGTCCTTATTGTTGGGTGAGGAAGTCGCCAAGGGCATCGAAAAAGCCCTCAAGGTCGTCCCACGGGATCATGTGCCCGGCATTCGGCACGCGCGCGACCTGGATACTCGGTTGCAGGGCCTGGATTTCGGCGATGTCTTCATCGAGGATCACCCCGCCGCGCCCGGCCACCATCAGCAGGGCAGGGGCCTTGAGGTGGGGCAGGTCCTGGTGGAAGTCCACCGTGTGGAAGTCATTGAAGGCACGCACGATGGCCGGTTCGTAGCAGGTGTGCAGCCACTCGGCGCGCAGTTGCAGCTGTTCATCGGTCCAAGTGGCGCAGAAGGCGCGCATCGCCTGGGCATCCATGCCGATCAGTGACTGGCGGATCGAATCGACATACCAGGGCAGCCTGCTCGGGTATTCCCGCCGGCCAGGACCGGACACCGGCGGGTCGATCAACACCATGCGGTTGACGCCTTGCGGGTGCTTGATCGCACTGTGCACGGCAAAGCGCGCACCCATGGAATGGCCGACCAGGTGATAGCTGTCCAGGCCCAGTGCGTCGGCAAATGCGCCAATGTCCTCGGCGCAGGTGCCGGCGCTGTAATCCAGTTCCGGCCCGGTGGACGACAGCCCGCGCCCGCGTACATCCAGCACATAGGTATCGAACTGCTCACCCAGGCGCTCGGCGACGAAACCCCAGGTAATCGCCGGGCTGGTGATGCCCGGGATCAGGATCAGCGCCGGGCCTGTGCCGCCGTAGCGCAGATAGTGCTGGCGAATGCCATTGGCCTGCACGTTGCCGCCATGGAGAAAGGTACTCATGCGGCCACCCCCGACTTCAGCTCCTGGGCATACAGGTCGTAGCCGTACACCCAGGCCGGGTCTTCCTGGGTGCGTAGCCAGGTGTTGGCATTGGACACCGCTTGTACCCGGGACGCACGTTCCTTGCGGTTGGCTTCATACAGTTCGAAGGCGCTGCGGTAGTCGCTGATCCCGGTTTCCTGCAGGCAGCGGGTGAGCATGGCGGCATCTTCGATGGCCATGCCGGCGCCCTGGGCCATGTGTGGCTTCATCGGGTGGCAGGCGTCGCCGAGCAAGACCAGGCGACCGCGACTCCACAGCGGCAGCGGGTTGCGGTTGCGCAGCGGCCACTTGGTCACGCTGTCGGTGGATTCGATCAACGCCTGCACGGTGGGGTGGTAGCCCTTGAAGGCTTCGAACATTTCCTCGCGGCTGCTGTCGACGAAGGCGCCCTGGAAGTCCCATTCGGCATGGGGTACGCCGGTCACGTAGTAGTACTCGTCGCGCTTGCCTGTGGTGTAGTAGACCATCATGTGGCGATCCTCGGTCCACCACTTGATGCAGTCTTCGAACTTGAGGTCGTACTTGGCCAGTTGTTCGCCTCGGATCAATGCGCGGTGCGCCACCCAGCCGCTGTACAAAGGTTTTTCCACCCCCAGCAGTTCTTCGCGAATCTTCGAATTGATGCCGTCGGCGCCGATTACGATGTCGGCATAGGTCACCGTGCCGTCGGCGAAGGTCAGGCGCACCTGGGTATCGGTTTCTTCGAGGGTTTCCAGGCGCTTGTTGAAGTGCAGGGTGCCGGGCTGCAGCGTGGACATCTGCAACGCATGCAGGTCGCCACGGTGCACGGTGATGTAGGAGGCGCCATAGCCGGTGAGCGGGATACGCGAGAGGTAATCACCACTTTCGCCGCAGCGGCTGAACCAGTGCTCAGGGTGCGAGCCCATCAGGTCCAGCTGCTTCTCGATGCCCATGCGGCGGAAGATTTTCATGATGTTGGGACCCATGTGGATCCCCGCGCCCAAGCGGGAAAACTCCGGCGCCTGTTCGTAGACATCTACGCTGAAGCCGGCTTGCTGCAACAAGGTGGCCGCAGCGGCACCGCCCAGGCCGGCGCCGACTATGGCGATTTTTTGTGTGCTTCCCATGGGGCGTGATCCTCTCTTTTTTGAATTCAGGCGGCGTCTGTCCGCAAGGTTTTTAAAGTGTATACGCTCATTTTTTAAAATGGGAAGCCTGTGTGAGGAAATTTATTTTTTGGTATTTATAGGCTGGTGTAACCAGCTGTGGCTAATAAATATTGAATATGTGTGGATTGGTAACGTTTTTATCTGGCACTTGCAGTCCGTCTGCAAATCAGGTCTCATCATTCTTAAATGGTGTATACGCTATAAAAATGCACTAAGTTGAAGCGCGCTGCCCGAACAGGGTGCAGCCCCTCAGGAGACAGGAAAATGCCGGTAAGCGACTGTGAACTGACCCAGATGTTTGAACACGTGTTGAAGCTGTCCAAGGTCGACCCGACCCAGAGCGTCGCGGTGCTCAAGAGCCATTACTCCGACCCGCGTACTGTGCGTGCCGCCATGGATGCGGCGCAGCGCCTGGGGGCCAAGGTGTATGCGGTGGAATTGCCGTCGTTCAACCATCCGCGGGCGATGGGCAACGACATGACTGCCTACTGCGGCGACACCGCGCTCACTGGCAATATTGCCGCCCAGCGTGCCCTGGAGGCGGCGGACTTGATCGTCGACACCATGATGCTGCTGCACTCGCCGGAGCAGGAGCAGATCCTCAAGACCGGCACGCGCATCCTGCTTGCCGTCGAGCCGCCGGAAGTGCTGGCACGCATGCTGCCGAGCGAAGAGGACAAGGTGCGTGTACTGGCCGCCGAACAGCTGCTGAAGAAGGCGCGCTCGATCCACGTCAAGTCCCGCGCCGGCAGCGACTTCCGCGCTGCTTTGGGCCAATACCCGTCGGTGACCGAGTACGGCTTCGCCGATGAACCGGGGCGCTGGGACCACTGGCCCAGCGGCTTCCTGTTCTCCTGGCCCAATGAAGAAACCGCCGAGGGCGTGCTGGTGCGGGACATCGGCGACATCCTGTTGCCGTTCAAGACCTACACCCGTGAAAAGATCACCCTGGAAATCGAAAAGGGCTTTATTACGCGGATTCACGGTGGGTTCGAGGCGCAGTACCTGAGCGACTACATGAAGTACTTCGACGACCCCGAGGTGTACGGCATCTCCCATATTGGCTGGGGCCTGCAACCGCGGGCGCAATGGACGGCCATGGGCTTGCACGACAAGAACGACGGCATGTGCATGGATGCGCGGGCGTTCTATGGCAACTTCCTGTTCTCCACTGGGCCGAATACCGAGGTGGGCGGCACGCGCAAGACGCCGTGCCATATGGATATCCCGCTGCGCAACTGTGATGTGTATCTGGACGATGAGGCGGTGGTGCTGGGTGGCGATGTGGTCGCGCCAGCGCGATCGCTGGCACGCTGAGTATCCGTGTGGGAGCTGATAGATATAGAGATCCAAGTGTGGGAGGGGGCTTGCTCCCGATGAGGGCGTGTCAGTGAGTGCATCAATACCTGACCCACCGCCATCGGGAGCAAGCCCCCTCCCACAGTTTTTGCGGTGTGTCAGTTAACGTGGGTATCTCTTGGCTCATCCAAGCAAACACCGGGGTTCAAAGGTAATAACTCGAGCCAAATGTGGGAGGGGGCTTGCTCCCGATGAGGACGTGTCAGTGAATGCATCAATACCTGACCCACCGCCATCGGGAGCAAGCCCCCTCCCACAGTTTTTGCGGTGTGTCAGTTAACGTGGGTATCTCTTGGCTCATCCAAGCAAACACCGGGGTTCAAAGGTAATAACTCGAGCCAAATGTGGGAGGGGGCTTGCCCCCGATGAGGGCGTGTCAGTGAATGCATCAATACCTGACCCACCGCCATCGGGAGCAAGCCCCCTCCCACAGTTTTTGCGGTGTGTCAGTTAACGTGGGTATCTCTTAAGCTCATCCAAGCAAACACGGGGTTCAAAGGTAATAACTCGAGCCAAATGTGGGAGGGGGCTTGCCCCCGATGAGGGCGTGTCAGTGAATGCATCAATACCTGACCCACCGCCATCGGGAGCAAGCCCCCTCCCACAGGCTCGGCGTGTTTCTTCAAGGGCATCTTGAGTCCGCCCGCCAACCCCGCCATCATGCCTTTCCAATACCCACCACCCACCGAGCCCGCCGTGCCTGATTCCTACGTTTTTTCTGAACAAGTCGGCCACCTGCTGCGCAAGGCCTACCAGCGCCACTTGGCGATATTCCAGCAGAATGTCGGCGACTCCCAGCTCACCGCCGTGCAGTTCGTGACCCTGTGTGCGTTGCGCGATCAGGGTGCAAGCTCCCTCACTGAACTGGTCAAGGCCACCGCCGTGGACCAGGCGACCATCCGCGGTATCGTCGAACGTCTCAAGGCCAAGGCGCTGATTACCCTGGAACCGGACCCTGCAGACAAGCGCAAGGTAATAGTCGACTTGTCTGCCTCCGGTGCCGAACTGGTCGCGCAAACCGCACCGCGTGCGGGCCAGATCAGCGAATTGACCATGAGCAATCTCAACCCAGCCGAGCGTGTGGCGGTCCTGTTTCTGCTGCGCAAGATGATTGACGATCCCCAGGAATAACCTGCGCTGGCATCGTTTTTGCTCTGTGTTGATGTAGTAGCCACTTCACCAGTCGAGTGTGTCGCGAGGCCCCAGGTCCGCGACGTTTTTTTTGACTGTTTGATGTAGTAGGCACTTCATCAACCGGCACAGGCGAAGCGAATGACCAGCCAACCCATCACGGTAACGCTTGAGGTCAACGGCCAGACAAGCGAAGTCAGCGCCATGGCGGATACACCGCTGTTACTGGTACTGCGCAACGACCTGCAACTCAATGGCCCCAAGTACGGCTGTGGCCTGGGGGAGTGCGGTGCCTGCACCGTGATCATTGATGGCGTGGCCGCTCGTTCCTGCGTGTTCCCGCTGTCGGGTGCATCAGGGCGCAGGATCGTCACCCTTGAAGGCTTGGGTACGCGCCAGGCGCCGCACCCGGTGCAGCAGGCGTTCATCGACGAGCAGGCCGCGCAATGCGGCTACTGCCTCAACGGCATGATCATGACCGCCAAGGCCCTGCTCGACCGCAACCCCAAGCCCAGTGAAACCCAGGTACGCAACGAGCTGTCGGGCAACCTTTGCCGCTGCGGCACTCATATCGAGATCCTGCGCGCGGTATTGCGTGCGGCACGCCTTATGAACGTGGATGGATGATCATGACCGAAACGACCCTTTCCCGTGAGCAGTGGCTGGCCAAGGCCGGTGTATTGCTGATTGTCGATGATGTATTGCCGCCGTCGGGGCCGGTGGCCAAGGGCGGCACGCCCACGGTGAAACCCAAGGAGCTGGGGTTGTTTATCGCTGTGAACGATGATGGCCTGGTGTATGCGTTCAATGGTCATGTGGACCTGGGGACCGGCGTGCGCACGGCGTTGGCGCAGATCGTCGCCGAAGAGCTGGACCTGGGCATGGATCAGGTGAGGATGGTGCTGGGCGATACCGCGCGTGCGCCGAACCAGGGCGCGACCATTGCCAGTGCGACCTTGCAGATTTCCGCTGTGCCCTTGCGCAACGCAGCAGCAGAGGCGCGACGCTTTTTGCTGGCGCGGGCGGCAGGACGCTGGGGCGTCAGTACCGCCAGCCTCAAGGTCGAGGCCGGTGTTATCCATGCCGCCGATGGGCGCACCACCACCTATTCCGAGCTGGTCAGCGGCCAGCATGACCAAGTGCGCATCAGTGGCAACGCGCCGCTCAAGGCCCCCGCGGACTACCGCCTGGTCGGCCAGGACACGACCCGCCTGGACATCCCCGGCAAAGCCACCGGCGAGCTGACCTATGTGCACGACATGCGCGTGCCGGGCATGCTCCATGGCCGGGTGGTGCGCCCACCGTATGCGGGGCTCGACTGTGGGGAGTTTGTTGGCAATAGCCTGTTGAGTGTGAACGAAGCCTCCATCGCCCATATCCCCGGTATCGTCGCGGTGGTGGTGATCCGGGATTTTGTCGGCGTAGTGGCGTTGCGCGAAGAACAGGCGATCAAGGCTGCCGCCGAGCTGCAGGTGCAATGGAAATCGTGGGCTCACGCGGCGCCGGATATGCGCGACGTGGCGCAGGCCATTCGCGCTAACCCGCGCGTGCGCCGCACCGTGCTCGATCAGGGTGAGGTCGATGCCGCCCTAGCTAATGCCAGCCAGCGCATGCCGCGCACTTACCTGTGGCCCTACCAGATGCACGCCTCCATCGGCCCATCCTGCGCGGTGGCGGATTATCAGGACAACGGCAGCCGCGTATGGTCCGGCAGCCAGAACCCGCATCTGCTGCGTGCCGATCTGGCCTGGCTGCTGGAATGCGATGAAGCCCTGATCGAGGTGATCCGCATGGAAGCCTCCGGCTGTTACGGGCGCAACTGTGCCGACGATGTGTGCGCCGACGCCTTGTTGTTGTCCCGGGCGGTGGGCAAGCCAGTGCGCGTGCAACTGACCCGTGAACAGGAACATCTATGGGAGCCCAAGGGCACCGCGCAATTGATGGAGGTGAACGGCGGCGTGAACGCCGATGGCAGCATCGCCGCCTATGACTTCGAAACCAGCTACCCGTCCAACGGCGCGCCGACCCTGGCACTGCTGCTGACCGGCCGCGTCGAACCGGTGGCGGCGATGTTCGAAATGGGCGACCGCACCTCGATCCCGCCTTATGACATCGACAATATGCGCGTAACCATCAATGACATGGCGCCTATCGTGCGGGCCTCGTGGATGCGTGGCGTGTCGGCTTTGCCCAACACCTTTGCTCACGAATCCTATATCGATGAACTGGCTTTCGCCGCCGGCGTCGATCCGGTGGAATACCGCCTGCGTTACCTCAAGGACCCGCGCGCCATCGACTTGGTGAAATCTACCGCCGAACGCGCCGCCTGGTCCCCACGCACCGCGCCGATGCAAACCGCCAGCGATGACCACCTGTTACGTGGCCGCGGCTTTGCCTATGCGCGCTACATCCACAGTAAGTTTCCCGGCTTCGGCGCGGCCTGGGCCGCATGGGTAGCGGACGTGGCCATCGATAAACACACCGGCGATGTATCGGTGACGCGGGTGGTGATCGGCCATGACGCGGGGATGATGATCAACCCGGCGGGGGTTGAGCATCAGATTCACGGCAATGTGATCCAGTCCACCAGCCGTGTGTTGAAGGAGCGGGTGACCTTCGAGGAATCCACGGTGGCGAGCAAGGAGTGGGGCGGTTACCCGATCCTGACCTTCCCCGAGGTGCCGAAGATCGATGTGCTGATGATGCCGCGCCAGGACCAGCCGCCCATGGGCGCCGGTGAATCGGCGTCGGTACCCAGCGCGGCGGCGATTGCCAATGCGATCTATGACGCCACCGGTATTCGTTTTCGCGAGTTGCCGATCACCCCGGAGCGAGTACTGGCGGCATTGAATGCCGGCACCTTGGCTGAGCCGGCCAAGTCGCCACAAAAACGCCGCAAATGGTGGTTCGGCGCGCTGTTCGCGACCCTCGGAGCACTGCTGGCCACGGCCTGGCCGTTCCACAGCGAAATCGCGCCTATCGCACCGCCCAGCCCCGGCACCTGGTCCAAAGCCACCCTGGAGCGCGGGCGCCTGCTTGCGGCGGTCGGCGACTGCGCGGTGTGCCATACGGCGCCGGGCGGAGCGCCCAATGCCGGCGGCCTGGCCATGCAGACGCCGTTCGGCACCTTGTATAGCAGCAACATCACCCCGGATGTGAACACCGGCATTGGCGCCTGGTCGTACCCGGCATTCGAACGGGCAATGCGTGACGGCATCGGGCGCGACGGGCGTAACCTGTATCCGGCGTTTCCCTATACGGCGTTTCGCAATATCAACGAGGCGGACATGCAGGCGCTGTATGCCTACCTGATGTCCCAGGCGCCGGTCAGCCAGGCACCAAAGCCGAACGCGATGAAGTTTCCGTTCAATGTCAGACCCTTGATGGCGGGGTGGAACGCACTGAACCTGAGGCGCGGCGAAATCACCCCGCAGCCTGAGCGCAGTGAACAATGGAATCGCGGCAATTATCTGGTCAATGGCCTGGGACACTGTGCCGCGTGTCATTCGCCGCGCAACCTGATGGGGGCGCAAAAGGGCGGCAAGGCATTCCTCGCCGGCGGTGTGGTAGATGGCTGGGAGGCCCCGGCGCTGACGGGGTTGTCCAAGGCCCCGACGCCCTGGACCGAAGACCAGCTGTTTAGCTATTTGAGCACCGGCTATTCCGACGCCCATGGCGTGGCAGGGGGGCCGATGGGGCCAGTGGTAAGCGAGTTGTCGAAGCTGCCGAAGGCGGATATCCGTGCGATGGCGGTGTACCTGGCTTCGCTCAATCACGAAGCGGCAGCGCAGGCACAGGTCGCAGCAGCGGGTATACCGAATCCGAACGGCCGGCGCGTCTTCGAAGGTTCGTGCAAAGCCTGCCATGCCGATGGGCTGGGGCCGAAACTGTTTGGGGTCAGCCCGTCATTGGCGACCAATACCAATGTATTCAGCGACCAGCCGGATAATTTGATCAAGGTGATTTTGCAAGGTATTTCCCAGCCGGCGACCCGCGACCTGGGGTATATGCCGGGGTTCAGGGACAGCTTGTCGAATACCCAGGTGGCGGATCTGGTGGCCTACTTGCGCGGGCGATTTGCGCCGAACGCGCCACAGTGGCAAGGGCTGGAACAGAAGGTCGCTCACTTGCGTGCCGATCCCGGCAGCCATTGACAGTGGGAGAAGCGGCACAACGATTCGACTTGTCCCCGATATAGATGGGGCTGACCCACCGCCATCGGGGGCAAGCCCCCTCCCACATTTTGACTGTATTCACAAATCAGAATGTGGGAGGGGGTTTGCCCCCGATGGCAGTAGTTCAGTTAATAAAACCCTTGGCTGACACACTGTCAGGCATGACGCCGCGCAGCACCAGGTCGGTGATAAATGCCAGCCAATCCTGCTGCTGTCCCTCGTTCGACAGGTCTTCACCCAGGAACGAACTGAGGGTATGGCGGTTGGAGTTGTAGAAGTAGCACAGCGAAGCAATCATCAAGTACACATGCTTGAGGTCGATGTCCTGGCGAAACACGCCCTGGGCCTGGCCGGCCTCGATGATCGGGCGCAGCACGCCGACCGCCTCACCGGACAACCGACGCATTTCGCTGGACTGCCGGGCATGCTTGCCCTGATGCAGGTTCTCGATACTCAGGATCGCTACGAATTCGGGATGCTTGACGTAATAGTTCCAGATAAACGCCACCAGCTCGCGCAGGGCCTGGGCCGGTGCCGCAAGGTCCAGCTTGAGCTTGCCCTCGGCCTGGTTGAACTGCTCGTAGATATGCTCCAGCACGCAGGTGAACAGTTGTTCCTTGCTGCCGAAGTAGTAATAAAGCATGCGGTCGTTGGAGTCTGCGGCCTTGGAAATGCTGTCGACGCGCCCGCCGGAATAGCCGTCGCGGGTGAACACCTTGACCGCCGCCTGCAGGATGCGCGCCCGCGTCTGGTCGGCCTGTTGGGCGCGGATACCACTCTTCTTGATCGCCATCTATAGGGCCTTGCTAGACACTCAGGGCGCGAAATATAGCATGGGCTTTTTCGGGCCCGTTCTACCACCGACAGGTTCTGTAATAAAAACGCCATTGCGCTGGGGAATAAATCCGCGAGGGGCTATTTTGGTGCATCTCAATAACCAGAGTAGCCATGGATGAAATACCTATCTTTGAGCCGCACCTTGATTGCCACGGTGCTGGTGTTCACGCTCAGCGGCGTGCAAGCCGCGTCACAGGCCCCGGTCGCCGGTGAAAATGGCATGGTGGTGACGGCCCAGCATCTGGCCACGCATGTTGGCGTGGATGTACTCAAGGCCGGGGGCAACGCGGTGGACGCGGCAGTGGCCGTAGGCTACGCGCTGGCCGTAGTGTACCCGGCGGCGGGCAACCTCGGCGGCGGCGGTTTCATGACTGTGCAACTGGCCGACGGGCGCAAGACCTTCCTCGACTTCCGCGAAAAAGCCCCGCTGGCGGCGACTGCCGACATGTACCTGGACAAGGCCGGCAACGTGGTCGAGGGCCTGAGTGCCAAAGGCCATCTGGCGGTTGGCGTACCGGGCACCGTTTCCGGCATGGAACTGGCCCTGAGCAAATACGGCACGCTCAAGCGTGACCAGGTGATAGCCCCTGCGATCAAGTTGGCGGAAAATGGCTTTGAACTGGAGCAGGGCGATATCGACCTGTTGCATACCGCCACCGGCGAGTTCGAAAAAGACCAGGATTTGCGCGGGATCTTCCTGCACAACGGCCAACCGCTGCAGGTGGGCCAGAAACTGGTGCAGAAAGACCTGGCCAAGACCCTCAGGGAAATCTCCGCCAAGGGCACCGACGGGTTCTATAAAGGTTGGGTGGCCAAGGCCCTGGTGGACTCCAGCCAGGCCGGCAAAGGCATCATCACCCAGGCCGACCTCGACAAGTACAAGACCCGCGAGCTGGCGCCCATCGAGTGCGATTACCGTGGCTACCACGTGGTGTCGGCACCGCCTCCCAGCTCGGGCGGCGTGGTGATCTGCCAGATCATGAACATTCTCGAAGGCTACCCTATGGCCGACCTGGGCTATCACTCGGCCCAAGGCCTGCACTACCAGATCGAAGCGATGCGCCATGCCTATGTGGACCGCAACAGCTACCTGGGCGACCCGGATTTCGTGAAGAACCCGATCGAACACCTGCTCGACAAGAACTACGCGGCGAAACTGCGTGACGCCATCGAACCGCATAAAGCCGGGGATTCCCAGGCGATCAAGCCGGGGGTGTCGCCCCATGAAGGCAATAACACCACCCACTATTCCATCGTCGACAAGTGGGGCAACGCGGTTTCGGTGACCTACACCCTCAACGACTGGTTCGGTGCCGGCGTCATGGCGAGCAAGACCGGGGTGATCCTCAACGATGAAATGGACGACTTCACCGTCAAGGTCGGCGTGCCGAACATGTACGGGCTGGTCCAGGGTGAGGCCAACGCCATCGCGCCGGGCAAGGCGCCGCTGTCGTCGATGAGCCCGACCATCGTCACCAAGGATGGCAAGGCGGTGATGGTGGTCGGTACGCCGGGGGGTAGCCGCATCATTACCGCTACCTTGCTGACCATCCTGAATGTCATCGACTACAAGATGAACATCCAGGAAGCCGTGGATGCACCGCGCTTCCACCAGCAATGGATGCCTGACACCACCAACCTGGAGACCTTCGCCGTCAGCCCAGACACCCAGAAAATCCTGGAAAGCTGGGGCCACAAGTTTGCCGGCCCCCAGGATGCCAATCACCTGGCGGCGATCCTGGTGGGGGCGCCGTCCCTGGATAGCAAGCCGGTGGGCAACAACCGCTTCTATGGGGCGAACGACCCACGACGTAATACGGGCTTGTCCTTGGGGTATTAAAGGAACATCCGGGTCCCTTCCAGGCTCTACCCCAAGAGCCCTGGAAGAGGAACCAACCCGATGAAAGCGTTGAAAATCGCCACCTTCAACATCAACGGTATCCGCGCGCGCCTGCCTAACCTGTTGCACTGGCTGCAGCGCGAACAGCCGGATATCGTCTGCCTGCAGGAGCTCAAGGCGCCGCAAAGCCTGTTCCCCTATGTTGAGTTTGAAACCGCCGGCTACGGCGCGATCTGCCTGGGCCAGGCGTCGTGGAATGGCGTGGCGATCCTGGCGCGGGATGCGCAGCCCTTGGAAAGCCGGCGTGGTTTGCCCGGCGATGACAGCGACACCCAGAGCCGCTATATCGAAGCGGCAGTGCACGGCGTGCTGGTCGGCTGCCTCTACCTGCCCAATGGCAACCCGCAACCGGGTCCGAAATTCGACTACAAACTGGCCTGGTTCGAGCGCCTGATCGACTATGCCAAGGCCCTGCAAGCCAGTGAGCATCCAGTGTTGCTGGCGGGGGATTTCAATGTGGTGCCCACCGACCTGGACATCTACAACCCGCGGTCCTGGCTCAAGGATGCCTTGTTGCAGCCCGAGAGCCGCGCCTGCTACCAGCGATTGCTGGAGCAGGGCTGGACCGATTCCTTGCGCCACCTGTATCCCGAAGAGCGCGTCTACACCTTCTGGGATTACTTCCGCCAGCATTGGCAGAAAAACTCCGGCCTGCGCATCGACCACCTATTGCTCAACCCCGCCCTCAAGCCGTACTTGAAAGATGCCGGCGTCGATGCCTGGGTCCGCAACGAGGCCCACGCCAGCGACCATGCGCCGACCTGGATTCAATTGGGCACGCGCAAAAAGCGCTAACCTTCGTGAATCAACCCAAGGGCTTCGGCCTTGTTCAACGGACTCTGCATGCGCTGTGACAGGCGCGCCATCGCCTGCGGATATTCGCAGGCGACCACGGCTTCCACCTGATCGTCATGGCAGAGCAGGGCGATGAAGTGGTGTCGCTGCAAGTCGCCCTCGATGTGCAGGCGGTTCCAGTGTTGTCCATGGCCGAGCACCTCGAATGTCTTGCCAAAGTGGTAGGTCCAGAAGAAGGGCACGTCGGCATAGGCCTGGGCGGCGCCGAGCATGTTGCGTGCCGCCAGCACCCCCAACTGCTGGGCCAGGCGCCAGTGTTCGATGCGTGTTGGCTGATGGTTCCAAGGGAAGGTCAGGTTATCGCCGGCAGCCCATAACCCGGGGGCGGCTTGCAGGTGGTGATCGGCCAGGAGCGACTGGTCCTCGGCTTTACTGACACCCTCGATAAAACCCGTGGCAGGCGTTACGCCGACACCGATCACCACCAGGTCGGCCGCCAGTCGTTTACCGTTTTTCAGCAGTACCGTACCGACCGCGCCGTGGCCGTCCAGGCTCACCGGCTCGGTATTGCCGTGGAAGATCACGCCATTGTCTTCATGCAACTGTCGCAGGGCGGCGCCGATGCGTCGGCCCAATTGCGCGGCAAGTGGAACGTCATGGCGGCTGACCACTTGCACCACCAGGCCGCGCTGGCGCAGGGCCGACGCGGCTTCCAGGCCGATAAAGCTGTCGCCGATGATCACTGCGCAGGCTGCCGACTCTGCGGCCGCGTCGATGCGTGCGGCATCTTCGCGGCTACGTAGCACGAAGACGTTGCTCAGCACGGCGCCGGGAATATCCAGTGACTGCGGCTGGCCGCCGGTGGCAACCAGCGCAGCGTCGTAGTCGAAGTGGCGACCGTCGGCCAGTTCGATGCGTTTGGCAACGGCATCCAGGCGCTGCACCTCACCCTGGATACCGAGGGTGTCGAAGGGCGCGTCTTCCAGCAGGGGTGGCGTATCCTGCGGCGCCATTTGCCCTGCGATCACGAATTTGCTCAAGGCGGTGCGGTCGTAGGCCGGCGCGGATTCGCGGTCGATCCACAGCAGGCGCCCAGTAAAACCCTCGCGGCGCAAGGTGGCGACCGCTGCGGTACCGGCCGCTCCCGCGCCGATCACCGCGAAGCAACGCGAGTCATCGACCACGACCGTGGGTGCAGGGTCAACTGGCGCGTCACCGACACTGACCACACCATCGCGAACCTGCACCGGGTATTGCTTGAGCGCCACTAAGGCTGGCGGTTCGAGCACCGCCCCATTGGCCACGGCAAAGGTTGCCTTGTGCCAGGGGCAGACGATGCGGCCTTGGCAGATAACGCCTTCTTCCAGTGGCGCGCCGGCATGGGGGCAATCGGCCTGGAAGGCGCGTACCTGGCCTCCACTGCGTACCAGTAACAGCGGGTGCGCCGCCGTTTCGACGCGAACGCCACGGTTTTCGGGCAAATTGATCAGGCGGGCAACGATGCGCATATTCATAGGCCAGTCTCCTTTGAAAGGTTGACTGGCGGTCACAGCGATGGACTGCGTTGACCCGACGGTCGGTGCAGGTGGCGGTGCGTTGCTACGCGGGTTGGGCGAGCAGTCGCTCTACTGCAGCGAATGCCGCCGTGCGGCGGTCTTGCCAGGTTCCGCGAATCACCAGTACTGGCTGTCGATGCTGCTGCATCCAGTCCAGGCTCGCCTGAAAAAACGCGCGGCGGTCTTCAAGCTCCGGCTGGCAGCGCTGGCCGTCGGCGCACCATTGCACATCCTCGGGGGAGAGCAGCAGGTGCAGGTCGTAATGCCGGGCCAGCAGTTCGCTGTCGAGCCAGCCGGGGTAGTCGCCGAACAGGGTCTGACTCCACAGTTTGTTGGCCAGCAGGTGCGTGTCGAGCACCAGCAGGCCAGGGCGTTCGGCGCGGGCAGCGTCTTCCCATTCCAGCTGGCCACGGGCAATCGCCGGGATATCCGCCAGGCAGGTGTCACGCTGATGGTGATCGATGAAATAGCGCACGTACTCGCCGACCATCAGCCCGCCGAAGTGTGCGTGCAACTCGGCAGCCAGCCAGCTTTTACCACTGGATTCCGGGCCTGCCAGCACTACCACCTTCATGGCTGCAACGCCGGGTCGGCGCGCCATTCACGCCAGCCTTGCACAGCGATGGCGGTGAACAGCGCGTAGAGCGCGGCGGTGAGGTAGAGGCCTTTGTAGAGGAAGAGCCCGACGAATATTACATCCACCACAATCCACAACGGCCAGCACTGCAGGCGTTTTTGCGCCATCCACATTTGCGCCACCAGGCTGAAACCGGTAAGGGCCGCGTCGAGCCATGGCTGTGCGGCGTCGGTCCAGTGGGCCATGGCGGCGCCGAGCAACAGGCTGCCAACGGCGCCCACGGCCAGGCTGGTCATGATCGCAGGTGCCCCCAGGCGGGTGACCTGGCGACCCTGCCTGACCTCGCCGGCGCGGGTCCATTGCCACCAGCCATAGACTTGCAACGCGGCGTAGACCACCTGCAGCAGCATGTCGGAGTAGAGTTTTACCTCGAAGAAAACCCAGGTGTAGAGCAGCACCATTACCAGGCCGATGGGCCAGCACCAGGGGTTCTGCTTGACCGTCAGCCAGACAGCGATCACCCCCAGGGCGGCGGCGAACAGTTCAAGCCCGGACATGGTGGATCCTTGGGAAGTGGGAGAGGGCGGTGATTGTACCTAGAGGCCAGCGATCTTCAAACTTGCGTGCAATGGGCATACATCGTACAAAAATGTGGGAGGGGGCTTGCTCCCGATTACGTTGGATCAGTCAGCTCATTTGCAACTGACCCACCGTAATCGGGAGCAAGTCGAATCGTCGCACCGCCCCTCCCAAAGTTGCCGGCGCTAGATTCGGAATTGGCGCAGCAACCCATCAAGCTGCTCACTCAGCCCACGCAACTGCCCACTCGCCACGCTGGATTGTTCGGCCGCCAGCGCCGTGCTGTGGGACAACCCTGCGGCCTGGGTGACGTTCTGGTTGATATCTTCGACCACATGGGCCTGTTGCAGGGTGGCGCTGGCAATCGAGGCGTTCAAACCGTTGAGGTTGTGCAGCGCCTGGCCGATGGCGGTGAGGCTGGCCCCCGCCTGGCCGGCCTGCTCGATGGTCAGTTGCGAGGCGCTGTGGCTGTCGCTGATGACCTTGACCGCCGCTTCCGAGTGGCCTTGCAAGCGCTCGATCATTGCCTGGATTTCGGCGGTGGATTTCTGCGTGCGCTGGGCCAGCAGGCGCACTTCATCGGCGACCACCGCAAACCCACGGCCCTGTTCGCCAGCGCGGGCGGCTTCAATGGCGGCGTTCAGGGCGAGCAGGTTGGTCTGGTCGGCGATGGAGCGGATCACTTCGAGGACGCCGCCAATCTGAGTGCTTTCGCTGGAGAGCGTGCGAATCACCTCTACGGCCTGGCTGATGGTGTTGGAGAGCTGGTCGATCTGCTGCAAACTGCCATCGATGTTGACCTGGCCCTGTTGCGCCTGGGCTTGGGCATCGCGCATTTCGCTGGCGGCATGTTCGGCATTCTTCGCCACGTCCTGCACGCCGTAGGTGACTTCATTGATAGCGGTAGCCACCAACTCCATCTGCTGCGATTGCTGCTGGCTGCGGTCGTGGGCCTGGCTGGCGTTGTGGCCCAACTCCGTGGACGACTGGCCCAGGGCGGTCGCGCATACCTGCAACTGGCCAACCACCTGGCGCAACTTGGCGGTGAAGCTGTTGAAATGCCGGGCCAGTTGGGTGAGCTCGTCGCTGCCGTGGGTGTCGAGGCTGCGGGTCAGGTCGCTTTCGCCGCTGGCAATATTGCCCATGGCGTTCACGGCCGCCTGCAACGGCTGCACGATACTGCGGGCAATCAGTGATACCAGCAGACCCATGACCAGCGCGATGCCTAGCACAATGAACGAGGCTTTCCACACCTGAGCGTTGAATTCAGCCTGCACATCATCCACATAGACGCCGGAACCGATAATCCAGCCCCAGGGTTCGAACAGCTGGATGTACGAGGTTTTTTCCACCGGTGCTTCGGCCCCAGGTTTCGGCCAGCGGTAGTTGACGATACCGGCGCCCTTGGCCTTGGCCAGACTCACGAACTCGTTGAATACGGCGAAGCCGTCCGGGTCGCGAATCGCCGAGAGGTTCTGGCCATCGAGCTTGGGGTTGGCCGCGTGCATGATCATCACGGGGGTGAGGTCGTTGATCCAGAAGTAATCATCGTGGTCATAGCGCAGCCCGCGCACTGCGCTGAGGGCTTGCTGCTGCGCGGTATCGCGGGTCAGTACGCCGGTCTTTTCCAGGTTCTGGTAATAGCTGAGCACGCCGCTGGCGGTCTGCACCACATGCTGGGTCTGTTGGCGCTTGGCCTGGTAAAGGTCGCCACGGATCTGGTTGAGCATCAGCAACCCCAAGGCCAACAGCATCAACACGGCGACTATCAGGATCAGCCAAAGGCGGCGGCTGATCGACATGCTGCGCAAACTGTTCATCGTCCTGTCACTCCATGCTCTTTATAATTGTGGTGCTGCTTCGAGATTTCCGGCGTGTCTGATAGGCTTTCGGCCCGGAATCGGAAAACCTGAGTACTGCCTGATTTTTCACGGAATTTTTGCAGACCGGCGTTGAGAATCAACCGCGGGCGCTTGAGTGCGCTCGTCGTCAGTGAACTTTAAAAAAACTTAAGAGGCATGCCACGCGCGTGACCTTTGGAGACAGCATGGATTTTTGGACCGCCATACAGGCATTGATTCTCGGCATCGTCGAGGGGCTGACGGAGTTCCTGCCGATCTCCAGCACCGGCCACCAGATCATCGTCGCCGACTTGATCAATTTCGGCGGCGAACGTTTCGAAGCCTTCAATATCATCATCCAGCTCGGCGCGATCCTCGCGGTGGTCTGGGAGTTTCGCCGCAAGATCCTCGACGTGGTCATCGGCCTGCCGACCCAGCCCAAGGCCCGGCGCTTCACCGTCAACCTGATCATTGCCGTGTTGCCGGCGGTGGTACTGGGGGTGATTTTTGCCGACCTGATCAAGCACTACCTGTTCAACCCGATCACCGTCGCCACCGCCCTGGTGGTAGGTGGCGTGATCATGCTGTGGGCCGAGCGCCGCCAGCATGCGGTGCGCGCTGAAACCGTGGATGACATTACCTGGAAAGACGCCCTCAAGGTTGGCCTGGCCCAGTGCCTGGCGATGATCCCGGGTACTTCGCGCTCCGGTGCGACGATTATCGGCGGCCTGCTGTTCGGCCTGTCGCGCAAGACCGCCACCGAATTTTCGTTCTTCCTGGCCATGCCGACCATGGTCGGTGCCGCGGTGTACTCGGGCTACAAATACCGTGATCTGTTCCAGCCGGCCGACCTGCCGGTGTTCGCCATTGGCTTTGTCACCTCGTTCATCTTCGCGATGATCGCGGTCAAGGCGTTGCTCAAATTCATCGCCAGCCACAGCTACGCGGCGTTTGCCTGGTACCGGATCGCCTTCGGCCTGGTGATCCTGGCGACTTGGCAGTTCGGCTTGGTCGACTGGACTGCAGTCAAGCCATGAGCGTCCAGCATCCACGCCTGAAGGCGCTGATCTTTGCGCTGCTGTGCGCCGCGCCGCTGTTGGGCTCGGCGTTGCTGTGGTATCGCGGTGAGACGGTGATCCCGTTGGCGGCGTATGGGCTGGTCAGCGTGGTGGCGTTTTTCCTGTACTGGAGCGACAAGCGCAAGGCCCAGACCGAAGGCTGGCGCACCCCGGAAAACATCCTGCATGCCGTCGAGCTGGCGGGCGGTTGGCCGGGGGCGTTGATCGCCCAGCAGGTGTTCCGGCACAAGACGCGCAAGGTGTCCTACCAAGTGCTGTTCTGGGTGATCGTGCTGTTGCACCAGGTGTTCTGGTTGGACCAGCTGTTCCTGGGCGGCACGTTGCTGTCAATCCTCTAGCAACAGGCCAATCTGTGTGCGCTTGGGCAGCTTGCTCACCACCAGTTGGTGGGAGCGCTGCAACAGGCCGCGCAGCTCGTCGGCGCCCAGCGGGTAGGGCGTGTTCATGATGATCCACTGTGCCCGGGCCAGATATGGCGCCGGGTGGATGCCCGGGCGGTCGACGTGGCCCAGGAACAGGTCCTTGTCCACTTTGAATGCCAGCGATTCACCACGCAGGTTCTGCAGGGCGAACATCTTGTTGCCGGCAATCGAGAACACGCGCACGCCGCCCCATTTGTAGTCTTCCCGCGCACCAGGCAGGCCCAGGCAGAACGCGGCGACTTGTGCTTCGCTCAGGCTCATAGCAAACGGTCTCCACAGCCTTTGAAGCCTTCTTCCAGGTAGTCGATCCAGGCGCGGATGGCTGGCAACACACCACGTCGATGCGGGTACACGGCTTGCAACCAGCCGCCCGGCAATGACCATTGCGGCAGCAATTGCACCAGGCGGCCACTGGCCAGTTCTTCCTCGCAATACATCATCGGCAGCACCGTGAAGCCCAGACCCATGATGGCGCTGGCCTTGCGCACGATAAAGTCTTCGATGCCCAGCCGGGCCTCCATCACCAGGTCGTAGGGGTTGCCCTGAGGGTCGAGGATGCGCTGGTGCACCATGCGATCCGCCTCAAGTGCACCAAGTACGGGCAGTTGCCTGAGGTCGTCGAGGGTATGTACCTGCCGCTCACGCATCAGCGCGGGGCTGGCGACCAGTACGGTCTGGGCCTGGCGCAGGCGCTTGGTCACCAGCAGCGGGTCTTCATCGCCCAGTTCGCGCACGCGCAGGGCCACGTCAATGCCTTCGGCCACCAGGTCGACGCGGCGGTTGACCAGGGTCATATCCAACTGCACCAACGGATGCGCGGCAAGAAACCCGGCCACCAGTTCCGGCAGGATGTGTTGGGCCAGGCCCACCGGGCAACTGACCCGCAGGCGCCCACGGGGCTCGCTGGACATGCTCGCCACGGCCTCATCGGCCATCTCCGCTTCCAGCAACATGGCCTGGCAATGGCGCAAGTAGCGCTCGCCGACGGCGGTCAGCGTCAGTTGCCGGGTAGTTCGTTGCAACAGGCGGGCGCCCAGGCGTTCTTCTAATTCGGCGATGCGCCGTGACAGCCTGGACTTGGGAATCCCGAGTAGCCGCCCGGCCGCAGCGAAACCGCCGGCTTCGACGACTTTGGCGAAATAGTAGAGGTCATTGAGGTCTTGCATGCTGGGCCTATTGTCCTGTCAGTGGGACAAACTATCGCATTTTAGCTGGCTTATCGACTATTGGTTTCATGCGTAGCATCACCACCATCTGATCGCCACTGTCGATCCCACCTCGGAGATCCACCATGAAACTACTGCATATCGATTCCAGCATCCTCGGCGACAACTCCGCTTCCCGCCAGCTCAGCGCTGGTGTGGTCAAGGCGTGGCAAGCGGCTGAGCCGGGGGTGGAAGTGACTTACCGTGACCTGGCCAGCGAAGGCATCAATCACTTTTCCGGCGCCACCCTGGGCGCATTGGGCACGGCTGCTGAACTGCGCGATGCGGCGCAAAAACACGAGGCTCAACTGAGTGCAACGTCGCTGGCTGAATTCCTGGCTGCCGATGCCGTGGTCGTGGGCGCGCCGATGTACAACTTCACTATTCCTACCCAGTTGAAAGCCTGGATCGATCGCATCGCGGTCGCCGGCCAGACCTTCCGCTACACCGAAGCCGGCCCGGAAGGCCTGTGCGGCAACAAGAAAGTCATTATCGTCTCCACCGCCGGCGGCCTGCATGCGGACCAAGCTTCGGGCGCCGCCCATGAAGGTTACTTGAAACTGCTGTTTGGTTTCCTCGGCATCACCGATATCGAGATCGTTCGCGCCGAAGGCCTGGCCTACGGTGATGAAGCTCGCAGCAAAGCGTTGAACGATGCCAACGCGCGCATCAACCAGCAGTTGTTCGCAGCTGCGTAAGGCTTTTGTAAATAGCATTTTTCCCGGTTTCATTCTGAAGCCGGGCGCCTAAACTCTGTATTCTGATCGCCTGAACGCGAGCGGAGTACGGAGTTTTTTTGTTTATGGCCCAGGTTATGCAACCATTGCTCCAATACCCTGGGCTTTAATTCGCCATGCCGGTTTTTGCGCAGCAAAGGTGGACGTCCCCATGATGCGTCTTTGTGCTGTTTTGGCTCTCTCCCTGCTTGGCGGCCTGGTTTCAGTGCACGCTGCCCCGGCACCGCCCCCCCATTGGAGCGTGGGCTTTCATCGCATGAGTGTGCTCGATCCGCTGGATTCGCAGCCGATGAAAGCTATCGCGTTTTACCCTTCCACCGAGGCCGAGCACACCACGTCACTGGGCGCCTATCAAGTTGCCGCCAGCGAAGATTCCAAGGTCGCCATCGGCCGTTTCCCGATGCTGATGCTGTCCCATGGCAATACCGGGACGCCTTTGGCCTTGCACGACCTGGCTACGTCCCTGGCACGCAAGGGGTTTGTGGTGGTGGCTGTGCTGCACCCTGGCGACAACTACAAGGACCACAGCCGCCTGGGCACCGTGAGCAACCTGTATGGCCGGCCGATCCAGATTTCCCAGGCCATTACCGCCGCGCTGGCCGACCCGATGCTGTCGCCTTTCGTCGATATTGATCAGATCGGCGTCATCGGCTATTCAGCCGGTGGCGAAACGGCGCTGATCCTCGCGGGCGCCAAGCCTGATTTCGAGCGCCTGCGCCGCTACTGCCAGCAACGCCCCGAGGACCGCGATGCCTGCACCACCAACGGTGAGCTGGTGGTCGACCGCGATGACTTGCAGCCCCAGGCCGACCCGCGTATCCATGCCCTGATGCTGATGGCGCCGCTGAGCCTGATGTTCGGTCGCCATACCCTGGCGGACGTGCACGTGCCGGTGCTGCTCTACAGTGGCGACGGCGACCAATTGGTGGCGGTGGACAAGAACGCCGCCGCCCTGGCGCGTAAGCTGCCGCAGCCGCCGGACTTCAAGCTGTTGGCCGGGGCAGGGCACTTTGTGTTCATGGCGCCGTGTGACAGTAATCAACTGGCGACGATGCCGGCGATCTGCACCGATGCCGATGGGGTTGACCGGGAAGGTATCCATCGCGACATGGTCTCCGAAGCCGGGCGCTTTTTCAGCCATACCCTCGGCGAGGTGACCCGCGCCGGTTTGCAGACAGCTGATCAGTAGGCGCGGCGCCTGAGCAGTACGGTGAGGGCGAGTGCACTGACCGACAGCAAGGCCGCGCAGAAAAAGATCCAGCCGTAGCCGAGGTTCAACGCCACGGCGCCCATCAGCGGTCCGGCAATCGCCAGGGCCAGGTCGAAAAATACCGCATAGGCGCTCAACCCCGCACCGCGGCTGCTGTCCGGCACCTGCTTGATGGCCTCCACCCCCAGCGCCGGGTACACCAGCGACAAGCCAAAGCCGGTCAGGCCGGCGCCGATCAAGGCCGCGCCGGTGGACGGCGCCAGCCACAACAGGGTCAGGCCCAGGGTTTCGATGAGCATGCAGCCGATGGCGGCGGTGAACCCGCCAAAGCGGCTGATGGCGGAGATAAACATCAGGCGCGACAGGATAAAACACACGCCAAATACCGTCAGGCAGTACGCCGCACCGGTCCAGCCACGATTGAGGTAATACAGGGTGATAAAGGTTGTCAGCGTGCCATAGCCGATCGAGGCCAGGCACAGGCTGGTGCCGAACGGTGCGATTCGCCCGAACACCGCCCAGAACGGCAGCCGCTCACCGCGCACCACCGGCACTGATGGCTTATTGCGGATCAGCACCAGGCCCAACGCCGCCAACACTGACAGCGCAATACCGAGGCTGATGTAGCCATATTCCGCGACCATCACCACGCCTAATGGCGCACCAATGGCAATGGCGCCGTAGGAAGCGATACCATTCCAGGAAATCGAACGCGCGGTATGTTCGACGCCTACCGCGCCCATGCACCAGCTGATGGTGCCCACGCCGATCAGGCCCTGGGCCACGCCCAACAACAAACGGCCGACGATCAGAATCCCCAGGCTCAAGTTCGGCAGGCTTTCCAGCAGCGTGGCGATAAATGTCAGCACACCGCTGATCAGGATGCCGGCCAAACCCAGCACAATCGCCCGCTTGGTGCCGACGTTATCCGACACCCGTCCGGCCATCGGGCGGCTGAGCAGCGTGGCCAGGTATTGCGAGCCAATGGCGATACCGGCCACTACCGCGCTGAAACCCAGTTGTTCATGCACATAGCCTGGAATCACCGCAATCGGCAGGCCGATGCAGATAAAGGCGATGAAGGTATAGAAGACGATGGAGACGATCTGCAAAGTGATCGACAGGGAGGAGGGGGCGGCAGGCATGGGCACTCGTTCGCTGGCGGGCGGTGAAAGCATCATGGCATAACCGGCACCCCTGTAGGAGCGAGCTTGCTCGCGAAAAACGTCAATGATAACGCGGGTAGACTGATTCTCCGCGGCGCTCTCAGGTTTTTCGCGAGCAAGCTCGCTCCTACAGTAGTGGGTATGCAAAAAGCCCTGTCACATGGACAGGGCTTTCTCTTGCAGCTAGCAGCTAAAAACTAATGGCTGCCCTTAAAACACCACGCCCTGACTACGCAGGTAGTCGTCATAGGTGCCGCTGAAGTCGATCACGCCGCTCGGGCTCAACTCGATGATGCGAGTGGCCAGGGACGATACGAACTCACGGTCGTGACTGACGAAAATCAGCGTGCCCGGGTAGTTCTCCAGCGCCAGGTTCAGCGCTTCGATGGATTCCATGTCCAAGTGGTTGGTCGGTTCGTCCATGATCAGCACGTTCGGCTTTTGCAGGATCAGCTTGCCGAACAACATACGTCCTTGCTCACCACCGGAGATCACCTTGACCGACTTGAGGATCTCGTCGTTGGAGAACAGCATGCGCCCAAGGGTGCCGCGGATCACTTGCTCGCCCTGGGTCCATTGGCCCATCCAGTCGAACAGGCTCATGTCGTTTTCGAAGTCACTCGCGTGATCCTGGGCGTAGTAGCCCAGTTCTGCAGCATCGGTCCACTTGATGCTGCCGGCATCCGGGGTCAGTTCGTTGACCAGGGTACGCAGCAGGGTGGTCTTGCCGATGCCGTTGGGGCCGATGATCGCCACGCGCTCGCCGGCTTCAACCTGGAAGCTGAAGTCTTTGAACAGCGGCTTGCCGTCAAAACCTTTGGCCATCTTTTCGACCATGACCGCCTGGCGGTGCAGCTTTTTAGTCTGCTCGAAACGAATGAACGGGCTCACACGGCTCGAAGGCTTGACCTCGGCCAGTTGGATCTTGTCGATCGCCTTGGCACGGGATGTGGCCTGCTTGGCTTTCGAGGCGTTGGCCGAGAAGCGGCTGACGAAGGATTGCAGCTCGGAGATCTGCGCTTTCTTCTTGGCGTTGTCCGACAGCAGCTGCTCGCGGGATTGGGTCGCCACGGTCATGTACTCGTCGTAGTTGCCCGGGAACAGGCGCAGCTCACCGTAGTCCAGGTCAGCCATGTGGGTGCACACGCTGTTCAGGAAGTGACGGTCGTGAGAGATGATGATCATCAGGCTGGAGCGCTGGGTCAGGATGTTTTCCAGCCAGCGGATGGTGTTGATGTCCAGGTGGTTGGTCGGTTCGTCGAGCAGCAGCACTTCCGGGTCGGAAAACAACGCCTGGGCCAGCAATACGCGCAGTTTCCAGCCAGGGGACACTTCGCTCATCGGGCCGAAGTGCTGCTCCAGGGGAATGCCCAGACCCAGCAACAGCTCGCCGGCGCGGGACTCGGCGGTGTAGCCGTCCATCTCGGCGAACTCGGTTTCCAGCTCGGCCACGGCCATGCCGTCGTCTTCGCTCATTTCCGGCAGCGAATAGATACGGTCGCGCTCGGCTTTGACCTTCCACAGCTCCTCGTGGCCCATGATCACGGTGTCAAGCACGGTGAATTCTTCATAGGCGAACTGATCCTGGCGCAGTTTGCCCAGGCGCACATTCGGCTCCAGCATGACCTGGCCGCCGGATGGGTCAAGGTCGCCGCCGAGAATTTTCATGAAGGTCGACTTGCCGCAACCGTTGGCACCAATCAAGCCATAGCGGTTGCCGGCGCCAAACTTGACCGAGACGTTCTCGAATAGCGGCTTGGCGCCGAACTGCATGGTGATGTTAGCTGTGGAGATCAATTACTTTACCTATCAATGGGTTGCGAGCGTGACGGCAGGTGCCTTCAGGCATGCGTCAACAGCGACATCAAGGCGCGAAACCCGGTCGCTGAGCGAAAAATTTGGGGTGTGTGTTGGAATTTGGCGCGCATTGTCGCATATGTCAGGCAACAGGTGTATGGCGAACGAAGGATGGTTTTGCCGTTGCCTGCGCAGTAGCCAGCTCTGACAGCTGCAACGCCACGCCAAGCGGCATCAGGAAGGTGCATCGTGACCGGCCTGGTTCACCAAAAGACTCGATGTCGGCGCCCATGGCAATTGCAAAAGACGGATTGATATTAAATAGCTACTAGCTCATGTGTGCTACATCGTTATTTCGGTCGAGTTGCTATGGTTTGAACGCAGTACGTCCTAAAAAGGCCAGGGAGTTGAGCCGCAGATGTCTTTCATATTAGGAATCAACAATCGTCTTCTTCTATTGGCCCTGTTGTTATCGGGGTCTACTTTGGTGTTCGCCAATGAGTCAGAGGTGATCGGTAACTGGTGGATTGTTCACAGTGACGATGCCGGGCCTAAAAATATAATGTATATAGCGGACGGCACCACGGTGGTGCCGTCGAAAAAAACCAGCGGCGCCCAAATAGTTGAGGTGACTAAAGTCTATGCTGAAAAAAGTAAACCTCTTAGCGACGATGTCAATATTGAGGTTCAGTGCGCCAAACATCGAGTGCGCTTTCTTAATGGAACATCTGTCGAACGTCAGGGCAACAAGCGCCACGAATTGAAAGTGTCTGGTCAATGGCAGAACATGATGGACTTGGTGGATAGCGGGAAGGATATGTGGCTGCTGAAGAGCTTTGCCTTTGTTTGTCAGCCTGCCAATCGAAAAGTCAATGGGATGATCCCCTTGGGCAATGCACGTCGTGCGCAGGCGCTGAAGAGTATTACTGAAATCCAGGCGCCGCCGAAGAGCGTAATGGAAGAGCTGGATGAGATGTTAGGCAATGGAGAGTAGGCAGAAATGGCACTAGGGATGAAGAAATATTCGAAGGTACCCATGTTGATGCTGATGGTGTGTATTGGGTGGGTCGCCAGTGGTTGCTCTTCGATTGCTCAAAGTCGATGGGAAGGACGGGATGCGCAAGAAGCCATTAATTTATTTGGCAGGCCTGATCGCATGAAGAAGCAAACAGGTTCAAGCGGTGAAGTGCTGGTTGTCATGACTTGGTATAAAACGTCCAATTGGACGACTACTGAGGCGGCAGGAACTTCAATGGCTCATACAGGTAACGGAATGGTTTACACCGAACATTATGAGCGCGTTGGGCATAGCTCCGACTGCAAACTTGAAGCGACAGTTAACAAAGCAAAAAAAATAGTGCTTTTCAGGATTGAGGATGGGCGCATCCTGCATGGTAAATGCACCAACGTCCCTTATGTGCCAGGTTACATTCCTCCAGGTTTCTAGTGTGTTGATAAAGCGTTGAGTATTTCCATCTCAAGAGACGGTAAAAATTCGGGGCGCGTAACCTGCCTGTCCACTATAGCGTTTGGCTTGCCGTTGCAGAGCGCGCCTGGGTTGCGCCAGTGGATGATTTTACCAACGTTTCCGGCATGGCCAGCCATAACAACAGCAGCGCAATACCCGCCACGCCGGCCAGCGCCAGGAAAGCCGCGTTGTAGCCAGCCTGCTGCACCACGAAACCGGCCAGACTGTTGCTCAGCGCCGCGCCCAGGCCGAACACGGTGGAGAGGGCGCCCAGGCTGACATTGAAGCGCCCGGTGCCTGTAGTCAGGTCCTTGACGATGACAGGGAACAGCGCGCCGAAAATACCGGCGCCGATGCCATCGAGCATTTGCACTGCTACCAGCCAATAGGGGTCGCTGGACAGGGTATAGAGCACGCCGCGCAGCGGCAGGATCAAAAAGCCAGCCAGCAACAGTGGCTTGCGCCCCCATACATCGGCCTTGAGCCCTACCAGCCAGGCCATCGGCACCATTACCAACTGCGCAGCGACGATGCAGGCTGAGGTCAGCGGCGTCGCCATCTGCAGGTTGATCTGCGCCAACTTCTGGCTGACCAGTGGGAGCATCGCGGCATTGGCAAGGTGAAACAGCGCGCAGCAGACGGCGAACAGCAGCAGCGGGCGGTTGGCCAGCAGGACTTTCAGGCCCGAGGGCTGCTCATGGTCGTTGTGATGGGCGGGGTCGAAGCCGCGGGCTACCTCATGATCAATCGCCTTGGCCGGCACGCAACTCACGGCGATGACACTGGCCACTGCCATAAACGCCATCAGGTAGAACACCACCACCGGCCCATACAGATACGCCAGGCCTCCGGCCAGCAATGCGGCCACGGCGTTGCCGGCGTGGTTAAAGGTTTCGTTGCGCCCGGTGCGCGATGTAAAGGCACGGGGGCCGGTGATGCCAAGGGAGATGGCGCAAATGGCCGGGGCAAATACAGAGGCGGCTACGGCGCTGGCGGCTTGGGTCAGCGCCACCCAGCCAAATGAACTGACGAAGGGCAGCAGCAGGCAACTGGCGGTCACCAGCAGCGCGGCGATGGCAATCACTGCACGCTTGCTGCGCGTTCGGTCGATCAACGCCCCCGCCGGGCCCTGGGTGATCAACGCGGCGATGCCAGCCAGGGTCATGACCACGCCGATACTGGCGGGGTCCCATTTATGGACTGCCAGCAGGTAAATCGCCAGGTACGGCCCGAGACCGTCGCGCACATCCGCGAGGAAGAAGTTCAGGCTGTCCAGGGATAAGGCAATGCGCAGGTCTGAGGGATGGGCCACGGTGCGTTCTTCGAGAGCGGCGTCCGGGGGCCGAACACACGTTGGGGTAATGACCTGCAAGCTCGACGATAAGTTTCGCCGAAGCCGAGGGTTTCATCCTGCAGGTATTTGGCTTATTTTCCCAAGCCCGCAGTACTGACTTTCTGGAGAAGCAATGGACATGCCCTCAGCGCAAGAGGCGATCGCCAGCAACAAGAAGGCATGGGATGAGTCGGCCCGGCTGCACAAAGACTCCGCGACCTGGTCGGCCCTGCTGGGCCAGGTCGCCAAGCCTGATTTCTCCTGCCTTGATCCCACCATTACCGCGGTGCTGCAAGAGGTCGGTGTGGCGGGCAAGGATGTGGTGCAACTGGGTTGTAACAACGGGCGCGAAAGCCTGTCGTTGTATAGCCTGGGCGCGCGTTCGGTGGTGGGGATCGACCAATCCCGGGCGTTTCTTGGGCAGGCGCGGGAACTGGCTGCAGTCTCGCCCCATAGCCCCGAGTTCATAGAGAGTGACATCCACGCTTTGCCGGAGCGCTTGCACGCGCAATTCGATATGGCCCTGGTGACCATTGGTGTACTGGGCTGGATGCCGGATGTGGCGTTGTTCATGCAGCATGTCGCCCGTGTGCTGAGGCCTGGCGGCACGCTGGTGATGTACGAAACCCATCCCTTCCTTGAGGTGTTCGACCCGCGGGCGGCCAACCCGTTGCTGCCTGCCAGCTCTTACTTCCAGCGTGAGCCTTTTGTGCTGCAGGAATCCATTGTCTATGAAGGGCAGGGCGAACTGGCCGGGCCGACATCCTATTGGTACGTGCATACCCTGGGCAACGTGATCAGCGGGGCAATCGCTGCGCACATGCAGATTGCTCATTTGCAGGAATACCCGCACTCCAATCGGGAAGAACTCTACGATCGATATGAGCATCAGGCAGCGCAATTGCCCCTGTGCTTTACCCTCACGGCCACCAAGCTGGTCGAATGACAGCGTTTGGCTCACGCAAAAAAAAGCCCGCGAGGAGAGGCGGGCCAAGTGATCCACTGGAGTAGGTAGGTCCGACTCTAACGGGCGGAAAGTGAAGGTCTCGTGAAAATACCGTGATCGAATCGGATAAACGCGTCGATCACCGCCGCCGCACGAAGGTGCGCATGGTTTGCCCTGGGCCGGTGCTGAATACCGTTGGCCTGGGCATGCCTTCGTCCGCTGCAATAAATACAAAATCGTCGCCTTCGAGCCGGTAACTGGCGGGTAACCGCTTGCCTGCATCATCGCCGATGGCGTCAATCCAAGTGATGCTCTTGGGCGCGGTATCGGCGTCCAGCGCAAACCGGCCAGCCAGCAATGTCTCTCCCGTTACCGTAACAACTTCGAAGCGGTCTGCGTTGATAGTCGTGATAGCACCCGGCGCACTGTGAGCGTCGTCGGGGTTGAGTACGCCACCGTCTTCGAGGGCCGTTTGTTCCCAGGCACCTTGAAGAGCGTGAAAGTCAGCGGTTGACAGAGGTGACATGCAAATTCCTTATTGATGATCCAAGACGTATTCAATTGTACCGAGGGGTGAGGCCACAAAGCGGGGAGGCTGATTTTTTTCTTTATAAGACAGGTATTTGACAGCATTTTCATGTTGTATTGACTACGATGATATCGAGGTTAGTCCGACATGGCTGTTTCATTTGGACTACTCATCGATATAAAACCGAAATAATCCCCCAAGCTGTGGGATATTTCAGCAGACTAAGTGGTCAGATCGCCATTGGTCCGCCGTAGCCAGGGCGTTGTCCCTGATTTTTGAAGTCATTCGGACTTCTGAGAATGATGGCCTTTTAGTATTATTTTAAGGTGTTCTTATTTTGAATCGAACTTCCCCACTCCCGCCTTCCGCAGCGTCTGATGAAATTGATCTGTTTGAACTGTTTCACGCCATTTGGCGGCAAAAGAAGCTCGTCATCGGTTGTACGCTTTTGGCAGGTGTATTAGGTGCGGGGTATGCCTTCCTGGCGCCCAAGACGTATGAAGTCAGCAGTGTGCTGCGACCTGCGGCAATCAACGAACTGGATGCCTTGAATCGTTCGGAAGTTTATAAGTTGCCCCCCGCTGATGCGTTGCTGAAGGTGGGCGCCCAGTTGGACTCCTACGAGGCCCGCCTAGGCTTCTTCAAGGACCATGAAGAGTTGTTCAAGGCGTTCAAGAAACCTGGGCAGAGCCTTGAGCAGAGCTTTGAGGAGTTCAACCGCAATTCCGTCAATCTGATCCTTCCCGACCCGAAGAAATCCGATTCGCTGAGCAACTATATCCGCCTGGAGCTGCAATACCCGGCCGACGTCGATGGCGTCGCGATCCTCAACGGTTTTGTGGACTACGCCATTGCCGCGGAACGCCAGCAAGTCGGTGCCGATCTCAAGGTCATCGTCAATAACCGCTTGACCGAGCTCAAGGGCAAGATCGACGCCGCCCGCTCCAACTACGATACCGACAAGGAGTCCAAGATTGCCAAGCTGCTTGAGGCTGACCGTCTCAAGCGCGCCCAGCTACAGGACGAACTCAGCGCGCTGCGCCTGCAGATGAAGATGGAGCGTACCAATCGCCTGGCCGAGCTGGCGGAAGCCATCAGCATTGCCAAGTCCATGGGTATCCGCACACCGACCACGCCGTCCTCCATGGCCGACGCCACGCGCAGCTCGGGCCAGGTCATGCGCACCGAGGTGAACAATCAGAAGATCCCGCTGTATTTCATGGGCACTGAAGCATTGGAGGCCGAACGCGCCGCATTGCAACAGCGTACCAGCGATGATTTCACCAACCCGCGCATTGCCGAGATCGGCAAGGAGTTGCAACTGCTGGAAAGCAACCGCGAGGTCGAGGTGTTGCGCAAGCGGGGCAATGAAGACATCTTCCTGCAGGACGTAGAGCCGCTTCGCGCTGAAGTCGCCAGGTTGCGCGGCTTGAACATTGACATGAGCAATCTGAAGCTGGTGACGATCGACCGCCGTGCCCAGGAACCTTTGTCGCCGGTCAAGCCGAAAAAACCGCTGGTGATCGCCTTGAGTCTGGTCGGTGGCATGCTGCTTGGCCTGATGATCGCGCTGATCCGCTACTTCATCCGTAGCCGTAGCCAAGCGTTACCTTATACGGCATTGGGTGATAGCAGTTTTGCCCGTCGCGACGGTAAAGACGAGCCGTTGTAAAGGTAAAGAAGGCCACACGCAGGCGGGCGCAAAGGCCCGCCTGCTCACACCCTCAGCACAATCAGTGGACAGGTTTTCACAATTCTTAGTTAACCTTTGGTTACAAAGTGTGGCTAAATAACGGCCAGTGGTTCCACGCCGAAGGGTTGCCCGACCGGTCGTGCCGCCTGTATGTGAATTGTGATTTCAGGTGCTGCTTATCATCCTCGGCCGTTGTGGGCCCGCAGGTGCAGCCTGTTCTCTCCCTGACTTGTGACGAATCCCTTGAAACTCATCATTGTTGCTCTCTACGTCGCCTCCATTGCGTATGTACACCTGCGCGGTCGGGTGCGGCACAAGCTGGGGCGCCAGCTTAGCGATCACTCGACGTTCCTGGCGCCGGTCAACTGCTTTCTATACCTGTTCTCCAAGCAGCCAAGCCGCCCCTACCTCTCACCCAGCGACTTTCCGGAGCTGAGCCCTTTGCAGGAACATTGGGAGCAGATCCGCCAGGAAGGCCAGAACCTGATGAGGGCAGGGGAGATCAAGCGTTCGGACCAGTACAACGACGTGGGTTTCAACTCGTTCTTCAAGTCGGGCTGGAAACGCTTCTATCTCAAGTGGTACGGCGACAGCCACCCCTCGGCGATGAAGCTATGCCCACGCACCACCGAGTTGGTGCAAAGCATCGGCTCGATCAAGGCCGCCATGTTCGCCGAGCTGCCGCCAGGCTCCAAGCTGGTGCGCCACCGTGACCCGTACGCAGGCTCCTATCGCTACCACTTGGGGCTGGATACGCCCAACGACCCGGGCTGCTACATCAATGTGGATGGCGAGAGTTATTACTGGCGCGACGGCGAGCCGGTGATGTTCGATGAGACCTACATCCACTATGCGGAAAATACCACCGCGCAAAACCGCATCATCCTGTTCTGCGATATCGAACGCCCGATGAAGTACCGCTGGGCGGCGGCGTTCAACCGCTGGTTCAGTCGCAACGTGATGGCGGCGGCGGGTTCGCCCAATGACGAGGGTGACAAGACCGGTGGCCTGAACCGCGCCTTTACCCGCCTGTACAAGATCCGCCTGCGCGGCAAAGAACTCAAGAAGCGTAACCGCACACGTTACTACCTGGAAAAATGGGCGATCTTTGCCGGCTTGGCGCTGATCTTCATTTTTATCTGAACCTGGTACCGGGCGCGAATCACTGCGGTGGCTTCGCGCCCAGCCTGTCCCACATCTTTTTGCTGATCTTCTGTCGATTGGCGTAGCCGGCCCACGGATCCTCCTTCAGACCCTGCAGCCGCTCGTGCAGGTTCGCCACGGTCCACTGCTGGGCGCCACGCAAGTCTTTCAATTCATCCCGACTGACCGGCACCGACACCGGCAAGCCCGGCCGCGCCCGCACGGAATAAGCTGCCACCGTACTGGCGCCCCGGGCGTTGCGCAGGTAATCGATAAAGATCTTGCCTACGCGGTTTTTGGGGCCGCTGGTGGCGGTGAAACGCTCCGGCAGCTGCTGGGTCATGAACTGGGCCATTGCCTTGGCGAATGCTTTCACGGTGTCCCAGCCATCGCGCCGGGCCAGCGGTACTATCAGGTGCAGGCCTTTGCCGCCGCTGGTCTTGACGAAGGCTTGCAAACCCAGCTCATCGAGTACCGATAAGGTCAACTGTGCCGCCTCCAGCATGGCTTTCCACGGCAAGGCCGGATCCGGGTCTAGGTCCAGCACGAACAGGTCGGGGGTTTCAATCTTGTCCGTCGTGGCGCCCCAGGTATGCAATTCGACGGTGCCCATTTGCACAGCGCCGACCAACGCGTCCCGGCTGTCGATTTCCATCAGGCGCGCGTGGCCAGGGTCCAGCGCCTGGTCAAGTTGCTTGATGTGGGGAATGGCCATGCGCTCGGAGTGCTTCTGAAAGAACTGTTCGCCCTCAATGCCTTCTGGTGCCCTGAGCAGCGACACGGGCCGGCTGCGCAGGAATGGCAAGATCCATTGGCTGATGCCGGCATAGAACTGTGCCAGTTGCTGTTTCTGCGTGCCGCTTTGTGTGTCGATGACGCGCTCGGGGTGGGTGACTTTCACCCCACTCTCGGTGGTTTTTGCCTTGGGCTTCTTGGGCTTCTCCAGGGATTTTGCCGTGCGTGGTTGTTCATGGATGATCTGTGCGGCAGGCTTATCCGTGCGTAAACCGAGAAACGCCGCCTGGCGCACCACACCCTCACGGGTCCACTCAGTAAATTGCACTTCGCCCACCAGCGTCGGCTCAACCCAATGCACGCCTCGGGCCTGAGCGCTGGTCAGTGGCTTTTCCAGTGGCGAGGTTTTGCGTTCAAGGGCGGTGAGTTTGGCGTAGATGCTCTTCAGCGCCGCCTGATCAAAGCCGGTGCCTACACGCCCGGCGTAAACCAGCCCGTTGTCGTCGTTGACCGCCAGCAACAGTGCGCCAAACCCACTGCGCGACCCTTGCGGGCGGGTGTAGCCGACAATCACGAACTCCTGGCGCAAGCGACATTTGAGCTTGATCCAGTCCGCGCTGCGGCTTGATACGTAGAGGCTGCCTGCGCGCTTGCCGATCACACCCTCAAGGGCCAGGTCACAGGCACTTTCGAAGATGTCGCGCTGGTTGGCGGCGAAGGCTTCTGAGAAGCGCAGCAGTTTGCTACGGCTGCCGGAAAGCGCGGCCTTGAGGGCGGCCCGGCGTTCTTCTACCGCTACGTTGCGCAGGTCTTGCCCATCGAGGAAGGGCGCATCGAACAGGTAATAGACGATATCCAGGCTGCGGCCAATATCGAAGGCATTCTGCAGCGCCTGGAAATCCGGCAGACCATCGGCGTTGAGACTGACCACTTCACCGTCCAGCCAACTGTCCTTGAGCTTGAGCGCCTCCAACGCTTTCACCTGGCGGGGCAAGCGCTCGGTCCAATCGTTGCCGTTGCGGGTAAACAGGCGCACCTCACCGTCGCGGATACGTGCCAGCATGCGGTAGCCGTCGAACTTGATCTCGTACAGCCAGTCGCCAGCAGGGGCGCGGTCGACCAGGGTTGCCAGTTGCGGGGAGAACTGGTCTGGAAGGGCGGAGGTTGCTTTCTTGGGTTTTGCAGCTTTCCTGGTTTTGCTGGCAGCCTTGACTTTGCCCACTGAGGCGTCGCTGAGCACACTGTCGGGCTGGGCCTGGACGATATCGTAGTCGGCCGCCGGGCGGGCCTGCTGGTCTTTTTCCTTGATCAGCAACCATTGCTCCTTGTCGCCGCTGCCTTTGAGCCGGGTACGCACCAGGGCCCAATCCCCCGAGAGTTTCTCACCAACCAGAGTGAACTTGAGTTTGCCGGCTGCGTAAGCCTTGTGCGGATCGTCATGGGGTTGCCATAGGCCACGGTCCCAGACGATCACATCCCCGGCGCCGTATTGGCCGGCGGGAATGCTGCCCTCGAAACTGCCGTAGCTCAGGGGATGGTCCTCGACATGCACCGCCAGGCGCTTCTGGGTCGGATCCAGGCTCGGGCCCTTGGGCACGGCCCAGCTCAACAGCACGCCGTCGAGCTCCAAGCGAAAGTCATAGTGCAGATTGCGCGCATCATGCTTCTGGATTACAAAACTCAGGGCCGAGGTTTTGCGCTTTGTGGCTGGTGAACTGCCGGCCGGTTCGGCGGTGATCTCAAAATCGCGTTTGCGGTTGTACTCGCTCAGGGGCTTTGCCATGTCATTCTCCAACCGATGGCGGACTCAAGAGGCTTTTTTACTGGACTTTTTTGCGGCGGGCTTCTTCGCTGCCGGTTTGCCCGCCAGACTACGCTTGAGCAATTCCGTCAGGTCGATTACGTCGGCAGATTTGCGCTCTTCGCTGCCCTCGGCCGTTTCTACATCTTCGATCTTGCCAGCCTTGGCCTTCTTCGCCACCAGCGCCATGATCTTGTCCTGGAAACTGTCGCGGTACTCATCGGGCTGCCAGTCGGCGCTCATGTCTTCCACCAGGCGCTTGGCCATGTCCAGTTCGCCCTTGGCCAAAGTCGGCTTGGTCACATCGCTGCCCAGTTCCAGCTCATCCAGGCTGCGCACTTCGGCAGGCCAGCGCAACATCACCAGCACCAGGGCCGACTCCAACGGCATCAACGCGGCCAGGTGCTGTTTGGTGTGCAGCACGACATTGGCCAGGGCGACCTTGCCGGTTTTCTTCAGGGTTTCACGCAGCAGCGCATAGACCTTGCCGCCGCGTTTGTCCGGGGCCAGGAAATACGGCGTGTCGATGTTTTGCAGCGGGATCTGGTCGCTGGCGACGAAGGCGATGATCTCGATAGTCTGGGTCGACTTGGGGTGGGCCGAGCGAATTTCATCTTCGCTGAGCACCACGTAGCGACCTTTTTCATAAGCGACGCCCTTGACGATATTCTCCTTGGTGACGTCCTTGCCGGTGGTCTTGTTGATGCGCTTATAGCCCACCGGGTCCATGCTGCGCTTGTCCAGCCAGTCGAAATCGACACCCTGGGATGACGTGGCCGAGACCAGCGATACCGGGATGTGAACCAAGCCGAAACTGATGGCGCCTTTCCAGATTGCCCGCGGCATAGATGAACTCCTTAACGAAGAGACTGTGTTCTGGTGACTCATGGGCCAGGACAAAAGTTTCGACGGGTAGATGCTCGGACAGATCGTGTTACACCTGATGAGAAACTATTTAGTGTCACAACGCGAACCCTCGGGGTAGCGTGTTATCGAACGCAGGTAGTACTCGGCATAGAGAGGTTTGCTCATGAACCGTTGTGTACGTCATCTTGCAGCACTTGCGCTGGGCCTGGCCCTGGCGCCATTGGCCCAGGCGCAAAACCTGCCGGGCCGTTACGACACCAACAACAGTCCGATTCATCGGGCCAATCCCAACAGCATGCAGGGCACCCAGCCCAACGCACCGGCTGTTCGTGGAATCCAGACTACCCCGAGCAGCCCGCGACCGACTGTGGAAAACGGCGGCATCGGCAACCGTTATCCGAGGCAGGAAGCTCCCCCGAGTCGCCCGGCCACCGAACCCAAAGCGCCCACCTATGATGCCAACGGCAATCGCCGCTAAGGACTCGTCTTATGTTGCTACGCAAAAACCTGTTGGCCGCATTGTGCGCCACCGTGCTTCTGCCGTTGAGCGCGGTACACGCCGCCGATGGCCAGCAATTTCCCAGTGAGCAAGGCAGCGTCACCGCCACGCCGATTGCAAAGGGCCTGGACCATCCGTGGGCGCCGGCGTTTCTGCCCGACCAGCAAGGTTTCCTGGTGACAGAGCGTCCTGGGCACCTGCGTTTTGTAAGCCCGGACGGCAAGCTTTCCGCGCCATTGACGGGCGTACCGCAGGTATGGGCCAAAGGGCAGGGCGGCTTGCTCGATGTAGTGCTGTCGCCGGACTTCAAGCAGGACCGTATGGTTTACCTGTCCTACGCCGAAGGGGGCGGTGAAGGCGGTAAAGCCGGAACCGCCGTAGGGCGCGGGCGTCTGGCTGACGACTTGAGCGGCCTGAAGGATTTCAAGGTCATCTTGCGCCAGGAGCCCAAGCTGTCCACCGGCAATCATTTTGGTTCGCGGCTGGCGTTTGACCGTGACGGCTACCTGTTCGTGACCCTGGGAGAGAACAACGACCGCCCGACGGCCCAGGATCTGGATAAATTGCAGGGTAAGGTCGTGCGCATCTATCCGGATGGCCGCGTACCCGATGACAATCCCTTCGTCGGCCAGCCCGGTGTACGTCCCGAGATCTGGTCCTACGGCCAGCGCAACCCCCAAGGCCTGGCGCTGAACCCGTGGAGCGGCACGATCTGGGAAAACGAACATGGGCCCCGTGGCGGTGATGAAGTCAATATCATCGAGCGCGGCAAGAATTATGGCTGGCCGCTGGCGACCCATGGCATCAACTATTCCCTGCAGCCTATTCCCGAAGCCAAGGGCAAGACGGCAGAAGGCACTGTGGCGCCGCACCATGTGTGGGAGAAGTCCCCGGGCATCAGCGGCATGGCGTTCTATGATGCCGACCGTTTCAAGGCGTGGCAGCACAACCTGTTTGTCGGCGCGCTGGTCAGCCAGGAGCTTATTCGGTTGCAATTCGATGGCGATAAGGTCATTCACGAGGAACGCTTGCTGGGTGAGTTGAAAGCGCGGATTCGCGACGTGAGGCAGGGGCCGGATGGCTTTCTGTATGTGCTGACCGATGAAGATGATGGCGTGCTGTATAGGGTCGGGCTCAACCAGGACTGATCAGGCTTGTGTGGGAGAGGGCAAGCCCCTCCCACATTTGGATCACATCTGGTTGTAGAGCGGGAGTGTTACAGGCCCAAGTCCGACAACCCTGGATGATCATCCGGGCGACGGCCCAGCGGCCAGTGGAACTTGCGTTCGCTTTCCTGGATCGGCTTGTCGTTGATGCAGGCAAAGCGGTTGGCCATCAGGCCGTTCTCATCGAACTCCCAGTTTTCATTACCGTAGGAACGGAACCAGTTCCCCGAATCATCGTGCCACTCGTAGGCATAGCGCACGGCAATGCGGTTACCGGTGAACGCCCACAGTTCCTTGATCAATCGGTAATCCAGCTCCTTGGCCCATTTGCGCGCCAGGAACTGCTTGGCTTCTTCGCGGCTGTGGGCAAATTCAGCGCGGTTACGCCACTGCGTGTCCAGGGTATAGGCCAGGGACACGCGCTGCGGGTCGCGGGAGTTCCAGCCGTCTTCGGCCAGGCGGACTTTTTCAATGGCCGACTCGCGGGTAAACGGCGGCAGGGGCGGACGGACTTCTGCTTGTGCTGACATTGGGCGGCTCCTGAATACAATTAAGTTAGATCGAAAGTTGCCTGGCCAGTGGGGTTCAAAGTTGCAATAACGTCCGCGCCATGCATTGCGCATTATCGGCAGCTGTTGAATCGCCCATGACCAGGGCAACGGTAATGGCGCCATCGATCAGGATCAGCAGTTGCGCGGCCTGCCGTTCCGGGTCGGGGGTGCCATGTGCTTGGCACAGTTCAAGTGCGTACTCGAACAGTTTTTGTTTATGTGCTTTGGCCAGCAGGCGAACCGGATCTTGCGCATTGCCGGTTTCACCACTGGTATTGATAAAGGCGCAGCCACGAAAGTCCGCCGAGCCAAACCAGTGCTTGAGGGCGTCGAACAGCGCCAGCAGGCGCTCGCCGCTGCCTTCACTACGCTCCACTTCGTCGCGCAACCATTGCATCCAGCGCTCGTCGCGGCGTTGCAGGGCGGCAATCACCAACTCGTCCTTGTTGGCGAAGTAGCGATAGATGCTTTTTCTCGACACACCGGCGGTTTTCACCAGCAAGTCCATGCCGGTGGCGGCAATGCCATGCCGATAGATCAACTTCTCGGTCACGTCGAGGATAATGTCGCGGGTTTCACTGCTGGCTATATCGTTCATGTCGAGCAAAGTAGAACGATCGTTCTTCATGGTCAAGCGACTTTTTCATTTGTCGATGGCGAGACCTGAGCCGCCCCATGGTGTAAGCTCGGGGCCTCTTCGGATTCGACCCATTGCGAGCCTTATGCCGACGTTCTTCAAACGTTCCCTGTTGCCCAAGCTGCGCGGTTTTCCATTGTCCCCCGAGGCCATCGAGGTGCTGCCCAGCGCTGACGCGTATCGTCGCTGCCTGCTGGAGAAAATCGCCCAGGCCACGCGGCGTATCTACATTGTTGCGCTGTACTTGCAACAGGACGAAGCGGGGCAGGAAATCTATGACGCCCTGCACGCCGCCAAGGCTGCAAGACCCGAATTGGACATCGTGGTGATGGTTGACTGGCTGCGGGCCCAGCGCGGGTTGATCGGCGCCGGCAAGCAACCGGGCAACAGTGCCTGGTACCAGGCGATGACCCAAAGCCACGCCAGCGAAGTGCCGGTGTATGGCGTGCCAGTGCAAACCCGCGAGCTGTTCGGCGTGTTGCACCTCAAGGGCTTTATTATTGATGACAGCGTGGTGTACAGCGGTGCCAGCCTGAACAATGTGTATCTGCACAAGTTCGACAAATACCGCTTCGACCGTTACCACCTGATCCACAGCCAGGCCCTGGCCGATTCGATGCAGCACCTGGTGGAACATGGCCTGGTCGCATCCAAGGCGGTGCATCGCCTGGACCTGCCGAACCCACCGACCACCCGCAGCCTGCGCAACGACATCGGCGACCTGCGCAGCCGCCTCAAGCATGCGGCCTATGACACCACGGCAGGGCAGTTGCCAAACGGCCACCTGTCAGTCAGCCCGTTGCTCGGTGTCGGCAAGAATAACCCCCTGAGCCGGGTGATCCTCGAGTTGATTGCCAGCGCCCAGCAGCAACTGACCATCTGCACGCCATACTTCAACCTGCCTTTGCCGGTGACCCGCGAGATCAACCGCGCCCTGGCGCGTGGGGTGAAGATCGACATTGTGGTCGGCGACAAGACCGCCAACGATTTCTACATTCCGCCCAGCGAGCCGTTCAAGGTGATCGCGGCATTACCGTACCTGTACGAGATCAGCCTGCGGCGTTTTGCCAAGCGTCACCAGCCAATGATCGACAGCGGCCAGTTGAACCTGCACCTGTGGCACGATGGCGACAACACTTACCACCTCAAAGGCCTGTGGGTTGACCAACGCTACACGTTGCTTACCGGCAACAACCTCAACCCTCGGGCGTTCCGCCTCGATCTGGAAAACGGCTTGTTGATCGACGATCCCAAAGGCCAATGGCTGGCGCCGCGGCGTACCGAGTTGACGCAGATTTTCCAGCACACCACGCGTATCCAGGGTTACCAGCAGTTGCAGACGCTGGTGGATTATCCGCCAGCGGTGGGCAAGTTCCTGCGCCGGGTCAGCCGGGTGCGCATCGAGCGTTTGCTGTACCGCATCCTGTAGCCGAATAAGCCACGGGTAAAAAAACACCCAGGCCCGTCAACGGGGCCTGGGTGTTTTTTTTGCTCGAAGCGCTTAGTTCAAGCCCAACTTGCCGCGCAGCATCGACAGGTCTTCAGCCAGGGTGTTGACCGGGCCCACCAGCGCCTTGCGGTCGTTGTCCTTGACCTTGTCGTAGGTCTCGAAGCCGCCATCCTGGGTCTTGTACTTGGCCAGGATCTTGTTGACGGTGGCGAAGTTCTTGTCGACCTTGGCCAGGAAGGCCTGGTCTTGCTGGCCGATCTGGCCACGGAATAGGTCGACGATTTTCTTCGCGCCATCGATGTTGCCCTGGAAGTCATACAGGTCGGTATGGCTGTAGCGATCTTCCTCGCCGGAGATCTTGGTAGCGGCGACTTCTTCCAGCAGCGCGGCGGCGCCGCCGACGACTTTTTCCGGTGGGAAGGTCAGGCCGTCGACGCGGGTCTGGAGATCATTCACATCGGTGTTGAGCTTGGCGGTCAGTGCCTCCAGGCCCTGGGTCGAGTTCTGCGCGAACAGCGCATATTCAATCCGGTGGAAGCCGGTGAAGTCTTCGGCCGTCACACCTTTTTCATGGTCATCGACGCGGGAGTCGATGGACGCGTCGAGGTCGCTGAACAGCTCGGCGATCGGCTCGATGGCCTCATAGTGCACGCGGGTCGGCGCATAGAGCTGCTTGGCAGCGGCCAGGTCGCCTTTGTTGATGGCGTCGGTGAACGCCTGGGTCTGGGTGACCAGCTCGCCGATTTCCTCGGTAACGTAGATCTTGTAGTCCGACACCGGGCCTACCAGGTCCAGCGGCGCTGTGGCGGCGAAGGCCGCCAGTGGCGCAAGGCTCATTAACAACGGCAATGCGATAAACGACTTCTTCATGGGAGACATTCCGCTCTGGTTTATTTTAGGTATTGGCAGTGGTTGAGGACGTTGCGGCGAGCAGCGTGCGCCCAAGGAAATCCTTGGGCCCGGTGACCCCCGGCAAGGTGAAGAAATAGCCGCCACCCACCGGCTTGAGGTATTCCTCCAGGGGCTCGCCGTTTAGCCGGGTTTGCACGCTGATAAAGCCTTTCTCCAGGTCGGCCTGGTAGCAGATGAACAACAGCCCCATATCTAGCTGACCGTTTTTGTTGACGCCGTTGGAGTAGTTGAAAGGCCGACGCAGGATCAGGTTGGCCTGGGTCTGCGGGGTGCGCGGGTTGGCCAGGCGGATATGGGCGTCGAGCTTGGTCAACTTGCCTTCCGGGTCTTTGCTGTAGTCCGGAACCTGGGTTTCATGCTGGCCATCCATGGGGGCGCCCGTGGGTTTGACGCGGCCTATGATGCTTTCCTGTTCTTGCAGCGGGGTGCGATCCCAACGCTCGACAAAGTTACGGATGATACGCACGGCCTGGTAACTGCCATGGGCGGCCCAGGCCGGTTCGTCGCTGCCGGGTTGGACCCAAACGATCTGGTCCATGGCCTTGGCATCGTTGGAGTCCGGGTTGGCCGAACCATCGCGAAAACCCAGGAAATTGCGCGCGCTCTGCGCAGGCTCGCCGGGCTTGGCCGGTGCCTGGGGCGGCACGCTGCCTTCCTGTTTCCAGCGCACCAGCAGCAGGTCGGGCAGGTTCTTTACGATGTCGCGCAGGGCGTGGATATTGGTGTCCGGCGTATTGGAGCTGAACTGCAGGCTCAGGTCGCCGTGGCATTGCGCCGGTTCCAACGCATCGTTGGGAAAACCGACCATGCGGCTCAGGCGCTTGGGTTTGACCGCCTTGAGGCCGAAGCGCTCATCGAACAACGACTCGCCCACCGACAGGGTAATAGTCAAGTTATCCGGCGACACTACGGGGCCGAGGATGCCGGAATCGGTAGGTGGCAATTTCGGATCGACCTGGGGCACGGTGCCGCCGCTCATCAGGAACGCGATGCGCTCGTTCAAGGTACGGAACAGCCGCTCCAGATCTTCACGGTCGCTGGCCAGTACATCGAACGCCACGACCATGCCGCAGGCCGGGCGCGGTGTGACGATGCCGCTTTGGTGCTGGCCGAAAAACGCCTGGCGGTCATGGGTCTTGTCACTGCGCGGTGCGCTGGTCACTTGCTCTGCCGCTGCGGCCATGGCCGGGCAACTCAAGCTGCTGCCGGCAATTGCCGCGCCAGTGGCGGCCATGCCCAGCAGGACGCGGCGGCGTTGGAGATCAAACTGTGGTGTATCACTCATAGTGCGGTCGTCTTCACTGCAGGCCGGAAAGGCCGAGGGCGGGGTCGATTCCATCGAGTGCGGCGGCCAGTGCCTTGGCCTTGTCGGCGATCTGCTTGCGCTGATCGTCGGTGACGCTGTCGTAACGGGCGTAGTGGTTGTCGACCTTCAATCCATTGAGCTCGGCATCGAAGGCGTTGAGCGCGCTGTCGATGTGGGGCAGCAGGTCGGCGGCGGACTTGGTCAACAGTGGACGCATCAGGTCGATCACTTTGCGGGCGACCTGCAGGTTGGCGGCAAATCCATTCAGGTCAATATGGCTGTAGCGCTCCTCTTCACCGCTGACCGCGCGTACATCCGCCAGACTGTTGAGGTTGCGCACCACAATGCTGACCAATTGCTCCGGCGGCAGGGACTGAGCCAGCAGCTGTTGCTTGAGCGTGGTGACGTCGGTGACCAAGCGTTGGGCGACCGGCGCCAGGCCATCGAGGCTGCGTTGCTGGAACAGGCTGTATTCGAGGCGGTGGAAGCCGCTGAAGGCCGGATCCTGCTCGCGTTTTTCAAAGTAATCGGCGCGAGCATTGATAGCGTTGTCCAGCTCGGCGAGGCGCTGGGCTGCCGGCGCCAGGCGCTGATAGGCTTCACGGGCCGGCGCGTACAGCGCCTGGGCCTGGGCCAGGTCGCCGGCGTCGATCGCCTGTTGCAGGGCGGCTGCGGCCTTGACCAGCGCGCCGCCTTGGCCGCTCAGGTACACACGGAACTCCGACAGCGGGCCGATAAACGCCACCATCGACGGCTTGGCCTTGGCCTGGGCGTCGGACTCAGCGGTCGGCGTGACATGCAGCGTGCCACGGGGATTGCTCAGCAGGCCGCAGGTGATCGCGTAGTCGCCGGGCTGCAGATTGGCGTTGATCACCTGGCTCAGGCCCGGTGCGATATTTTCCCGCTCTTCGACCACCAGCACGCCATCGAGGATTTCCCATTCCACAGCACGGTCGGAGCGGTTGATGATACGAAAGCTCGCACGTCCGGCCGGTACGGTAAGGGCGTTGGGCTCACAGGCGTGGGCGTGGATCGTCACCGCGATTTCATTGTGGTTGACCTGGCGTTTGGTAGCGGCCAGTTGCGAGGCGTAGTAGAACAGGCCACCGGCGGCGATCATCACCACCACCGAGCCGGCCACGCCCCAGCGCAAGGCTCGGGACGGCGGGGCCGATTGAGGGGTTGGGTTGGACAAGGGACGGTCCTTACTGGCTGGAAACGGAAGAGGTCTTGGCAACGGGCTTGGCGGAGGGCGAGGGCAGGAAGAACATCACCAACGCCACCACCAGGTAAATCACATAGGCACCCAGGGTGCTGACCGTCGGCGCCTCCTGGTAGCCGAACATGCCGGCCAGTACTGAGCCCAACGGGCTGTCCATCGGCAGCGCAGCGCTGAAATCGAACAGCACGGTCTGCCAGTGGTTCCACACGCCGGCCTCGTGCAGGGCCTGCACCGAGTTGGCGAGAATGCCGGCGGCCACCACGAGGATGAACAGGCCGGTCCAGCGGAAAAACGCGCCGAGGTTCAGGCGCATGCTGCCGGAATAGATGAGGAAACCGACGACGATGGCCAGGATCAGGCCGAGCAGGGCACCGATCGGTGCGCCCGGGCCTTCGCTCTGCTGGAACACGGCCAACAGGAAAAATACCGTCTCCAGACCTTCGCGGGCCACGGCGAAAAACACCATGGCGATCAACGCGATCACCTGGTGCCTGGAACCTGCCAGCGCATGATCGAGGGATTCGTGCAGGGTATGCTTGATCGAACGCGCCACCTTGCGCATCCAGAACACCATGGAGCTGAGGACACCCACGGCAACCAGGCCGACGACGCCTTCGAACAATTCCTGCTGCTTTTGCGGAAATTCCGCACTGACTAGTTCCAGACCGCCGCCCACCAGCAACGCCAGGGCCGCGGCCAGGAATACGCCGATCCACACCGCAGGCATCCACTGGCCACGGCCGGTCTGCTGCAGGTAACTGGCGATGATGCCAACGATCAAGGCGGCTTCAATGCCTTCGCGCAACATGATTAAAAACGGAACGAGCATCGGGCACCGGGGCGTAACTAGTTAGGAAGCTAAGTTGTAACATAATGATACTCATTGCTAAACAAGAAATATTGACCTTTGCTGAACCTGGGCTGAACGGTGGTGGCGAAGCGCAACCGCCTTTATGATGCACGCCACTGAAGTAGCCGTCGGATTGGCCAACAGCTCATGTCGGAAAAAGACACCATCTCCATCCACCTCGTGCGTGAAGCCCTGTTGCAGAGCTGTGCGCCTGGGGCGGCCACCGTTGAGGCGTTAAGCAAGGTCGGGATTGATCCCGCATTGCTGGAGCAGCCAAGCGCACGGGTTGCGGCCACGGCCTATGCGCGCCTGTGGAGATTGCTGGCGCGGCGCACGGACGATGAGTTCTTCGGCATGGACCCGCGCAAACTCAAATCCGGCAGCCTGGCGTTTCTGTGTCGTGCCGCCATGGCGCAACCCAGCCTGGCCCCGGGCCTGGAAACGGGCTTGGCGTTTCTGTCGCTGATGCTTGAGCGCATGCCCGCGCAGCTGGTTCGCCAACAGAGCCTGGCGGAGATCGTCCTGCTCGAACCCGAGCCTGAGCCTAAGCGTGCGTTCACCTATTTCACCTACTGGATGATCGTGCACGGCGTTGCCTGTTGGCTGGCAGGGCGTCGAATCCCCATCCTCGCCATTGAGTTGCGCTGTGCGCAGCCGGGCTTCTGTGACGATTACCAGGTAATGTTTTCCGACAACCTGCGCTTTGATCGACCCCGCACTCGCATGATCTTTTCTGCGGACTGCCTGGACCTACCGATCAAGCGCAGCCCGCAGGAGCTCCAACGTTTCCTGGCCCATGCGCCGGCCAATATTCTGGTCAAATACCGCGACCCTGAGAGCCTCGCTACCCGCATCAAGCATGACCTTCGGCAGATGCCTCCCGACGCCTGGCCTGAAACCGACGGGCTTGCGGCTACGTTGTGCATTTCGGCGTCCACATTGCGCCGACGTCTAGCGGAAGAAGGGCAAACTTATCAGGGCCTCAAGGACAGCGTACGCAAGGAGTTGGCGATTGTGTGGCTGGCTGAGCCGCAGATCAGCTTTGCCGAGATTGCCTCGCGGCTGGGGTTTGCCGATGCGAGTTCGTTTTACAAGGCGTTTCGTAAGTGGGCGGGGTCCAATCCCGGGCATTATCGGAGTTTGATTTTGAACGAGCCAAGTCGGTTCTAACCGCTGTTATCAGGACTAGGACATTTCTCTCTTATTCCTTCATCTGGGTATGACAGATCGATCCTTCTATGTTTTAGGAAGCGGCTGGCATATTTGGCGCTTGATTTCGCGCACCGTAAGCAACGTGTTCCTACCTGCATTAGTGGGTGCTTGATATCTGCTGGGTTGATATCGAGTGTCGTGTGCTGGCAGCCGTTGCTTAACTGTGAGGTGCGCTTATGGGGAAATAAAAAATCCGATATTTCGAGTGAGTATTCATTCATTGTTTACTGATTTGAGGTGAGATCATGAAAGGTCTTATTGCGTTGCCGTGTCTCGCGTTAATGCTTTTTTCTACTCAGGTGTCGGCCTTGTGTCTGTATATAAGTGATAGCTATAGCGGGCTTTTGCAGCCTGGTGTGGAAACGACAGTGTATGGCCCGTTCACAATAACTTCCGCGAATGGATGTGCGGGTGCGACTATTGATGCCTCAGCTTCCACGAGCGGTGGCGGGAGGGCGCCACAGTTGATTATTCAAAAACAGGCGGGCGCTTCCTGGGGGGATGTTGCTGGAACCTTTGGAGGGACTACGTCCTACTCTGGTGTGTTTGGAACCTATCGAATCGTCATGATTAATTCTGGTTCGGAGGCGCAATCTTATTCTGGCACCGCTAGATACGGCCGCTGAGTCGTTGAGCCAAACAGTGCGCCACGAGGTTTATTGGCGCACTGTTTGCGAGCATCTTAATCAAGCTTTTTCATCTACTGATAAAGCGCTGTTGGAAGATTTTACAAAATAGGCCAGTGCTCCCATGGCGTGATTAGCGGCTACCATTCCCTGCCTCCATCTCAACGTATGCTCGTTTGCCCCCGCAGGGTTGTCTTCCAGGAATTCGCTGTACTCCACCAGTCGCTCGTTAAATAAGGCAATCGCGTTGAATTTTACGTGCGTCTCCGTTGGAACGCCGTTTGCATCGGTGTGCAGATTGCCACCTATGAACATTCTATATGCATAGATATCAATCATATCGTGTTCGAACAGCGTGCGTCCCACCTTTCTTAAGTCGTCTGAATTGATAGACGTCATGTCATAATCTTTCAGATAAGCCTTGAGTTTGGTGATTTGACTGTTGTCATTGAGCTGTAGGGTGTCAGCCGCTACGTTCTTCTTTGTAATCGTAAATGCATTGGTTGTCTGCTCTGGATTTTTGATCACGAATGCATTGGTTGCCTTGGTATACCTCATCTGCTCAGCAGTCAACATGATAGCCATGTCGCCTTCCTCCATTGGTAAGTGACATTGGGTTGTCGACGCTTGTGCCAATTACTTTAGCGTGGGTGTAACGCTTGCTTACATGAAGTGCACAGTTGTTTCTGAAGTATTTAAACCTGGAAACCGGATATAGCGCGGTACTAGGAAATTACCTACGAAGGACTTCTTAATTGTCTTACAGAAATAGCTTTCAATATTTTAGGAAGTCTTGGCAAAAAAAAGCCCCGTGACCGAATGATCCACGGGGCTAAAAATTGGCTGGATGCGACCAACCAAAGGAGCTCTTTACCTCACTTGCTGCTGGCGACTACCGTATCTGGCTGCCAGCCACCACCCAACGCCTTGTAGATCGCCACAATGCCGCGATACAGATCCACTTCGGCCTGGGCCTGGGAATCTTCGGCAGCCAGGCGTTCGCGCTGGGCGTCGAGCAATACCAGGAAGTCCACGGTGCCTTCGCGGTAGCGGATCGCCGCGAGGTCGGCGGCGGCGCGGCTGGATTCGCTTTGACGGATCAGCGAGACCAGGCGTTGCTGGCGCTTGCCGTAATCGCTGAAGGCGTTTTCAGATTCTTCCAGCGCCAGCAACACCTGCTGCTCATAGGTCGCCAACGCGCCATCGGCTTCGGCATTCGCACCACGCAAACGTGCGCGCACGCTGCCCAGGTCAAATGCGGCCCAGGTAATGCTTGGGCCCAGAGACCAGGCATTCGCCGCGGCCGAACCGATCTGCGAGCCCCGCCCGGCGGTGAAGCCGAGGAAGCCGCTGAGGCTGACCCGTGGGAACAGGTCGGCCTTGGCCACGCCGATCCGTGCAGTGGCGGCGGCCAGCTTGCGTTCGGCGCTGAGAATGTCCGGGCGACGTTGCAGCAATTGCCCTGGGTCGCCGATCGGCAATGCCTTGGCGATTGCCGGCAGGTCTTTGGGGCTCAGGTCCACGCTCAGCTTGTCGGGGCGCTGGCCGAGGAGGGTGGCGATGCGATTGCGTTCGCGCACTTGTTCGGCCTGCAGTTGCGGCACGCTGGCTTCCACCGCCGCCAGGCGCGCATCGGCACGTTCCACGTCGAGCTGATCACCGACGCCGGCATCACGCAGGCTGACGGTGATGGCGCGCGATTCTTGCTGATTCTTCAAGTTGTCCAGGGCGATGCGTTCACGCAGTTGCGCACCGCGCAGCTGGCCGTAGGCATCTACCAACTCGGCAATCATGGTGACTTGCAGTTGGTACAGGTCGGCTTCGGCCACCTGCTGGTCGGCGTCGCTGGCTTCCAGGTTACGGCGGATGCGTCCAAACAAGTCCACCTCCCAGGCCATGTCCAGGCCCAGGTCGTAGCGCTCGCTGTTGACGCGCTTGGTGGTCTGCCCGGGAATCTGGCCCTTGCCCACATCGCTGCTGGCGCGGGAGGTGACCACCGGCATGATGTCGTTGGCGGCATCATCGCGGATCGCCCGTGCCGCTCGCAGGCGGGCGAAGGCCACGCGTAGGTCGCGGTTACCGCTCAGTGACTGGGTCACCAGTTGGTCGAGGGTCGGGTCGTCGAACTGCTGCCACCAGATGCCTTCGTACTTGGCATGGTCATAGCTTTTGCTGTCGGCTGCGGCCGTGATATTGGCCGCCTCCAACTGTTGGGTCTTGTAATCCGGGCCTACGGCACAGGCGGCGAGCGCCAGTACCAGCAAGCTCGGCAGGAATACTTTCACACTCATTGCTGTGTCTCCAGCTTCAAGGCCTTGGCCGCTTTGCGCGCTTCCTGGCGCTCCACATAGCGCCGGATCAGTACGTAGAACACTGGTGTCAGCAACAGACCGAAGAAGGTCACACCGATCATCCCGGAGAACACCGCCACACCCATGGCATGGCGCATCTCGGCACCGGCACCGGTGGACAATACCAACGGCACCACGCCCATGATGAACGCGAACGAGGTCATCAGGATCGGCCGCAGACGCAGGCGGCAGGCTTCCAGTACCGCGGCGAGCGGGTCGAGACCTTCCTGCTGTTTATCCTTGGCGAACTCGACGATCAGGATCGCGTTCTTGCACGCCAGGCCCACCAGTACGATCAGGCCGATCTGGGTGAAGATGTTGTTGTCGCCGCCCGAGATGATCACCCCGGTAATGGCCGACAGCAGCGTCATCGGTACGATCAGGATCACCGCCAGCGGCAGGCTCCAGCTTTCGTATTGGGCGGCCAGTACCAGGAACGCCAGCAGTACGCAGAGCGGGAACACGAACAGCGCGGTATTGCCCGAGAGGATCTGCTGGTAAGTCAGGTCGGTCCACTCGTAGGTCATGCCGTTGGGCAATTCATCCTTGAGCAGCTTTTCAATCGCGGCCTGGGCCTGGCCGGAGCTGTAGCCCGGTGCGGCGTTGCCGTTGATTTCAGCGGTGATAAAGCCGTTGTAGTGCATCACGCGGTCCGGGCCCGAGGTGTCGCTGACCTTGATAAAGGTTGCCAGCGGGATCATCTCGCCTTTGTTGTTGCGCACTTTCAGCTGGCCGATCTGGTCGGAGTCCTGGCGGAACTGTTGCTCGGCCTGCACGTTGACCTGATAGGTACGCCCGAAGCGGTTGAAGTCGTTGGCATACAACGAGCCCAGGTAGACCTGCAGGGTGTCGAAGATGTCGCTGATCGCCACGCCGTGGGTCTTGGCCTTTTCGCGGTCGATGGCGGCATCGACTTGCGGCACGTTGACCGTGTAGCTGGTGAACAGGCCGAACAGTTCAGGCACCCCGTGGCTCTTGGCGATGACGTTCTGCACTTCTTTATACAGCTCGTCATAGCCGAGGTTGCCACGGTCTTCGATCTGCAGGCGGAACCCGCCAATGGTGCCCAGGCCTTGTACCGGCGGCGGCGGGAAGATCGCCATGTAGGCTTCTTCGATATTGGCGTATTGGCCGTTCAGCGCACCGGCAATCGCACCGGCCGACATGCTCGCGTCTTTACGCTCGTCGAAGGGCTTCAAGGTCACGAACACAATGCCGCTGTTCGGGCTGTTGGTGAACCCATTGATCGACAGGCCAGGGAATGCAATCGCGGCTTCCACGCCGGGTTGTTTAAGGGCGATCTCCGACATGCGCTTCATCACGTTTTCGGTGCGGTCCAGGCTCGCAGCGTCGGGCAGTTGGGCGAAGGCCACCAGGTATTGCTTGTCCTGGGCCGGTACGAAACCGGTCGGGGTGTGGGCAAAGCCGAAGAATGTCAGCACCATCAGGCCGGCGTATACGAACAGGGCAATGCCGCTGCCGCGAATCACTCGGCGCACGGTGCCTACGTAGCCATGGCTGGCCTTTTCGAAGAAGCGGTTGAAGGGCCGGAACAGCCAGCCACCGAAGAGCTTGTCGAGGAACCTGGAGAAACGATCCTTCGGCGCGTCGTGAGCACGCAGCAACACGGCAGCCAGGGCAGGGGACAGTGTCAGCGAGTTGAACGCAGAAATCACGGTCGAGATCGCAATGGTCAAGGCGAACTGCTTGTAGAACTGCCCGGTCAAGCCACTGATAAAGGCGGCCGGGATAAACACCGCACACAGCACCAGCGCGGTGGCGATGATCGGACCGGTGACCTCACTCATGGCTTTTTCGGTAGCCGGGAACGGTTCCAGGCCCAGCTCGATATTACGTTCGACGTTCTCCACCACCACGATGGCGTCGTCCACCACGATACCGATGGCCAGTACCAGGCCGAACAATGACAGCGCATTGAGGGAGAACCCGAACAGGTGCATCACCGCAAATGTACCGATCAAGGACACCGGCACCGCCACCAATGGAATGATCGAGGCGCGCCAGGTCTGCAGGAACAGGATCACCACCAGCACCACGAGGATCAGTGCTTCGAACAGGGTGTGTACCACCGCTTCGATAGAGCCGCGTACAAAGATGGTCGGGTCATAGGCGATGCGGTAATCCATCCCCGCCGGAAAGCTCTTTTTAAGCTCGGCCATCTTGCTGCGCACATCATTGGAGATGTCGATGGCATTGGAGCCGGGACGCTGGAAAATCGGAATCGCAACGGCGGGCTGGTTATCGATCAGCGAGCGCAGTGCATATTGGCTGGAACCCAGCTCGACCCGGGCGATGTCCTTCAGGCGCGTGATTTCACCGTTGGCGCCGGCGCGAATCACAATGTTCTCGAACTCTTCCTCGGTGACCAGGCGGCCCTGGGTATTGACCGACAACTGGAAGCTGGTGTCACTCGGCGCAGGTTGCGCGCCCAGGGCACCGGCTGCCACTTGACGGTTCTGCTCGCGGATCGCCGTGACCACATCGGTCGCGGTCAGGTTGCGCGAGGCGGTCTTGTTCGGGTCCAGCCACACGCGCAGGGAGTAGTCGCCCATGCCGAACAACTGCACATCGCCAACGCCGCCCAGGCGGGCCAGCTCATCCTTGATATTGAGGATCGCGTAGTTGGACAGGTAGAGCATGTCGTAGCGCTGATCCGGGGAGGTCAAGTGCACCACCATGGTCAGGTCGGGGGAGGCCTTGTCTACGGTGATACCGATGCGCGTCACTTCCTCAGGGAGCTTGGGCTGGGTGCGCGTCACACGGTTCTGCACCTGCACCTGCGCGTTGTCCAGGTCGGTGCCCAGGGCGAAGGTGATGGTCAGGGTCAGCTTGCCGTCGGCGGTGGATTGCGAGGACATGTACAGCATGTTCTCGACACCAGTGATGGCTTGCTCCAGCGGCGCGGCCACGGTTTCACCGATAACCTTGGGGTTGGCGCCCGGGAAGTTGGCGCGTACCACTACAGTTGGCGGCACCACTTCCGGGTATTCGCTGATCGGCAGTTGGAACAGCGAGATCGCACCTGCGATCAGGATCAACAGCGACAGCACCGCTGCGAAGATCGGCCGCGAAATGAAGAAATTGGAAAAATTCATCTTGAGTCGTATCCCTTAATCGCGTGAAGTCGCGACACTGGCGAGCTTGGGCACGGGTTTGTCCGGCGCCACTTGCTCCAGGTTGCTGGCTTCAAGCGCTTGTCGTTGTTGGGCCAAGGCGGCGAGGGTTTCCTTGCTGGCCATCGGGATGGTTTCCGGCGCGACCGGCGAACCCGGGCGCACGCGCTGCAGGCCCTTGACGATAACGATGTCGTCCTTGTTCAGGCCGCTGCGCACAATGCGCAAGCCTTCGATCTTCGGCCCCAGCTCTACCGCGCGGTAAGCCGGCTTGTCGCCTTCCATCACCAGCACGAACTTCTTGCCCAGGTCGGTACCGACGGCTTCGTCGTTGATCAGCACGGCGGAGTAGGTGCCGCTGCCGACCAGCTTCAAGCGTGCATATAGGCCGGGGGTGTACTCGCCCTTGCTGTTGTCGAACACCGCGCGGCCGCGGATGGTGCCCGTGGCCGGGTTGACCTGGTTGTCGACGAAGTTCATCTGGCCCAGGTGCGGGTTGCCGGTTTCATTCGACAGGCCCAGGTACACCGGGGTGGTAGCGCCACGACGGCCCTGGCGGGCCAGTTCGGTGTACTTGAGGAACACACGCTCGTCGGCATCGAAGTAGGCATAGACCTTGTCGGTGGAGACCACGCTGGTCAGGGCGGTGGTATCGGCGGTGACCAGGTTGCCGGCGGTGATTTCCGCACGGCTGACGCGACCACTGATGGGCGAAGTGACGCGGGTGAAGCTCAGGTTCAGCCTGGCCAGGTCCAGCTGCGCCTGGATCCCGGCCATGGCGGCGCGGGCTTCCTGGGCGGCGGTGGTGCGCGAGTCGGCCAGTTCGGCGGAAATCGCGTTGCTCTGGCGCAGGCGTTCGCCGCGCTGAGCTTCGTTTTCACTGCGGGTGGCGGCCGCCTTGGTTTGTGCGAGCTGGGCTTCGAGACGACGCACTTCAGCCTGGAAGGGGCGAGGGTCGATCTGGAACAACAGGTCGCCTTTCTTGACCAAAGCGCCTTCTGTAAAAGCGACTTGGTCAATCTGGCCCGAGACCCGAGGACGAATCTGCACGGTTTCCGGCGCCTCGAGGCGCCCGGTGAATTCGTCCCACTCGTTGACCGGCTGCTCCAGTACCTTGGCTACGCTGACCTTGGCCGGGGGCATGGCGGCCGCTTGATCCGGGGTCTTGCCGCACGCGCTCATCACCACCACGGCCAGGATCGCCAAGGGGAAGCGCAAATGTTTGAGTGACTGTTCCATGAGGTGCATCCGCCAATGTATTTGAGATGGGCGGATCATGCGCGGCGAGGCGGTATGTCACGAATCGAATGAAGCAAAGGTAACTATCATTCGGAATGATATAAGCGCGCACTTAGCCCTCTAGCATGAGCGTTTCGTTAGGGTGCTATCAATGGACGTGATGACAAAAGACTATTGCTGAGCGTGCAAGGAACCTTTGCGGCCTTTGGTCTTCCGCTTTTCTGCACGCCAACGCTGAGAATGGAGCGGGTGCGGTTGTGGAGCAAGGTCAAGAGCCAGACTTGACTGAGTCGGCTGCATCGAACGCCTCGCCCAGGAAGTCGATCGAGGACCGCACCGAGGGCATCAGCCCACGCCTGGACGCAAAGACGACGGTAATCACACCTTCGGCGGGCTGCCACTCAGGCAGCAACGCAATCGGGCGTCCATCGGCGATCTCAGCGGCCACGACGGCGGTCGGCAGGTTGGCGATGCCAACACCGCGCAGCCCCGCCGTTTCCAGGGCCTCCTTCTCAGGAATGCTCTATCACCATCACCGCCGTGGTATTCGCCTCGAGTGCTTCGAACACATGCGGCACATTTGCCAGGTAGCTGATGTAGTCGCCAGCGTTCAGCAATACAGGCCCGCTTGCCGGGCCTATATGGGCGCTGCCACTGCACAACACCACGTGCTCTATGGTGCCCGAAGGGTGAGGCTGAGACAGCCGCACTTCGCCGGGCTGCACCTTCAGCCGGTAGATGTCGCGCTGTACCCCCGCAGGGCAATCGGCAAGCAGTGTCGCTGCGTAATTGGCCGTCTCGGCATAGGCGGTCATGCCCTCGTTGGCGCGGATCACCCGTAGCGTCTGCTGGGGTTGCTCGAAGAACCGGGTGACTTGCAAACCCATTGCCATCGCCAGCGCCCATAAGGTCTCGATGCTGGGGTTACCGATGCCCGACTCCAATTGAGACAAGGTCGACTTGGCTACCCCGGCGCGTTTCGCCAATTCGGTCAAGGAAAGCCCGGCGGCCAGGCGCTCGCGTTTGATGGAAAGTGCCAGCAGGTCGATTCGGCTCGGGGTGTTTATGGTCATGGCGTTCGTTATGTCGGTCATTTGTTTTATAAATCATCCTTAAATGAGTTGACGCTTTTAAACGCCTTGTTCAGTATACCGTTCAATAGTTCATTATAAAGTTCGAATTTGCGGCTGGACTGCCTATGGCGGCTCAGGTTACGGCAATGTCGAGAGCAAGGAAGCAGTGAGTGATGAAGGCGCAAACCCGCGGAACCCTCGAAATGATCTCGGCCATGTTGATCTCCGGCACAGTGGGCTGGTTCGTCGTCATGTCGGGGCAGAGCCCGGAGGCCGTGGTGTTCTGGCGTTGCGTGTTCGGCGCCATGGCGATGCTGGTGGCGTGCCTCGTGCTTGGGGTGCTGCGCCGCTCTGTGATCAGCCTGCGGCAATTCATGCTGGTGTGCCTGGGCGGGCTGGCGCTGATCCTCAACTGGGTGCTGCTGTTCAGTGCCTACAAACACTCCTCCATCGCCGTTGCCACGGTGGTCTACCACGTCCAGCCGTTCATGCTGGTGGGCCTGGGTGTAGTGTTTTTTGCCGAACGCCTCAGCGCCGCCAAGGTCTGCTGGCTGCTGTTGGCCTTCGCCGGCCTGATGCTGATCGTATCCGCCAAGGGCAATGGCCAGGCCACGGGTGCCGACTACGTGCTGGGCGTCTGCCTGGCCCTGGCTTCAGCCTTCTTCTACGCGGTGGCTGCAGCGATCACCAAACGCCTCAAGGACCTGCCCGCGCACCTGATCGTGCTGATCCAGATGGTGGTCGGTGCGCTGGTCCTGGCCCCGTTCGTGGACGTGGGCACGGTCGATACGGTGGAGGGCGCCTGGACGTACCTGATCATTATCGGCGTGGTTCATACCGGGCTCATGTCCACCTTGCTGTACAGCGCCATTCAGAAAATCCCCACGGCGCTGGTGGGGGCTCTGTCATTCATCTATCCGATCATGGCGATCCTGGTCGACTGGGTTGCCTTTGCGCATCCGCTCAGCGTCCTGCAAGTGATCGGAGCGAGCGCCATCCTGCTGGCGGCCGCTGGGATGAACTTCGGTTGGTCGCTGGGCCGCGCTCCGCGTCAGGAAGTGACGTAGGGGCGCACTGAGGCCCTCACGGCATCAGCTGAGTGTTGGACAGCCCGTATTCCCCCAACGAATACAGCAAGCTTCCATACCCCAACTGATCGTAGCCACCGCTGTTCGGCCCGTAATCTCCGCCACCACCTTCCACCTGGGCCTTCTGCGCGAAGGCTTTCACATACGGCGCCTTGAGGCCTTTAAGCACGACGTAGTGGTTGTAGAGCAGTTCCCAGATCGGACGGATGTCGCCGCGATGTACCGGCGAGATAACGGTTTGCTTGAAACCGTTGTTGATAAAGGGGGTGAACGGCACGTCGTGGCCCAGGTTGTACTTGGCCACGTACTCGGCGCCTTGTAGCACGCGGTTGTTCTGGTAACCGAACAAGTCCTCACCCTGACTCCAGGCCATTTGGCAGAAACTGCCGAGCAAGGCGATATCAAGCAATGTATGCGCCTGGTCACGCCCGCTTTCCTGGACCTGGCCCAGGCCATTGCCGTAGAGCTTCCAGACCACGTGCTCAATGGCACCGTTGCCAGCGCCATGTTTGAAATAGTTGACCGCTTCATCATAGATATCGCGGCGGTCGGTCAGTACGCCAATCGCCAGCATCGAGTTCATGTTGGCCAGGTCCCAGTTCGCCCAATAGTGGTCGACCCGCGCGTTATTGTGACGTACCAGGAAATCATGATTCATCGGGTAGAAGACCGTGAGCATCATGCGCTGGAATTGATGAAAGTCCGCAGCCGTCCACCTTGAATAACCGCGCAGTAACTCTGCGGCATTGGCGAGTTGATAACCATACAAACCGGATGCCAGGAAACGTTCCGATGTGCCTTCAATCGCCGTCAGGGTGGTGGACCATTGGTTCAACATCGCTACGGCTTTGTCGGCATACGCGGTATCGCCCGAAAGCTGCCAGCGCAGGGCCAAGGCGTACGCGGCGGCAGCATCGTTGAATAACCTGGCGTAGTTTTCCGGATGTCGACCATCCGCCCCCCGATACACCACCGCAACCGGGCTTGGGTTCCAGGCCAGGGATGCGTGCCGGTTGGCGATCAGCTTCTGCCAGCCGGCCAGCCACGGCTGGTTATGGTTGGCCAGTTTTTCGCGGATGCGTATGAAGTCTTCCTCGGTCTGCAACAGGCCCGGATGGACGAACGCGGAGGCTTGGGCACCGATACTCAGCGACAGCGCGCCGAGCATCAGGAGACGGCCCCAAGCACGGAACAATTGTGCAAAACCCTGCATGCCTGGCGCCTCGTTATCAGAAGATGTAGTTGATGGCGAACATGCCCAGGCCGGCGCTCTCACGCCGGACCAGCGGGCTGTTACGGGCCTGGTAGGCGTACTGGGTCAGCGTCAGGCTGACCAGCGTCGACCAGTGTGCGTCCAGGCTGTGCTGCCAGTTCATGGTGGCGGAGTAGGCGTAGATCCCGGCATCGGCGCTGTATTTGCCATAGAGCGAACGCTGGCTCTGTGCCTGGGTGACGCCGAAGAAGGTTTGGTTGTAGCGGCCATCGCCGGCATGGGCGTCAATGTCCAGAGCCAGGGTGTCGCTGTCGGTATGAACCAGGATGCCTTCCAGGCCAAAGCGGTAACGGTTGCCACGGTGCTCGCCGGCCATGCGCAGTTCGGCTTCGCCGCTGACCGACAGCCAGTCAAGCAGTTGCTGGCTGAGGGTGAAGTCGGCGACGGTGGCGCCGTTGACATCGCCCATGCCGTTCAGCTCGCGGTCGCCCGGGCGACTGGCGCTGTCCTTCTCCTTGCGACCCAGGTCGTAGTTGATCGCCGCGCTGGCGCCAAAGCCGCTGTCGGATTGATATTGCAGGCCCAGCCCACGGGTGGTGTCGGCGAACAGCACGCCACGCTGGATACTGAACATCGGCAGCACAAGCGCGCGGTAGCGGTCGGCGCCCATGTAGCGCGGCGTGATCCCCATGCCAAGGCCCAGGGTAGTGGTGGTCTTGTCGGCTGCCGGGCTGGCGTCGGCCGCCTGTGCCGGGGCCGCGAGCGTGCAGGCCATCAATGCGGCGGCGCCCCATAGCGCGGTACGGGTAGGAGGAGTGGTCAAGTTCATGGTGAAACCCTTTCAGCGGAGGAAAATAGCGGTGCGCCGGACAGCGTGGCGACCCGCAGCAAAACCGCGCCAAGACGTTCAGGCAGCTGGATAGGCTTGGACAGCGATGCAGTGGTCGGCATAGGATCGGCTCGCGAAAGCCGGGCGTAGGGCAATACTGCCCGCGGACTTTCAATAAACCGTTCGTGAATTATCAAGGTTTCATCAAGAGGCTTCTTTGTGTCAGGAAAACGTATCCTCATCGTCGAAGACGACGCCGACAGCGCCAACATTCTCGAAGCCTATCTGCGTCGGGACGGTTTTGAGGTGGCCCTGGCCGAAGATGGCCAGCGCGGTCTGGACCTGCACAAAAGTTGGCGGCCCGACCTGATATTGCTCGACGTAATGCTGCCGCGCTTGAGTGGCACCGAGGTGTTGTCTGCGGTGCGGCGCAGCAGTGACACGCCGGTGATCATGGTCACGGCCATGGGCGACGAGCCGGAAAAACTCGGCGCCTTGCGCTATGGCGCGGACGACTATGTGGTCAAGCCCTATAGCCCACGCGAGGTGGTGGCGCGGGTGCATGCGGTGTTGCGGCGTACCACGGGCAGCCAACCGGTGGAACAGTTACTGCGTCATGAAAACCTGCGAGTGGACCTCATCGCCTTTACCGCGGCCATTGAACACCGCGATGTGCCGTCGCAGTTGCTGGACCTGACGCCGACGGAGTTCAAACTGTTGGTCACCTTGCTGAAGACCCCCTCCAAGGCCTTCACCCGTAATGAGCTGCTGGAAATCTGCCTGCCGGAAAGCGAAGCCCTGGCCCGCGTTGTCGACGCCCATGTGCACAACCTGCGGCGCAAGCTCGAAACCCATGGCATCGTCGGGGTACTGGTGACGGTGCGCTCCATTGGCTATCGGTTCAGGTGAGCACCATGCTTGAGAACTCACGGGTCAACGACAAACCCCTGTGGCGCTGGGTCGGCATGCGCATGAGCCTGTTGGCGATCGGCGCGGTGGTGGTGATCGCCATCTGCATGTGGATCAACTTCAGACTGTCGGACCAGTACTTTTTGCGGCACCTGCCGCCAGCTGCGCGCGAGGAGTTGCTGCAGCTGCGCGTCGAGCCGCAGCTCAATGAGACACGCTTGCGCCAACTGGTTGCCGAATACTATCCGGTGGAATTCTTCCTGCCGGACATGGCCAACCGCGACTGGCTGATTCTGGCTTGCCTGGTGCTGGCGGCTATTCCGATCATCATCGCCTGTGGCTTGTGGTTTTCGCGGCCTTTGTCCAGCCAGTTCTCGGCGATTGCCCAGGGCGCGCGACGGGTTGCCGGCGGTGATTTCCTGACGCGCCTGCCGGTTCACCGCGACGCACCCGATGAGCTGCAGCGACTGATTGGCGACTTCAACAGCATGACCACGCAACTGGAGCGCTATGAGCGCGATGTACGCGAGTCCAGCGCGGTCATCGCCCACGAACTGCGCACGCCATTGAACGCCGCCATGGGCCGGGTGCAGGGCATGCTCGATGAGGTGTTCCCCAGCGATGCCGCGCAGTTGGGCATGGTCAAGCGCCAGCTCGATCAACTGCGAAAACTGGTGGATGACCTGCACCTGTTGTCGATGGCCCGGGCCGGCCGGTTGGTGCTGGAGCGCAGCGATTTTTCCTTGGCGGCCCTGGTCGCCGAACGACTGGCCTGGTTCCAGCCGCAACTGAATGAGGCCCGCGTGCGTGCGCAGGTCAGTATTGCCGATGGGTTTCGTCTGCATGCCGATCGCGATCGCCTGGGCCAGGTGATCAATATCCTGGTGGATAACCTGCTGCGTTACGCGGCTAGCGGGGGCGAATTGAGCGTCATGGCGCATAGAGTCGAAGACCGGGTGGTGTTAGAGATCGGTGACCGCGGCCCAGGTATCGAGGTTCAGCACCTGGACAGCGTATTTGACCGCTTCTGGCGGGCGGAGCGCTCCAGGGCGCGTTATTCAGGCGGCAGCGGGCTGGGCTTGTCCATCGCCCGCGCAATCTGCCAGGCCCATGGCGGAGCCATTACCGCCAGCAACCGCGCCGAAGGGGGCACGCTGATCCGGGCGGAGTTTGCGCTGTAGTTTTTTCGGGCTATATGTCTGTGGCTGGATATAGGTAAATATGCCGTCGATGGCAGTCATTCGAGCGCCTGCATTGACCGGGCATTGTGCGTGGAGAGGAAAACGTGGTGCGGGGCGGTAGGGGACGTTGGTGGGGGCAGCTTTTTTTAAGGAACCGGAATTGCCCCCCCAATCAGATGAGACGTGGAGGGCATTGTGATGAAAGGCTTCGGCGGCTCAAGCTTCATGACATGGCTACAGCGCATCGTTTGTACCGCAGAAATATCATTTTATGCTCCCAGCTTTGCTCGGTAGTCTGTGCGGTCGACTTGCGATTTTGTTGCAGAGGGCACGATGCAGATAAGAAGTGAGCGGGCGGCCACTATGTGCGGTTTGGTGGCAATCCTTTTGTGGAGCACCGCCGCCGGATTGATCAGAGGCGTCAGCGAACAGTTTGGTCCGCTGGGCGGTGCCGCGATGATTTGCAACATGTCGAGAATTAGCTGCATCGAGCTCCCCCCTCGCATGCAGCGCTAGATACCAGCCGACCCACGACAGAGGTGCGGCCTCGGATTTCTTCATTATCGAGGCTGAGTCCATGGGCTTGTATTACGCGTAAAACGTTGGTGGCAGCTCGACGAACCTGTACAAGGGGATAACGATCAAGGTTATACCGCACCAATTCCCCGCCATGCGCCTTTTAGTCGTATAAGTCGGTCGGGAAATGCTCTCTCGTAACAGAGCGCTGCACTGAGGACGTCTGAGTCCGCTCCACGTGATCCAATGATTTGCAAACCAATTGGCAGCCCCTCTTTGCTCAAGCCACATGGCACAGAACAGGCTGGCTGCTGACTGAGATTGATGGGGAAGCTAAATGAGCACCATTCAGTCCAACTTTTTGCATCGCTGGACCGAGGAACGTCTCTACCCACCTCAAAGGGAAGGATTGGGACGGATGGAGACATGATAAAGTCGAAATCAGAAAGTAAATTATCCATCGCCGAGCCATATCTGTTCCGCCAAACCTCTGCCTCCAGCCTCTCGACCCCACTGTATCTGCGCCCAACGGTAGCGGCCCGGAGGAGTCCTGGGTCAAGATTGGCATGGTTTCGCGTGCTGATTGATGTCAGAAGATTTGCCGCCCCGATATACCAGTGTCGGTTGTACATCTCGAGGAGCTCATCCTGATAAGGGAGCCGCATCTCAGTCACCGACGCCCCTGCCGCTTCCAAACCTACGAGTGTTGCTTCAATAGCCGTGGCCACTTGGCCATCCACGTTTCCGATGCAGGGTGTACGCCAGTATCCGATTCGTTTGCCTCTCCATGTGAATGGCGCCAAAGAAACGTTCGGGAACGCCATCGGCGGTTGCGTCCAATCACGTAAATCTCGACCTGATAGAACCCGAAGCATCGCCGCAGCGTCAGCGACAGTACGCGTAATTGGACCGATGTGCGCTACTGTGCCGAACGAACTAGGCGGGTAGACAGGAACGCGGCCGTGACTGGGCTTTAGCCCAAAAACTCCGGTGAAGGACGCTGGTATCCGGATGGAGCCACCACCGTCCGTACCGAGGTGTAACACACCCGCCCCGCAGGCCGCCGCCACAGCCGCCCCTCCCGAAGAGCCACCTGGTGTACAGGTTGGATCCCACGGATTACGCGTTACACCGAACGCTGGGCTGTCAGTAACCGTTTTCCAGCTGTATTCCGGAGCGGCAGTTTGGCCGATGAACACTGCCCCGGCTTCGCGCAGCCGAGAAACGGACGGTGCATCTTGGTTGTTCGGCGTTCCCGGCGTTGTCATACTTCCATAGCGGACGCTCCATCCCTCAACGTGGAAGATGTCCTTAAGGGTCGTCGGGATACCATCGATAAGCGAAAGCGGCTTCCCATTCCGCCAACGCTTTTCAGATGCCTTGGCTGCTGTCAGCGCACCATCGAAATCAATATATGTAAAGGCGTTCAACGCATCTTGAACTTTTATGCAACGATCAAGCGCCGCACGCACAACGTCAACAGGTGACAGATGCCGACTTTTATAAGCTGCCAATAGCGTCGCGCTGTCCAGCTCACACAGATCCGGCCAATCAATGTCCATTCTCAAATTCCCGTACTCAAATGCTTCTTTACGCTTCGAGCGCACGACCCTCACCCATTTGGGAGGGGCAAAAAACTTAATACATTCTGATATTGGCCTTGCATTGCATTGGTGTTTTGGCACGAGCCAGTATACGCAATTACTTCGGCACTACAGCCAGCACTGGAAACCTATAAAGTTGATTACCTGGTCGATAAGTACAGAGCAGCCTTTGAGTCTCGAATTGAAGCGCCCCGTTAACAGATGACTTTAAGAGCGCTTGAGACACTGCCCTGTCTATTATCAAATGATTACGCCAAATGCGCTTGCCAACGATTGATAAATTCCAAAGTAAGCTTATTAACTTCGTTGGGGTTCGTGGCGCTCAAAAAATGGTGTCCACCTTCTACAGAAGCCAGTTCTGCGCTGCGCGAACGAGAGAACATCTTGATTTCCTTCTCAGCATGCGAGACAGAGTATACGACGTCGTTTGTGCCATGCAGCCACAAGACTGGGCAAGTTATCGAATCCAGACGACCACGCAAACTATCTCGGTCGCGCAAGTTTATTGTGCACATGCGCAGGCGCGCTCTACCATCGTCGCCATTGTAATTCTCTTTCAAGCGAGCCGTCCAAAATGAACGCATCTGCGCATCTACGGTTGCGCCGAACGCTGGATCAATGAGGTCATTGCAGTATTGGTCGGACAACGTCCAGTCAGTATCGACTTGCTCAGCTAACTCAGATATCCACGGACTGCAGAATTGATCTGCGTTCCAGCAGCCGATCTCTCGACTTTCGGCGCTTTCATAATCCATCGAGGTGCCAAGCAAAATAATCCCGTTGATTTTGGTTGGCGCGAGCAGTGCCATGCGCGCCGCAATCCATCCGCCCTGCGATGTGCCTAGGGCAAACGCTGAGCGAATTTCGAGGTTTTCCAGAACTTGAAGGTTAGCGGCTGCACTATCCCAATAGGTGAACTGCTCGCTGTTTGTACGAGTCGCTCCATGTCCATAAGGCTCAATGGCGAGCAAGTTCGTGCTGCCGCTCAAGCTACTATCTGAAAACTGCGCGCAAAAAAGCTCCGATGAAGTAGTAAAGGAGTTTATAAGCACAAGGGTTGGAAGAGCTGGATCAAAGTTTGCGCTTAGCCTGTATCCTATTTGGGAGCCGCCCAAATGAGTAATATCCATCGTCTTCAAAGTCGTCATCGTTGGTTTCCTTAATTTGTTCGAGATACGGAAACTAATCTTAGTCCGCCAAAAAAACGCACGCCACACTAAAATTGCTGACTTATGCAGCGAATCTTGCGGTTCTGCGTTCTCTTGCCAAAAGTTACCAGTCCGAGCAGTATGATGGTAGCCGCTTACGGATTGTCGGCTATTCCAAAGAGCGAATCTGCGTTACTTAATGGGCCCGTCGTAGCCTCACTGTCTACACGTCGGCGTCACTCAGCCAAGAGGTTGATAAGCCGCCTTCAGTGACTGCTGGTCTCGAATGGAATGGCCTTCTTTACGATGCTTACAGTCTCGTGTCTTTAATGGCGAATCACTTAACACGGAATTCGGGGGGGCAGAATGAAACTTAGGGAGGATAATGGCTTAATATCCGGACTGACGGAGCTAATTAAGAGCGGTGCTACGACGGCCACCGACATCGCTCATGCCACATTTCACGCGATCGCCAATTGCGACGACACCGCAATATTCACTTCAGTTACTCCCGAGAGGGCTTTCAGAGAGGCTGAAGCCTCTTCCAAGCGAATCTTAGAAGGTCGTTCCCTTGGAGTCCTTGATGGCATCCCTGTGGCGTGGAAGGATCTTTATGACTTGAAGGGAATGGTCACGCGCGCGGGGTCTCGCATTCTTGACCAAGGCCCGGCTCTGGTTGACGCTGAATTGGTGCGTCGCTTAACAGATGCGGGCGCGGTGACGGTGGGGAAGCTGAATATGACTGAGTTCGCTTTTTCAGGGCTTGGGCTCAATCCTCATTATGGCACGCCAAGGAATCCTTGGGACCGGAAAGAACCACGCATTCCGGGGGGGTCTTCATCAGGGTGTGGAGTCGCCGTAGCGCTTGGCCTTGTATCCGCAGCTATCGGAACAGACACAAGTGGCTCAGTGCGGATACCCGCTGCGCTCAATGGCATCATTGGATTTAAGACTTCGAGCGGGCGGTGGCCTCTTAATGGTTGTTACCCTCTTTCGCGCACTCTTGATACGGCTGGAGTCTTGACACAAACGGTCGTAGATGCAGCCATTATTGATGCTGCTGCTCGTGGACTCGCCATAGCCGAGCGACCCCGCCGAACCGTTCGGGGCATACGGCTGGTTGTTCCCACAAACGCGGTTTGGGATGGCGTGGAGCCGGCCGTCCTCAGTAACTTTGAGTCCGCGATCGGCCGTCTAAGTGATGAAGGTGCCGTTATAGAACGTCGGCGGTTGCCAGTTTTGGACGATGTGCTGTCACTAGGGGCTAGATACGGCACACTCGTTGCCATTGAAGCCTATGAGCTTCACGGCCACCGCTTGCTTACAACCGCAGCCAACCTGATGGATAGAAGAGTGAAGTCACGTCTAGTAGAGGGGGGCAGCATCAGCACTGAATTGGCGGCAGCACTACGTACCTCGCGTGGATGCTTAATTGAATCCTTGGCTGCGCTATTTGATGGCAATACATTTGTCGCATTTCCAACAGTCCCCATTGTCGCTCCCCTCCTAGTGCTCCTTGAAAACGATGACGAAGCATTTGCCGCGACGAATGCGCTTATGCTCAGAAACACGATGATCGGCAGCTTTTTGAATTGGTGTGGCGTGGCCATTCCTAGCGGATTCGATGCGACTGGTCTTCCGACATCTGTTCTTTTCTCAGGTGGGCCGGGCGATGACAGCCAATTGTTGTTGGCGACAATCGCCATGGAGCCCTTGGTCCGTTCTAGCAGTTATTACTAACTGGGCTTGACAAAAGATAGGAAATAGAGACAGCGTGGTCAGTCGGATTGATAAGGTATGTCAAATTCAAGCGGGTACTTTGTCAAAATCCTTAATGGATGCATAAGATTTGCACACCCAAACCTTATCCATCATTAGCGCTAGAAGTTTTGTGTAGTCAGGGGAGAGCTCATGAGTGGAGGTTTTGGAAGCAAATACCTAGACGGCGGAAGTAATCTGTTGAAATCATCGGCGGATCTAGGGTGGACTAGCGTACTGACGGCAGAAATGTATCGGCACGTGACGCTTGAATGCTCCGATTTTCTGCAGCCAGTGACAGAAGTCGTTGTCAATATTGCCGGCACAGCATATTTTCGCAGAAGGGCAGCGGGAACTGAACAGAGATTCGTTTCTCATACAGGTTCTGCCAGCATCTGTCCCCAGGGAGTCGCCGTTAGATATCTACACCTTAATTCTGGTCCCGTGGACTTACTGCACATTTATATGCCGCCAGATCTCTTTGGAACTCTACGTCAGCGGGAAGAAAGTACAATGAACCCTAGCTTTGAATATATAGGGGGGCTCCATGACCCACTCATTCAAGGAATTGGTTTTGCTGTGGCCGAGGAACTTGCAAGAAGAGACTCACAGGAAGCGACAAGCCGATTAATGTTGGATTCGTTAGCCGTCGGGCTGGCGGCACGACTACTGCAGAGATACCGTATTGATGACCGTAAAAACTTTACTGAATCATACTTTGATGCTAATTCGGGGAGAGGCTTAGACCGAGCACGGCTCAAACGTGTACTAGAGTATATACAACACAACCTGGACAGAGATATTTCGCTCGACGATCTGGCTAACGCAGCCTGCCTTAGTGTTTTTCATTTTTCGAGGTCATTCAAAGTTGCGACTGGCGCATCTCCTATCAGATATATATCAGACCTGCGCATTAAGCGCGCGCAATCTTTGCTTATTGATAAAGATGTAAGCATTAGCGAAATTGCGATGCAATCAGGCTTTACCTCTGCAGCTAATCTTGCTCGATCTTTCAGAAAAACTGTTGGCGTATCGCCGAGCGAATACCGATTGCAGCGCACGTGCAGATAGGACGGGCCGCTGGCCGGTAAGATGACGCATCTAAATATTGTAGATTGCTTCAATGCTGCAAGGTAGTAGACGACATCGGCGCGCCCCCACGGCGTGGCCCAACAGTCATCACGAGGGCTCGTGGCCGATAACTGCCTATCGATCTATGCTGCAATCAAGGACGCAGCTCGTCGTCGTCTATCGACCATTTGTTGTCACATTGCGCGCCTGACGACTGCCTGAGCCTGACGTTCGCGGGGTTGCTCGTCCTTGCGCGATGGCGGCCATCATATCCACCAACATTGAGTTGATGGCTCCCAGCATCCGCCCGGAGAACTCGTCGCCCTCCGGGGGCATCGGTGGGGGCATCCTTTTCAAGGAACCGAAATTTGCCCCCCAACTATGTCCCCATGAGTCGTGGAATCCATTGGATTTAGACAGGCGACAATGAACTTAAATTGCCAATAACCTATTGTTATAAAACAGTTTTATGGGATTCACTGGGGCTCCATTACAGGCTATCGGGGTCCCCGAAGAACATTTTGACTAGGCTCTGGGACGATGTTTTCAGGTCGATAACACTTTCGTTTGCCCCCACTTTTGCCCCCCATTCATACCGAGTGTGCGAGTGATCGCAAATGGCGATCTCCGACGGACTTCGCTATTCCTGGCCAGTTAAGCCGTTGGGCCAGGTCGCTAATCAGTCGTTAGGCAAGTGCAACTGCACTTCCATGGCGTCATGAAGGAGTCTGACGACCTCGATCACGTCGTCGTTTGTCACACGATAGAACACTATATGGCGTGGGCTTTTGACCGTTCCATGGGTTTGTTTGGCCTGCTGGCGTGAATAGATGAGGTGATAGCTGCGAAGGCCCGGTGCAAGTTCATCGCGGTCGTGGCTGCCAATGCGATAAGGCGTGTCGGCAAGCGCTTGCAGCGCCGCGAGGATCAGCGCCTGGTAGCGCTGGCGTGCTTGATCGCCGAACTGCGTCTGGGAGAGCCTGAGGATGTCGACAATGTCGGCGCGCGCCGCGTTGGAAATCTGATACTGCGGCATGCTCAGTGTTTCTCTCTCGCGGGGAGGGTTGCCTCCAGGCTCAAGCCCTCGAGGTAGTGCTCCATATCCTCTTCGTTCACCTGAGTAAAGCGCCCGTGTTCAAGATCCATGATGCCAATCGAGGTCGCCTGACGCAGGGCTTCAATTTTGGCGGTGTCTTCGGCGACACGCTGCTCCAATAAACGTAAACCTTCTCGCATCACTTCGCTGGCATTCTGATAACGGCCGGACTGCACCAGATCCTGGATAACCTGTTCTTGGTGAGGGGTAAGTACAACGTTTCTCGTTGCCATAATGAGCTCCAGCTTTCGGTAAACAGTTTCTTCTGATCATTGGCATATTATGCCATTTTGCTTGCGAACACATGGTTTGGGATTTTAATCTGAAGGACTGTGTCGTACGGCGTCATCCTTTGCTCCATTCGAAAAAAGGCTGTCGCAGGGGGGGCGTTGTGGACTGAGCCCCCAACGCAGCCTACAGGCAGTCAGCAAGCTACCTCCTTCGTTGATGAAGAACGCATAAATCACCTCCCTCGATGCCTGCTGCCAGAATCAAAACTTGTCTTAGAGTTTCAGCAGCAAACGCATGTACCCCATTTGAATCGTATTTGCATTAATTGGAATGCGTGAGGCGTCAGTACCTGGACAGCCGCTTCAGTCCTTCAAGAATTTGCTCCAGGTAGCTTTGCGACCCAAGTGCGAACCCTGCTGCCAGCAGCGGGGCCCTGTACTCGCTGGTCGCATATTCGTGAGCGAAGCGGTTGATGGTCTCTGAATGCCAGGAAAGCCGGCCCAATGCGATTCTTTTGAAATCGTGGTTTTTCACGGCATCCGCGAGCGACTCTTCACTGACTCCGCGTTGCTCGCAGAAGAACAGGAAACTGAAAAACTCAAAACGTTCGTAAAGCAGCCCGTGATCCTGCAGACCTGCGAAGTCAGGCGCCCACCGAGACGCAAGACGGTCATGGAGTCGGTTGCACAAGGGGGTAAGAGCTCTACTTTGGTCTTCGAAGCTCCTCCATAATTCAAGCAGGCCATTGGCTCCCTCAACGTAGAACGGTGATAGATCAACTCCCACAGGGAAAGGCATTTCGCGCCGATTGATAAGGGTCGTGTTAAACAGCTCGTTTAGCTCGCTCAGGCGATTGGCCCGCACAAGTCCCATGCCATACGCATAGGTAACAAGTGCTATCGGGTAACTCTTCAATGCAAGTCCAGCTGCCCAGCCTGACTGCTCGACTTGAGACGCAGCGTGCAGGCCCTTGATCGCATCCAAAACGATCAGATGCTCAACACCTGCACCCCATCGCCCTAACACTGCACAAAGGCGTGCTAGTGGCTCGATGGCCGCTTCGTATATCTCAACCAGATCGATAAAGTCCTTGGACGTGCTGCCCTGAGGTCGTTCTGTGAAGAGAGGAGCCAGATGGCTGATCGCTTGATGAGCCTGGCTTGTCACTAAATCATCGAGCTGAATCCTGTGTTCGGGTCTGGCCATAAAGCGTTTGGCCATAGCGAGAGTCAGCTCGATGCCGGCTGGGTTCTGCAGGCGGGATTGCTGGATGGTTTCCAGTTTGAGGTTCAGCCCATCGAAGAAGGTGTCGGCATCCAGGCCCGTCACGACGTTGGCGCGCCGCTGAGTGATGAGCTCTTGGCCACGCTCGCTCAATTTTCCTCGCGAAAGCCAGTAGGTCGGGTAGCGACGGGAGGGCGCCCTCAAAAAAGCCGCCCTCAGCGCATGATCCCACTCACCTGACCAGCCCGCGACGATCAGCCCAAACTCATCGATGATGCGGTCAAGCAGCGTATTGAACGCTGGCGGATACTTGCCCAGCTCCCCATCGGTATTGAGGATCCTGGCATCCTTGTAATCACCATGGATCTTCAGGATGTAGCAGGACGCATGAGTGAGTGGCTCCGCTCCTCCGAGGGTGTCTTCTGAGCTGACTACAGTTGGCTCAACGCCGACATCGCGAAGTGCATTTTCCATGAGTCGGTCGAAGTTCGTCGTGATGATCACGCGCACATAACCCGCTTTGATCATCGCAGCGATCGCTCGATGTGCGGGGGTAGGCAGTTTAAGGCCATCCTCTAACTCGTCTTCGCTAGGTTCCAGAAAGCCTTGAATGATGGCTCGCCGCTCAGTCTGGGTTGTCGCCAGGCGTTCGAGCAACGTGGAGTAATTGGGCTGCTCTCCTGTTTGACCTACGTACCACGCGAGCCAATCTTCCTGTTCGCCGGTACCAGACGCTATGCCCCATCGTTTCACCAGCTCCATAGTGATTTCCCAGCCGGTCGGTATTCCCGCCGAGCGTGATACCCCCGAGCCAAGAAGCACTGCGTAGACGCCTTTGTTTTCAAACATTGAAAACGCGATTTGGGCTGTTGAATCACTGATGGCAGCAGTCATGCACATTCCTAAATTTCAGCGGGGAGGTGAGGTTTCTGCGCGAGCATCGGCTTATCTAAGAGTAGTCAGATCCGTGTCGGTCGGTGGCAGCGACGGTGGCTGGTGACGACTTGCTGCATCTCCAGCCAATCGACCTATTTGCGGTGCAAGATAAGCCCATGATTGTCGGCGCTGATGCGATTTTGACCCAGGTTGCTGATTTTGACTGGCCCACACGCTGCCTCCGAAATCACCCGCAAGGTAATCACTTCTTGAGTACTCGGGTGGGTCAATGAGTTCCGGTAGCCTGGGTCAAAAATCGCATCAGCGTCAACAACTTATGGAATCTTGATACCCAACGCATTCAGCGAGGCCGTATCCATCCGGCCATTCACGGTCAGCCCACTGTCCATCTGAAAGGCCATCAACGCACCACGTGTTGCTTTGCCCATCACCCCATCAATGGTGCCTTGGTAATACTGGCGCACCATCAGCGCGGTCTGCACACGGGTGACCAGGTTGCTTTTCTGCTCATTGGTCGCGCGGCTCTTTGAAGTGCTCGAACTTGTCCCGCTGGTAGTGCCAGACGACTGATAAAGGCTGTTGCTGCTTGGGGTGCTGCTCGAAGCACTCGGCGCGCTGTAGCTTCGGGTACTGGTAGCGGGTGGGCTGTAGTAGCGAGGTGCGCTATAGCCACCCGAGCCGCTGTAGTGAGAACTGTGCGAACTGTGGGACCGGTGTGAACTGTGCGAGCGATGTGCCGCATAGATGTTGACGGTGTCTGGCGCATTGAGCGTATCGGCAAATACTGGGGGCTGTAGCTTGTCGTTGGGTTGCCAGTTCGCATCGGCGAGCGACAGTTGGCCCGCCTGTGCCAGAGTCGTACCTGCCATTGGCAGCAAGCTGATCCCACTGATCAGGACTTTCCAGCGGTCGAGCAATTTCACTGTGCACTCCTTGTATAGGCGCTAAAGGCCTCGGGCGATAGTAGTTGTACGCCGCGGCTCTGCCAGCGGTCGGTGTGGGATTTGAAGAAGCCAGAGCAATGTTTGACGGCAGCGCATTGCTGGCAGGTATCGATGAACAGGTTCTTCCAGTCGGAGATGCTCTGGCGGGCGAAACGCGAGAGGTGGGCCGGGATCAGGCACAGGGGCAAGTTGTAGATCGAAACCGGAACTCCGCGGTTGAACAGGAAATACACGGCCTGGCTCAACGACTTTTGATAGTCCAGCGGGTCAATCCACAGTTCTTCGTAGTTCTTTCTGGCCAGGCCGGTACTCTCGATACCCATCAGCGCAACATGCCGCACGAAGGGCAGGTTCCTGAACACGTAGTGGGCGAGCTCGGGCAAGCGTGGCGTGGTCAGGCGATTGAGCACCACGCGTATCTCGATGATCTGGTTGGCGCGCGCCAGATTGTAAAGACCTTGCAGGGTTTCACTAAAAGCGCCTGGAGCCTGCACCACATGGTCATGGTCTTCGGCATTGTCGGCATACAGCGGGATGCCCCAGCTCAACTGAGGGTGACCGATGGAAGAGAGCGCAGCGATCCAGCTCGGGTCTTGGAACAGACGCCCGTTGCTGAGTACATGAATGGATTTCTGTGGCAAAACGGCTTTGCACTTGGCCAGGATTTCGAGCAGGCCGTCGCGATAAAGCGTGGGTTCTCCGCCGCTGATTCCCAGATTCTCCTCGCCCGAGTCCATCAGGTCGATCAGTCGTAGGTTCTCCTCGATGTGCCAACGGTCATCGATATCTTTGGGCGGCTGCGAGCACATCAGGCAGAGGCTGTTGCAACGATCGGTCATGAACAGCAGGTTGCTGTCTGAGCCTCGTCGATAGAGCACTCGCACCAACGCGCTGCCTGGTGTGATGGCAATGACATCGCCGGGCTGCACGACATCCGCATCGTTGGGGGTGTGCAGGTATGGCCGCGCGCAGTCGAAGTCGCCGATCAATGGCTCCGGGATCAAGAATCCACCCACTGGTAATGAGAGCAGATGCGGGCTCCGTAGCCGTTCTTCGTTTGGCAGCCAAAGCAGCAAGTCACCGAATTCAGCGCTTCCGGCACAAACAGCCAGGCCTTGTTCGATGAATTCATCCAGAGTGATGACTTTGAGCAGTTTCGGCTCATTCAGGTGATGGATTTCGAAGCGGGTATCTTTGCGCAGCATCGCCATCAGCCCCTGTAACCCGGAAATCGAACATCGTTGTAAGCGCGCCTGTTCAACCAAGACAGCAGCACTCTCTGCACGTTGTCGTCGCCATCGCAAAGCAGGCCGAAAAGATGCTTCAGCAGCCCCATGTTCTTCTTGCAGAAGCTGCTGAACACTCGGTGTCCGATTGGGTCAGCTTGGCGGGCATAGTGTTCGACGGGGTCAGCACCACAGTACGGGACAAGTGCGCAGTCGGAACAGCCCGGCAGCGCCTCTGCTACACCACTGGCGAGCAACGCATTCATAACGGGCGATGCGAGTAATTCAGACAAGGGTTGCTGTACGGTGCCGAGCCTCAAGCCGTCTTCACCCATCTCCAGCAACATTCGGGCTTCGTCCGAGGGATAGACGTAACCGTCATAGTTGTAAACCAGCGCTGCAGTGCCTGCGCCAGCAGGGGAGCGCAGGTCTACATAGCCGGAGGAGAAGGGTGTTAGGATATTTTTCAGCAACAGGCTCGTATAACTCTCTGAGAGGTATACGCTCTGTTGGTTGATATGCAGCAAATAGGCAAGTGCCTTCTTGTAGAAGGCCAGGTATCGCTCAATAGGGTAATCAAGTCGAAGGGCACTCTTGGTGGCAAACCCATAAGGGCTCAGAGGCCGAAGCGAGATGCTGGAGAAGCCCTGGCTTACATACTCATCGATGATCGCTTCAGGTTGTTCGAGGCTTCTTGAAGTCAGCGTGGTCAGCGCGGAAACCGCATCATGGCCAAGGCGCTCACGGACCCACTGGATGCCTTTTACAGTGCGCTCGTAGGAGTCTCGTGACGGGGTTGGGCGGTTGGCATTGTGCAAGGGCGCCGGCCCATCGAGCGAGGTCGAAAACTGGATGCGATTTTGTTCTGCGAAGTCGAGTATTTCCTCCGTCAGGTGGTGCAGCGTGGTGGTGATGACGAACTGGATATCCCGTTGTTCGACCACGTTTCGTTCGACGACCCATTCGACAATCTGGCGGACGCGCTCGAAGGCCAGAAGCGGCTCGCCACCCTGAAACTCCACAGTCAAGGCGGGAGCGTTCGATTCGAACAGGCGATCGACCGCCGCTTGCGCATCCGCTTCCGACAGATCGTGGCCGGATCCTCCCAGAGGGGCCCGCGACACCTGGCAGTACTGGCAGGTGTGGTTGCAGCGCAATGTAACCACGAACAAGTGCAGAGCAGGGCCCTGGAAGAGAAAGTCCTTGCGGCTGCGATACTGCGCGGCCATTTCCGGGAACGGGTCGTGGCAGCCTGGTTCGTAGATGAAGTGGCGGGCCAGCAGGTCCTTGTAAAAAGGCGTACTTGGTTGAACGTCGAAGTAACTGAGGGCTCGTAATTGCGCGTCGTTCACGTGCATGTACTCACCGGTATCGGAGGTGAGCAGGATGTCACGGTCATTTCCCGTGTTCATGCGCATGAATCGAAAAGGCAGCAAGCGGTAGTGCTTGGCGTCTGTCGCAATCAGTGTCACTGGGAAATCCCACATCCAGCGAGAGCGGCTCGGGCCAGGACCTCGCGCAACCCTACTGTTTCGCGGTTGATATGGTCGCGTAGGGCGAAGTCGTTCAGATGCTGAAGGATCAGCGAGTGAGCCTGCTCCGGGGAAAGCGTTAGCCTTGATTTAGCGGGGTGGGCCGTGAGGCTTATCTGATTTGCTTCAATACCGACCTGGATCGTGACAGTGTCGGCTAGGGAATAAGCGGCGCGTTGCACCACGCTGAGCGGGTAGGCTGCGCTGTCGAGTTTCAGCGTGACTGGCCATGTCATCGGAACCGCTCCTTCAAATCCGTTGGAAACGTGTGGATTTTGCAGGTTGCCGAGGCATTATGCCATCATAATTTTTTACATTTGCACGCATTTGTCCAGCGTGGTGGGTGGTGCGCTCACTACGGCTCGGCCATTGATACGGGGTAGGGCCGAGGGTTCATATCTCCCTTAGTCCACCCATCCTCATCAATAGCTTGCTTGGCCCCAGGCTGGGGGCATCCTTTTCAAACCATCCAAAGCATGCCCTCAAATATGCCCCCAATGTAGCAATCCACCGGAAGTGAATGGAGCTCCATGGTTTGTCGAAAGGCAAAATTGATCAGATAAACAGCCTGCCCGACAACGCCTAAAGACTCTCAGGATCCCCAAAAAACATCTGAATCCGCGACCTCAACCACCGCTCACCCGGGTCATTGTCCTGCGACCCACGCCAGGCCATGTGCAGCTCAAACGAACGCACCGGCAGCGGCGGGTCTTCGGCGCGTAAGCCACCTGCCGACGTCAGCGCCTCGGCGGCGTAATCCGGCACGGTGGCCAGAATGTCCGTACCCGCCAGCAGCGTGCCCAACCCGTTGAACTGCGGGACCGCCAATACCACATGGCGTTTGCGGCCGAGCTTCTCCAGCTCTTCATCAATAAACCCGCTCAGGTCGCCGGCGAAGGACACCAGGGCATGGGGGCGTGAGCAGAAGTCGTCCAGGCTCAATGAGCCTGGCACGCTGTCGGCACGCAGCAGCTTCGGCAGGCTGCGGCGCAGTACCTTGCGCTTGGCGTTGGCCGGCAGATCGGCGGTGTAGCTGACGCCGATGGAGATTTCACCCGAGGCGAGCAAGCCGGGCATCAGGATGTAGTTGACGCGGCGCACCACCAGCACGATGCCCGGGGCTTCGGCGCGCAGGCGCTTGAGCAACTGCGGCAGCAGGGCGAATTCCACGTCGTCGGACAGGCCGATTCGAAACACCGCAGTGCTGGTGGCCGGGTCGAATTCGGCAGCGCGGCTGACGGCGGTGGAGATCGAGTCCAGGGCCGGGGAGAGCAGGGCGAAGATCTCTACGGCGCGGGCCGAGGGTTCCATGCTGCGCCCGGTGCGTACAAACAGCGGGTCATCGAACAGCCCACGCAGGCGCGATAGGGCCGCGCTGATGGCCGGCTGGCCGAGGAACAATTTCTCGGCGGCGCGGGTCACACTGCGCTCATGCATCAAAGTTTCGAATACGATCAAGAGGTTAAGGTCGACACGACGCAGGTCGTTACGGTTCATCTTGTGTCCTGGAAGAGTCTGTAAACTTGACGTGAGCGGCCATATCGTACGATTCAGCAGCATGACCGGCATGAATCTTACGGGGAAAGGCTGGTACTCTGCACCGGCTAATTGATTTTTCCTACGATAGTTGAGGTCTGCTCCTCCTTCGCGAAATCAATGACAGGCATGTCGACTATTAATGGCGACCGGTGGCCTTACTTGGAAAGCCCAGATAGAGTTCATGGCATTAGAGGTTACTTTGACGAGGTTTGCGATGTCCCGCACGATCCGTTTTCACAAGTTTGGTCCGGCCGAGGTGCTCAAATGCGAAGAGCATGCAGCCGCGCAGCCCGCACCGGGCGAAGTGCAGGTGCGTGTCGAGGCGATTGGCATCAGCTGGTACGACATTCTATGGCGCCAGAACCTGGCGTCTTCCCATGCTCGCCTGCCTTCGGGCCTGGGGCATGAAATGGCGGGTGTGGTTGTCGCGTTGGGTGACGGCGTGGATGACCTGGCTGTGGGCGACAAGGTGGCCAGTTTTCCGGCCGAAAGCCCCAACGATTACCCGGTGTATGGCGAGCAGATCATCTTGCCGCGTTCTGCCCTGACCCGTTACCCGGATGTCTTGAGCCCGATTGAAGCCAGCGTGCACTACACGCCGTTGCTGATTGCGTATTTCGCCTATATGGACCTGGCGCGGGTCAAGCCCGGGCAGTTTGCCCTGGTGACCGATGCCAGCCACTGCTCCGGCCCTTCCTTTGTGCAACTGGGCAAGGCCCTGGGTGTGCGGGTGATTGCCGCGACGAAAAACAGCGCCGAACGCGAATACCTGCTCTCCCTCGGGGCGGAAAAGGTCATTGTCACCGAGGAACAAGACCTGCTGATGCAGATCAACAAGTTCACTGACAACCGTGGCGTCGACGTCGTGTTCGATGGCCTGGGGGGCCCGCAGATGTCGTTGCTGGGTGACGTCCTGGCGCCCCGTGGCAGCCTGGTGTTGTATGGCTTGCAAGGTGGCAACCAGACGCCATTCCCGGCCTGTGCAGCGTTCCAGAAGAATATTCAGTTCTTCGTGCACTGTATCGGCAACTTTACCGGCAAGCCGGAGCTGGGCATCGTCCAGGATCAGGTGGCACTGCAGCGTGCCTTGCGTGATATCAACCAGTTGACGGCCGACCGCGTGCTTGTCCCACTGAAAACCACGGTATTTGCGTTCGATCAGTTCGTTGAAGCCCATCGCTATATGGACGAATGCCCATGCCGCGAGCGTGTCGCCTTGCAGGTTGAAGCTGTTTGAGCTGTAGGAGTATTCGCAAATGAATACGCTGGCGTCTGAGCCGATGAGGCAAATGCGCCATTTGACAGGGCTTAACCCACCCCCGGGTTGAGCCTGGCCAGGGGGGCTCCACCCCGCAAACAATACCTTTTTTCCCTTACGCCGCCCTGAAACCCAGTGCGGCGCTGTCGTGTGGGCGCCATTAATGTCTGGGACCTGGCAAATCTGAACGGGTTTTCGGCGATAGTCTGTATCTGTTAATCATTACTTGAGCGCCGATAATTGTGCCTACCCTGTCATCTCAAGGATTGAGCAATGATTGATAACCTGATATTCCCGCAGCGTACTTCAGGAACTAAGCAAGGCGTCTCTGTGCACCCTGAAAGTGTACTGAAAGCGCCCGGTTGTTTTGCAAGGAGCAGATTGAAATGGGTGATTAATACTCGTCAGATGTGTCCCTGGTTTTTTAGTTAAAACAGTGTAGGAAGTTGTCGGAGTATTCCTAGGGCCGGTAACCCAACGCGTCTATGTCAAGCTGGAACGCGATTTCCCCGGGGTTGGGCCACAGTGGGAAGGCATGGGGGTTGCCGGTGCTTTTATTGCAAGGTGCTAATGTTTAATTGTCTTTGCGCCGTGTGGCAGCCGACACACCTACAGTCGTAATGGGTCGAGCAATTCATATTGATAGTTGCTTGAAACTGACACTTCAACTCAGGTAGTAGAATAATGAGCGCAATTCATGAACAAGCCATGAACTATGTTTACCAACAAGTTCTGCAGCGTATGATCGGGCATTTCACGCGGGCCGAGCGGACTGTACTTCAATTGTTGGTCCAGCGAATTGTGGTGGCAGCCGGCGGCATGGAGCAAGTGGGGCACTACAAAGTGCTGATCACCCACGGCGGCGGCGAGGTCAGCAGTTACACACTGGCAATGTTGCGAGCCGCGCAACTGACCATCGCGGGGCGCGCGCCCAAGACGTTTCACCTGCGGGTTGCTACCCTGCGCTATGCCGGCATGACGCAGGCCACCCTCGACAACTTGAACCAAGGCTATAGCGCGCTTTTCTTTCATGACGACCCGCGTGTGGAGCTGTTGATGGTCGAGAACCGCGACGTCCAGCCTTTCAATCCGCAACGCCCGGCTTCCAGCGTCGGGCGTGAGGTCAGTCAGCGCAATATGCTGCTGCTGGGCCACCTGACGTCCGGCGATATCCGCGCCACACTGTGCAACGACACCTACTTGGCCTTCGGTGAGTTCTACCAATGCGTCGCCACCTGGAACGGCGGTGTGCATGCCATGGTCAGCGGTGACTCGCCACGCAAGCAAAGCCAATACCTGGCGTGGCTGAAAAAAACCGCGCTGGCAACCGGCCTTGATTTCGCGCGTGGCAAACCGATGTCGCTCAACCGGCTGTTTGCACGCATGGAGGAGTGGAGTATCGCTTGCTACCGTGATCTCTATGGCGAGCATTATGTGGGTACAGAGGAGCTGGGCCGGGGCGGGTACCGTCATCTGGCCTATATCGGCATTGCCGACTTGCTCGATGATGTGGATGTATCCCGATCTACGCTGCTGACTGACTTCCTGGCGCACAAGCAGGACCCGTTTGATTTTCACTTCAGCCATCCTGCCGCCCCCAATCCATTACTCATGGCTCACTTGCACGGCTTGCAGGCCCAGTGCCTGCGTGAGCTTTCTTATGAGCATGGCGTCGAGAGTTTTATTCGCCAGGCGATGGACTATATGCGCCGTAGGAAAATCCCAAATGCATTGATCGCCGAGGCGTCAAGCGAGGATGGGCGCATCCTGTCCACCACCTATGCCCAAGAATTTTTCGGCTTGGACGAGGGTCAGTTGACCTGCCTGCTGTTCGCACCCTTCATTGAGCACGGCGAGCGGCTGGAGGGCTTCTTGCGTCAATGCCATCCTGGCATGTTGGTGGCGCTCCCCGAACTGCACAAGGCGCTCCAAGGCAAGCCCGCGCCAGACATGCTGCAACAGTGGCTGGTGGATACCAGCGGATTGCCGTTGCCGATATTGCAGCACGTGTACCGCAAGCGCCCGCTGCAGGTTGAGCGTGGCATCCTGGCACGCAAGCCGCGATTCACGCAGTCTGAAGCACCGACTGCACGGTTATCGGGGCGTTAGCGTGTATTCGTCTGTACGGGCCGGTGAGCGGCCATGAACCTTCGGGGAGAGCGGCAGGCAGACTTTGCCTATCAGGCGGTCTACCGCTACATGATCAACCTGATCAACGAAGTCAGCCTGGAAACACCGGTCAAGTTGCCATCCTTGCGACAGCTGTCGACACGCTTGAACGTGTCGATCTCGACGATCCAATACGCCTACTCGCTGCTGGAGAAGGAAGGGCGGGTGTACTCGGTGGCCAAGTCCGGATACTTCGCCTGGCCGGTAGCCGCCAACCCGCAGCTGATGGCGGGCGCTGACCTGCTCGAAAGGCTCTACGCGGCGGCGCGGCGGCCGGCCATGGTCGTGCTCAGTGGGGATGAACCGGCGCTGCTGGGCTCGCTGGATGGTGACTTGCTGACACTGGAGCGCAAATTGGTGCGCCGCTACCCGCACCAACTGCAGCCCTGGTCGCAACCCTGTGGCGTGTGGGAGCTGCGCGCAGCGTTGGCAGCACGTTATACCTCGTCGCCTACACGCTGCTGGCAGGCCGATGAGGTATATATCGGGGCAGATCTACAGGGTGTACTGGAGATACTGATTGACGCCCTGGGTCTCAAGGGCACTGTGTTGGTGACCGAGTCACCCTGTGATTATCGGGTCTTGCGCCTGTTGCAGGCTGCTGGTGTACGGGTGATCGAATTGCCCTGGCTCGCCGATGGCCGCTTCGACCTGGCGATGTTCGAGCACCTGTTGCGCCACGAACCCGTGCACCTGGTGCTGCTGTCATCGGTGGTGAGCATGCCGTCAGGTACGGCGTTATCGGTTCCGGAGCGGTTGCAGATTGCGCATTTGCTCGAGCAATACGGTTGCTGGCTGCTGGAGAACGACACCTTTGGTGAGCTGAGCTATACGCCATCCCAGGCGGCTTTGCGTCATCTGGTCAACCCGGAGCGGCTGATGGTGTTCTCGTCGTTCGAGAAGGTGTTGGGTCCGGAAGCGCCCTTTGGCTATTTACTGTCGCATCAAATGAGCAGTGAATTGCAGCGCCAGTTTTTACTGCGCTCATTTCGTTTGTCCTCAATCCGTCAGCGGGCCATTGCCCGGCTTTATCAGAGCGGGCGCTTTGACCAGCACCTGCGGGCATTGCGCCAACTTCTACAGGAGCAAGCGCAAGCCATGAGCCAGCGACTGGACGCACGCATGCAAGGGCGCGTGAGCTATCGGGTGCCCATCGCCGGGGCGAGTTTCTGGCTGGAGTCGGTGGCTCCAGTGGATATGCGCCTGATCTTTCAGCGGATGCTCACGCAACAGGTCGTGATAGCGCCGGGTGAGTTATTCAGCCTCAGCGGCTTGCACCATCAGCATATGCGCTTGAGCCATACGTTCGCCGGGCAGCCCAATCTGGATGTCACTTTGGATGCGCTGGCTCAGGCGTTGCTCGAGGCGCAGACCGCCTAGTGTTTGAAATTTCTCTTCAGGCTGTAGGATCTATACCGTCGCGCAGTAGTCCAAGTCCCAGTAAACTGACACTTTTCCGAATCCTTCTTTTCGAGGTTTATGCATGACTATCAGTCCTTTTGCGGGCAAACCGGCGCCGGCCCAGTTGCTGGTGGATATCCCGCGACTGGTCACGGCCTATTACACCGGCCAGCCTGATGCAGCAATCTCTACCCAGCGCGTGGCCTTTGGCACCTCCGGGCACCGGGGCAGCTCATTCGAGCTGAGCTTCAACGAATGGCATGTACTCGCGATCAGCCAGGCCATCTGCCTGTACCGCGAAGCCCAAGGCATCAACGGGCCGTTGTTCGTGGGCCTGGACACCCATGCGCTGTCCACACCTGCCGGTGCCAGTGCCCTGGAAGTATTGGCCGCCAATGGCGTACACGTCATGCTGGCCGAAGGCGATGAATACACGCCGACCCCGGCAATTTCCCACGCGATCATCTGCTACAACCGTGGTCGCACCAGCGGCCTGGCGGACGGTATCGTGATTACACCGTCCCACAACCCGCCGCAGAGTGGCGGTTACAAGTACAATCCGCCTAATGGCGGCCCGGCCGATACCCACGTCACCAAGTGGATCGAAGCCAAGGCCAATGAACTGCTTGCCAACAAGCTGGCCGGGGTCAAGCGCATCACCCACACCCAGGCGCTCAAGGCGGACACCACCCATCGTCATGACTACCTCAACAGCTATGTGGCCGACCTGGTCAATGTGATCGACATGGATGCGATCCGCAGCGCCGACCTGCGCCTGGGCGTGGACCCATTGGGCGGGGCCGGCGTGCGCTACTGGTCGGCGATTGCCGAGCACTACCGTCTGAACCTGGAGGTAGTGAACACCGAAGTCGATGCGACTTTCCGCTTCATGAGCGTCGACTGGGACGGCCAGATTCGCATGGACCCGTCGTCCAGCTACGCCATGCAGGGCCTGATCGGCCTCAAGGAGCGTTTCGACGTCGCGTTCGCCTGCGACCCGGACCACGACCGCCACGGCATCGTCACCCCGTCCGGCGGCCTGTTGGCGCCGAACAACTACCTGGCGGTGTCCATTGATTACCTGTTCCAGAACCGCCCTGACTGGCGCGCTGATGCTGCCGTGGGCAAGACCGTGGTCAGCAGCGGCTTGATTGATCGCGTTGCTGCGCGTATCGGTCGCCGTTTGTACGAAGTGCCGGTGGGCTTCAAATGGTTCGCCGACGGCTTGTTCGAAGGTTCGTTGGGCTTTGGTGGTGAAGAAAGCGCCGGTGCCTCGTTCCTGCGCAAGGACGGCACGGTATGGAGCACTGACAAGGACGGCTTGATCCCGGCTTTGCTGGCGGCGGAAATGACCTCGCGCAAAGGCCAGGACCCGAGCCAGATCTACCGCGGCCTGACCGACGCGCTGGGCGAGCCGTTTGCCATTCGCGTCGATGCCAAGGCGACCCCGGCGCAGAAAGCCCTGCTGGGCAAGCTCGCGCCGGAGCAGGTGACGTCCACGCAATTGGCCGGGGAGAGCATCCAGCAGATTCTCAGCCATGCACCAGGCAATAACCAGGCAATTGGCGGCTTGAAGGTCATGACCGAAAATGGTTGGTTTGCCGCACGGCCATCGGGCACCGAGGACATCTACAAGATCTATGCCGAGAGCTTTATCGGCGAAGATCACCTCAAGCGGTTGGTGGAGGAGGCGCAAGTACTTGTAGACGGTGCGATCGCCCAGTAATCACACCGAACCCAATGTGGGAAGGTCCGTGCCCCGATGGCGGTGAGTCAGTCACAGTTGCATTGACTGACACCGCCTCACCGGGGCATGGGTATCCACACCTTTGGGTGCGCCGCAGGACCCTGTGGGAGGGGGCTTGCTCCCGATGGCGATGGGGCAGCCACAGATGCATTTACTGATACGCCCTCGTCGGGGCATGGGTATCAACGCAACTTTTTAGCAGTCAACAGTAACCCTGGATGGGGCGTATATGTACTCGGTCTAATCCAACATCAGGCCGCCATCGGGAGCAAGCCCCCTCCCATATTGGATCAGGGCGTCAGTCAGATAGCGTTCTGCTGTAAGGCCAGCATCGGGCGCAAGCTCAGGCCAGGTCGACCAACACGATCTCGCTGTCCTCGATCGCCGTCACCCGCAACACCTGCTCATCCTCAACCGCCACGCCATCTCGCGCCTGTGCCCGCAAACCATTGACGTCAATCACACCCGTGGCCGGCACCAGGTACGCCCGGCGGCCGCTGTCCAGTCGGTACTCAGCGCTTTCCCCGTCTTTCAGGTTCGCTGCCACCAAGCGTGCATCGGCACGAATGCTCAGGCTTTCACTGTCGCCGGCCTTACCACTGGCAAGTGTCACAAATCCCTCACGGTTACCTTGTGGAAACGGTTTGGCGCCCCAGGACGGCGGTAGCCCAGCCTGATTCGGGATAATCCAGATCTGGAAAATCTTGGTCGGTGTAGCCTCCAGGTTGTACTCGCTATGGGCGATCCCGGTGCCCGCACTCATCACCTGCACATCACCAGCCTCGGTGCGGCCTTTGTTGCCCAAGTTATCAGCATGACTGATCGCGCCTTCACGCACGTAGGTGATGATTTCCATGTCGCGGTGCGGGTGCTGGGGGAAACCGCTGCCCGGGGCGATGATGTCGTCGTTCCATACCCGCAGGTTGCCCCAGTGCATGCGCTCGGGGTCGTGGTATTCAGCGAAGGAAAAGTGGTGATGGGCGTCAAGCCAGCCGTGATGGGCGCCGCCCAGGGTGTGGAAAGGTCGAAGTTCAAGCATGATCGTCTCCTGTTGATGGGCCTATCATCCGGCACCGCAACATCGATAAAAAGCGTAAAAACTGCCTGATTCCTATCCATATATTCGATAGATGTCGTCTGTAACAACTTTCACTTCATCGCCTAACTGCATGACAGCAAAGCAATTGGCTGGAACTGAGCGCCGATTCCGGCGACCATGACGCCCTCATCACAGCTAATCTCATCGCAGGAGTCCGCGTGCCGCAACACAAGCCTGATCTGCCCCCCGAACTGCGCCCCTTGGCCGAAATGCCGCTATTGAAACGACTGGCTGCTCGCCTGTTCGGCCACGGCCTCACTCGTTTGCGCGCGCAGCACCGGTTCTCTTGGTTGCATGGCCAAGCCGACGGCTTTCGCAGTGGGCACGAGGCGGGTGTGGAATATGGTTATCGCGAGGGCAAGGCCGATGGCATTGAGGAGGGCCGGCAGGTCCTGTTGATCCGCGACTTCCGCCCCGACGAACACCCTGCGCCGGGGGTGGATGACAGCCTGTTCGATGATTGGCGGCTGCCGCTCACGGCGGATGTGAAGAAACGCATGAAGGCGGATGTGGCGCGGCTGCTGCCGGCCCATGCGCAGCCAAGTGCCGCGCAATGGAAGATGATCTTCAGCGATACGCCCTCGACTTCGGTGATCGCCGGGGCCGGCGCGGGTAAATCCACATCCCTGGTGCTGCGCATCCTGCTGCTGACCCATTACCTGGGCTTTGAGCTGAGTTCGATGACGGTGGTGACCTTTACTCGCGAGTCGCGTAAAGACTTCATTCACAAGCTCATGGATATTCTCAGCTTGTGGGGCCAACCCCTTGGCATGAAGGAAGCCCAGGCTGTAGTGCGTACCTTCCATTCGCGCATCCTGCCAATGGTGCGCAGCCTGCCGGGCTTCGAGCGTCTGCAGGCCTTTGAAAACCTCAGCGACGGTTTTGCGGACGCCGACAGCAATCCCTTCGATCTGCGCATCGGCGACGCCCAGCGTCAACAGATGAATGCCTGTTATCACCGCCTGTATGGCCACCACCAGCGTTTTCGCGAGCTGATTGCGCCGCTGGCCCGCCAAGGTCTGCAACTCAAGGAGCTGGAGCGCGATCATCCGGACGTGCAAAAACGCATCGCGGTGACAGAACTGGCGGCCAAACGTGATGACGAACTTTGCGATGTGATCGAAGACCTGTGGTTTCGCGCCGGGGCGTGGCCGATAAAGGGCATAGAGCCCAGCCGCCAGACCTTTGAAGTCAACGGTGCGCAATTTCATTGTCACGGCTATATCCCGGCGCTGGATGCGTGGGTGGTGCTAGGTTTCGATGCGCGGGAAAACGCCCAGCTCAGCCGACCGAACTCGAAACTATCCGTGCGTGCGGAGTGGGCGGTCAAGCGCACACTGTTTCAAGCTTTCTGTCGTAAGCCTATGATCTGGCTGGATAACTATGAGGCTTCAAAGCGCTTGATCAGCAGCCTGGCCGGTGATGCAACGGCCGGGCCTGGGTTTGATTACAAGGTCAAGGGCGAGCTGGCCTCGGCGCCGCTGTTGGATAGTTTTGTGATGGCTGCCGGGTTTATCGAGAACCTCGGATTGGACGTACCGACGGCCGTGGGCCAGATGCGCTTTGCCAAGGACGATCCGGATCGGTTGTTCTTTGAGGCCCTGAGCATTTTCTGGAAGGCCCTGGAAGATCACCTGCTGGATCAATCGCCGCCGATCATGACCTACAACCGGATGTTCTCCCTGTTCGGTGAAAACACCCCGGAAAACCTCAAGTTGCTCAGTGATCCATTGCTGCGGCCTATGTCGCACTTGATGATCGACGAATTTCAGGATGTTTCGCCACAGATTGTCTCGTGGATACGCGCAAGCCTCAGGGAGATCCGCAGTCGCGGCCCGGCGATGCATGTGGGGCGCGGCGCACAGCGTTCTTCTTTGCTATGCGTAGGGGATGACTGGCAATCAATCTATGGTTGGCGTGGCAGTTCGCCCAAGTACTTCATGGACTTCAATAACGAGTTTGCTTCGCCAACTACCACCCGAGTGATGCTGGCGGAGAACTATCGCAGCCACCAGCACATCATCGATGCGGCCGAACATGTCGTGCGCAGCGCACCGGCGATTCCCGGCAAGAAGGCCAAAGCCAGTGGCGCGCCCAAGGCGCTCGTGCCTGTGACGGTACTCGAACGCGACGATGCGGCGCTGGGCCGGCGATTGCTGGAGCACTATCAGCGGGGCGAGACGGTGCTGATGCTGTATCGAAAAAGCAGCGATAAGCTACTGATTCAGGAGCATATTCAGTCTGTAGTTAATGTAGATTCTAACTTGCCGCCCCACGAGCGCAGATTGAAACAGCTGACCTATCACAGCGCCAAGGGCCTGCAGGCGGATGCGGTATTTCTACTGGGGGACTGCCAGCATCTCACCAGCTCGCCGTACAAGAATCAGGTCTACCGCATGGCAGGCCTGGGCAAGGACGGTGATAGCGAACCTTATGACACTGCGCAGAAAGAAGAAATATTGCGCCTGACCTATGTCGGTATTACCCGAGCGGTCAGCCAGTGCTATTGGTATGTGGAAAAGCCGGAAGGCCAGGGCGTGAATGTGCCCAGGGCCTCAGAGCGGGTGGATGGCAAAAAAGCCTTTTTCGATGACCAGCGTTGACCTCACAGCTGATACACAGCTGAATGAGGGAGGGGGCTGAAAAATAGTATTCAGGCCCGCAACGACAACGGCGGCACGAAACATTCCAGCTCATCCTCCACCGCCTCGATGATGCGCTCCACATCTGCGGCGTTCATCACGGTGGCGCAGGGGATGCCGGCGATGGCGATCAATGTCTCGCCGCTGGCCCGGTCAAACAGGCGGGCGACCATGCTACCGGGGGCGTCCATGCTGCCCTCGAAGCCTAGCGGATGGAAATGCCAGCGCATCAACTGGCAGGCGTTGGGAAATGTCACTTTGTTCATGTTGCCCACCTTGTTCATTGAGCGCTTCCTTTAGCTCGCGGCAGGGGGCCAGGACCTTCACTGGTCATGGCGTTGAAGAGCTTTAAAAATAGCATTCGTTCGCAAGTACAAGGTGACTTTTTTCACCCCGTTCGGCGGTTCTTTTCCGGGGTCTTGACCTGGGTCATGTCCTACCGCAGAACAGGCAAAAGGCCATTATCCAGAAGTGCCAATTGGCCATTGAAGGCGCCGGCAAAATTCGGCACTCTCAGCTGTTTACTCGTCGCAGAGCCAAATATGCCCGACATCGCCCCAGACGATGACCGCCAGAACACCCTCGCCACCGGCGAGTTGGTGATGCGTCACCACTTGTGCTGGCGGCATCGCGATCTGGACGGGGTCATGGCTTATTACCACCCTGAGATTCAGTACCACGACTTCTTCCAGAACCGTGTGATGGGTTATGCCGAACTGCGCGAGTACCTGAAGGCCAGCATGCCCCGTGAAGCAGACGAGGCGATTGAGCATACCGACCGTATCCGTGCCGATGGGGACACTGCGTTTATCCAGTACCGCATCACTTTGCGGGGCGGCCAGGGCCTGGTGTCGTTTCGCACCAGCGAAGCCATTACCGTGCGCGACGGGTTGATCTGGAGGGTCAATGAATATGCATCCCTGGTGCATGAGCAGCCTGCCCAGTCCATGCGCCCCACGGTCAGTCGCCTGGGCCTGTCGCCCCAGCAATTGGGGCATATGGCTAATGACCTGCAGCAGTACTTTGAATCCAGGCAACCCTATCTGGATCCGGACCTGGACCTGCAACGGGTCGCCAAGGAAGTTGGCTACAGCCGCAATCAGATCTCCTACCTGCTCAATCAGGTGCTGGGGCAGAGCTTCTACCGCTACGTCAACCAGGCGCGGCTCCAGCATCTGCTGGCCGCGCTGGACAGTGCCACTGCCCCTGTCAAAGTCGATGAGCTGGCTTTTGCCGCCGGGTTCAATTCACTCTCGGCGTTCTACAGTGCTTTCCGCCAGCACACCGGCCAATCGCCCAAGGCTTACGTTAAACAAATTTCCCTGCGTGCACGCGCGCAAGACAGCCCCTGACGCCGCGCTCTAGGATCGACCCTATCGAAACGAGGTAGGGGAACCTGGCATGCCGGCATGGCGCACTATCAGTCTATGGATGGACCAGCTGGACGACCCGCTGGAGGCGCGGCCATGTCTGGAGCATGACTTGGATGTCAATGTGGCGATCATCGGCGCCGGCTATACCGGCCTATGGACCGCCTATTACCTTAAACGCCAGGCTCCGGAGCTGAAAATCGCCATCATTGAGGCGCAGACCGCCGGCTTTGGCGCATCCGGGCGCAATGGAGGCTGGCTGATGGGCAATCTGCTGGGCGAGGACCGCCTGCTGGCCGGCCTTGCCCCGCAACAACGGCGAGCCTCGTTCGACCTGTTGCACGGCATCCCTGATGAAGTGGCGCAGGTGCTGGCCCGCGAAGGAATCGACTGCGATTACCGCAAAGGTGGCGCGCTGTATTGCGCCGCACGTTACCCCGAGCAGGAGGCCAGCCTGCGCCAGTACCTGGACAAGCTGTATGCCCAGGGCCTTACCGAAGATGACTACCGTTGGCTCAGCCCGCAGCAGTTGGCCGAGCAGGTCCGTATCGCGAAGCCCTATGGCGGTATCTATGCACCCCATGTCGCGACCATTAACCCGGCCAAGCTGGTGCGCGGCCTGGCGCGGGCCGTTGAAAACCTGGGTGTGAGCATCTACGAGAACAGCCCGGTGACCCATTGGCAATCCGGCAGCCTGCGCACGGCCAAGGCCAGTGTGCGTGCCGCCTGGGTAGTGCCAGCAGTGGAGGGTTACGCCAATACCTTGCCGCTCCTGGGCCGTTACCAGTTGCCAGTACAGAGCCTGATCGTCGCCACCGAACCCTTGCCCGCCAGCACGTGGGATGAAATCGGCCTCAACCGGGGCCAGGCGTTTGGCGAGAGCAGCAGGCAAGTCACCTACGGCCAGCGCACGGCCGACAACCGCCTGGTGTTCGGCGCCCGAGGCGGCTATCAATTTGCAGGTAAGTTGCGCCACAACTTTGATCTCACCGACAGCGAAGTGCAGCTGCGTCGCTACCTGTTTGGCGAACTCTTCCCACAGCTGAAGAAGGTAAGGATTACCCATTCATGGGGCGGCAACCTCGGCATGTCGCGCAATTTCCGTCCGCACATGCTCTGCGACCATAAAACCGGCGTTGCGCTTTCCGGCGGCTATGGCGGGGAGGGCGTAGGCGCCACCAACCTTGGCGGCCGCACCTTGGCCGATCTGATACTGGGCCTTGAAACGCCTCTGACCCGTCAACCCTGGGTGATTCGCGAACGCGGCCTGCAAGCCCTCAAGGCCTGGGAGCCCGAGCCGTGCCGTTGGCTGGGCTATAACGCGATCATCCGCAGCTTTGTCCATGAGGACCAGGTATTGGCCAACCCCAATACCGCGCCCTGGCGCCGCAGGCTGGCAACCGGCATCGCCGGGTTCATGGAAGGCTTCATGCACTAAGTCGTTCCACTCACACGGGAAAAGCCCATGAGCATCACGCAATTCAAAGACGCACTGAACACCCGTCTGCCGGACTCCTCACCGGTCGCCGCGCCCCTGGGCGAGCCTATCGCCGTGGCCTCGACCTTGAGCGTGGAGCGCGATGATGGGGTCGAGACCGGTATCTGGGAATGCACCCCGGGGCGCTGGCGCCGGCAGATCAAGTCCCAGGAGTTTTGCCATTTCATCCAGGGCCGCTGCACCTTCACCCCCGATAACGGTGAACCCCTCCATATACAAGCCGGCGACGCACTGATGTTGCCGGCCAACAGCACCGGCACCTGGGATATCCAGGAAACCGTGCGCAAGACCTACGTATTGATCCTGTAACGCTTTGATCCTTGATCGCCTGCCATAACAACAGCCCTAAAACCGCCAGGAAATCGAACCATGAAAGCCATTGCCCTGTTGCCCTTGATGTTGCTGGCCTCCATCAGCCAGGCCGCCGAGACCGTGAAGATCTACAACTGGTCGGACTACATCGCCCCGGACACCACCAAGAACTTCCAGAAAGACACCGGCATCGGTTTCACCTACGACCTGTACGACAGTAACGAAACCCTCGACGGCAAGTTGATGACCGGTAAATCCGGCTACGACGTGGTGTTCCCGTCCAATCACTTCATGGCCCGTCAAATCCAGGGCGGCGCCCTGAAAAAGCTCGACAAGCGACAGTTGCCCAACTGGAAGAACCTCAACCCGGTGCTGCTCAAGGCCGTGGAAAACAACGACCCGGGCAACGAGCACGGCTTCCCGTACCTGTGGGGCAGCACCGGTATCGGCTATAACATCGACAAGATCAAGGCCGTGTTGGGCGATAACGCGCCGGTGGATTCCTGGGACCTGATCTTCAAGCCGGAAAACATGGCCAAGCTGCAAAAATGTGGCGTAGCCATCCTCGACAACGGCCCGGAGCTGCTGCCGGCAGCGCTGAACTACCTGGGCTTGCCGCACCATAGCAAAAAGCCCGAGGACTACAAAAAGGCCGAAGACCTGCTGATGAAAGTGCGGCCTTACGTGGCGTATTTCCACTCCTCGAAATACACCGCCGACCTGGCCAATGGCGATATCTGCGTGGCCGTCGGCTTTTCCGGCGACATCCTGCAGGCCGAAAGCCGCGCCAAGGAAGCCGGGAACGGCGTGAACATCGGCTACAACATTCCCAAGGAAGGCGCGGCCATCTGGTTCGATATGGTCGCCATGCCCGCCGACGCGCCCGATGAAAAAGCCGGCTATGCCTTCATGAACTACCTGCTTCGCCCGGAAGTGATGGCCAGCATTACCAACTACGTGCATTACGCCAACGGCAACGCGGCGGCCGATAGCCTGGTGGATCCGGCGATCAAGGCGGACACCAAGGTGTATCCGAGCCCGGATATGATGGGCAAGTTGTTTGCCTTGGAAGCCATGCCGTTGAACATTGATCGGATTCGCACGCGAGTGTGGAATACCATTCGCACAGGGCGCTGATCAAGTGAGCTGGCTTACCCTGTAAGCCAGTCTTTTGCATATCCGTTGGCAGGCATTAACCGTCGAAAGCGCTTGAATAGATAATGACGTCATATTTAAGACATTTGATGTCAAATATTACGCATGGAAAGTGTTGTTTGCAGTGTGAGAGATTTCGGTCCGCTGCACGTAACACTTTCACATAAACGCATTATCTAAAAGGTGATTTAAATGTCTTCCATACAAAGCCTTCCAACAGGTGGCACGTGGACCCAGCCAGAAAATAGCCATCCTGTCTTGCGCGGCACAGACCAGCGCGAGCGCCTGGAAGCCCAGCGCCGCGAGCCCTCAGTGCTTATCGGCGGCGGTGGCGCCGACCAACTGGTGGGCCGGCAAGGTGAAAATACATTCAAATATGAGCAAAGTACCGACTCCCTCAGCGATGATCCGGACACGATCTTGAACTTCAACCCCAAGGAAGACGAGATCGATGTGTCATTGGTACTAAAAGATCACAATATATCGGCCATTAACATTCAACCGGGCCCACCCGTGGACGTCGGTGATGTGCAGTTGAGTCATGAGTTTGGCGTGAGTACCTTGAATATCAAAGTCACCCCTGAGGGTCCGAACTTTTCTGTGCGCGTTGACGGTGTCAATCTATTGCCGGAGCATATCAACTTCTTTCATTCGGATTAAACCTACGGATTATCCAGGTCGTGCCCCAATGATTGGATGAATAATGAAAATAACTCGGGCTGGGACGAGATGTCCAGCTTGGCGTACAAATGCCTACGATGCACTTTCACCGTGTCCGGCGAGATCTTGAGGCGTTCGGCCATGGCCTTGGAAGAAAAACCGCGTAATACCAGGCGGGCGATTTCCAGTTCGCGATCCGAGAGCACACCACTGCCAAAGTGGCTCAATGCGTCTCGGATCTGGCTGTCCATCGCCGGAGCCCGCTGAGTGCTTTGTTGCCAGTGCTGCAGCATCAGCGGCAGCACCCAGGCCGCCAGCGTGGTCAACAGCCCGGTTTCCTCGAAACTGAACCGTCGCTGCATGCCCAGCGACAGTGACAGCGTGCCCGCGCCGGGCAATTGCAGGATAAATTGCACCTCGTCTTCCAACACGTTGTCGTGGAAGTAGTTGAGGAAGTACTCACTCTGACGGAAATGGTCCGGCGCCACTTCCTCCAGGCGGTAAACGCCGCTGGCATAGTGCTCGCGGCACGCCTGGTAAAACGGATCGAGCAGGTACAGGCCATTGAGGTACACCAGCATCGAAGCAGGTTTGCTGCTGGGTTGGGCGTCGTATTCCTCCAGGGCCTGGGGCGGGCCATCCAGCGGGTAGAAAATCGCCAGGGCGTTATCGAAGGGCAGGCATTGGTGCAGCAACAGCACCAGCTGTTTCCAGAACCGCTCAGTGCCGATCTGGGACAGGGTGCGACCCAACCCCGCATGCATGCCGATTTCCCTGAACAGATGCATGTACCTGGCTCCATCATCGAAATATCGGCCAAGGGTTCGGCTTTTAGCGGGCATCGTCAAGGGGAGTACGCCAATAGGGGAATTGGCTGATAGATCCAGGGCCGATAACGTCGCAGTCATCCAACGGGAAGCATATCCCGCAAAAACATCATTTTTCGTTTCTGCCTCACACCAAAAACAACGACAGAGGATAACGATATGAGCGCTACTCCCGCGCCCGATGGCGTGCTCAAGCCCACCCTGAGCGTCTTTGATGTAGTGGCGATTACCGTTTCCGCGGTAACGCCGGCCAGTTCCGTATTCGTGATCGCCCCGTTTGCCATCCAGCAGGCGGGCAGCGGCGTGTTCCTCGCTTTTGTGATGGCCGCGTTGCTCGCGCTGATGTTCGCCTTCTGTTACGCGGAGCTGGGCCGTGCCCATAACAGCGCCGGGGGTGAGTATGTGTATGCCAAGCGGGTGTTTGGCGGCATGGCCGGCTACGCGACGTTCCTGACCGTGCTGGTGATGTTGTTGTTTATCCCGCCGGTGCTGGCAACGGGGGCGGCCACTTACCTGAATAATGCCCTGGGCACGAATTTCGACTCACAGACCGTCGCCCTGGTAATTGTGGTATCCAGCTATGCCCTGGGTATTCTCAATATCAAGCTCAATGCCTGGATCACCGGCACGTGCCTGCTGTTGGAAGTGGCGGCCCTGCTGGTGATCGTGGTGATCGGCTTCGGCAACCCGGTACAGCCGGCCAGTGTGTTGTTCCAGCCGCAGATCGTCGAAAACGGCGTGTTGCACCTGGCGCCCTGGGCCCTGGTGATCGGCGCGGTTGGCATCGGTCTGTTCTCGTTCAATGGTTACGGCCCGGCGGTGTTGCTGGCCGAAGACATGAAATGCGGCGGCAAGGGCGTACACAAGGCGGTGTTGTGGTCCCTGGGCCTGGTGGTGGTGATCGAGCTCGTGCCGATCACGGCATTGTTGATTGGCGCGCCGTCCCTGAGCGCGATGATCAGCAGCCCCGATCCCATCGGTTACCTGTTGACCAGCCATGGCAATGAAACCCTGTCGCGACTGGTCAGTGCCGGGATCTTCCTGTCGGTGTTCAATGCCATTGTCGCCATCGTCATCCAGATTGGCCGGGTGGTGTTCAGCAGCGGTCGTGATGCGTTGTGGACGCCGAGCATCAACAAGCTGTTCACGCGCATTCACCCGCGCTGGGATTCGCCGTGGCTGGCGACGCTGTTCCTGGCGATTCCTTCGGCGCTGTTGAGTTTCAGCTCGAACCTGGCCGACCTGACCTCGTTCAGCGTCTTGCTGATCATGCTGGTGTACCTGGTGGTGGCGCTGAGTGCGCTGATGAGCCGGGTCCTGCTGCGTGATCGCGAGCATCCCTATCGCATGCCGTTGTGGCCGCTGCCGGCCTTGCTGGCGGTACTCGGCGCGGGGTACCTGCTGGTGACCTTGATCCTGGAGGCATCGGTGCGCGACATCATGATCATCATCGGCTTGCTGGCCTTGTCGGTGATTCTGTATTGCATCAGTGGCCGGTTGAGCCCGGCGTTCCAGAAACTGTAAGGAGTGGGTATGCGTGCACGTCAATTGGGCATCACGTTGGGGCTGGGCACGCCCGGCGAATTGAATGCCATCACCGATGTTCCCGGGGTTCGCGTGGGTCACACCACGCTCAAGGCAGAGATCGACGGCAAGCAGGTGCGAACCGGGGTCACGTTGATCCAACCGCGTGCCGGCGAGGCGCGGCACCAACCTTGTTTCGCCGGTTACCACGTGCTCAATGGCAACGGCGACGCCACCGGCCTTGAGTGGATCAGCGAGGCGGGTCTGCTGACCACGCCGATGGCGATTACCAACACCCACAGCATCGGGATTGTGCGTGACACCTTGATCGCCCTGGAGCGCGAGCGCCTGGCGGACCCCGCGGTGTACTGGTGCATGCCGGTGGTCATGGAAACCTACGACGGCTTGCTCAACGATATCTGGGGCCAGCATGTGCAACCTGAGCATGTACGCCAGGCCCTGGAAAACGCTGAAAGCGGCCCGGTGCAGGAGGGCGCGGTGGGCGGCGGCACCGGCATGATCTGCCATGAGTTCAAGGGCGGCATCGGCACGGCGTCACGGCGTTTGCCGGCGGAGCAGGGCGGCTGGACAGTCGGCGTGCTGGTGCAGGCCAACCATGGCAAGCGCCAGGAGCTGCGGGTCGATGGTTATCCAGTGGGGCGCCACTTGATGGATATTGCCTCGCCTTTCGCCGAGCAGGGTACGCCCGGCATGGGGTCTATCGTGGTGATTATTGCCACCGACGCACCGTTGCTGCCCCACCAATGCCAACGCCTGGCGCAGCGTGCATCCATTGGCATCGCGCGCACCGGGGGTGGCACCGAGGATTCCAGTGGCGACCTGTTTTTAGCCTTTGCCACCGGTAACCAGGATTTGCCGCCGGCAGACTACGGGCGTAGAGACCTGCCACTGCAAACGGCGCTGCACATGGTCAATAACGATCATATCTCGCCGCTGTTCAGCGCTGCGGCCGAGGCAGTGGAAGAAGCGATCATCAACGCGATACTGGCGGGCGAAGACATGAGCACGCAAGAGGGCGTCAAAGTGCCTGGGCTGACCGGCGAGACGCTCTTTGAAGCATTGCACAAGTGCGGGTGGTGTATGTCCCGGTAATAGGGGACAACGCGCTTTAGTAGTGCGAATGATGGCTCTTTAATGCTGCCATTGACACCGTGACAATATATTGGATCCATTATTCAAGTGCGCCGCTCAACTCGAGCGGCTTTACTGCTATTTAATATTTAAATATCACGGCGTCAAACGAGGCGGCTAAAAAGCAAGGGTTCCCAGTAAACACTACGTGCGACTTACTCAAGTTGAACCTGCGTCACATTTTAGCCGTGGAAATAGTGGTAGACGAAAGATTTCAAGTTGTGTCAGTTTTCTTACGCCTTCAAAAGAGGTGAGTGATAGGACTATCCTCGCCCGCGAGGTTCCTATCGAACAAAGACTGATGCACTTGCAAACAAGGAAGTACGTTTATGTCAAAAGTAAAAGACAAGGCTATTGTATCTGCCGCGCAAGCCAGCACTGCTTACTCGCAAATCGATAGTTTCAGCCATTTGTATGACCGTGGCGGCAACCTCACGGTCAATGGCAAACCGTCCTACACCGTCGACCAGGCAGCTACCCAGCTGTTGCGGGATGGCGCCGCGTACCGGGACTTTGATGGCAACGGCAAGATCGATCTGACCTACACCTTCCTCACCTCGGCTACCCAGAGCACCATGAACAAACATGGCATCTCAGGGTTCAGCCAGTTCAACGCCCAGCAGAAAGCACAGGCCGCACTGGCCATGCAATCCTGGTCGGACGTTGCCAACGTCACCTTCACCGAGAAAGCCAGCGGTGGTGATGGTCACATGACCTTCGGCAATTACAGCAGCGGCCAGGACGGCGCGGCGGCGTTCGCTTACCTGCCCGGCACTGGCGCTGGCTACGACGGCACCTCGTGGTACCTGACCAACAACAGCTACACGCCGAACAAGACCCCGGACCTGAACAACTATGGCCGGCAAACCCTCACCCATGAAATCGGCCACACCCTGGGCCTGGCTCACCCTGGCGACTACAACGCCGGGAATGGCAACCCGACCTACAACGACGCGACCTATGGACAGGACACGCGCGGCTACAGCCTCATGAGTTACTGGAGCGAGAGCAACACCAACCAGAACTTCAGCAAAGGCGGCGTCGAGGCTTACGCTTCCGGCCCGCTGATCGACGACATCGCCGCGATCCAGAAGCTCTACGGTGCCAACCTCAACACCCGTGCCGGTGACACCACCTACGGGTTCAACTCCAACACCGGGCGTGATTTCCTCAGCGCCACATCCAATGCCGACAAGCTGGTGTTCTCGGTCTGGGACGGTGGTGGCAATGACACCCTGGACTTCTCCGGTTTCACTCAAAACCAGAAGATCAATCTCAATGCCACCTCGTTCTCCGACGTCGGTGGCCTGGTGGGCAACGTGTCCATCGCCAAGGGCGTCACCGTCGAGAACGCCTTTGGTGGCGCGGGCAACGACCTGATCATTGGTAACCAAGCCGCTAACCTCATCAAGGGCGGGGCCGGCAACGACCTCATCTACGGTGGTGGCGGTGCGGACCAACTGTGGGGCGGCGCCGGCAGCGATACCTTCGTGTACGGTGCCAGTTCCGACTCCCGGCCAGGCGCTGCGGACAAGCTCTTCGACTTCACCTCGGGTTCGGACAAGATCGACCTGTCCGGTATCACCAAGGGTGCGGGCGTGACCTTCGTCAATGCATTCACCGGGCATGCCGGCGATGCTGTTCTGTCCTACGCCTCAGGCACCAACCTGGGTACGTTGGCCGTGGACTTCTCCGGGCACGGCGTGGCGGATTTCCTCGTCACCACCGTAGGCCAGGCAGCGGTCAGCGACATCGTGGCGTGATGTGAAGCGCGCGGTGCTTCGGCGCCGCGCTCTATGATGGAGCTTGAAATGCCGCGTTTTTCCCATTTGATCGCCTGTGTATCGCAGGTGTTGTTCGTGTCGGCAGGAGCCCATGCAATGGCGAGCAGTCTGGTTTTACCCACCACCGCGCAATTGGCCGGGCATTGGGAGTTGAAGCAGCAGGATAAGGTGTGTGCCCTGGAGTTGCTGGAGCAGGCCAATTCCCTGGATGGCGATATCGCGTGTGCCGCGCAATGGCTGGGCGATAAGCCACTGACCTGGTCGCCCACACCGGATGGTATTTGGCTGTTTAACGCTGAGGGTTCAGGGATTACGCACTTGAATCGTCAAAGCGAGGGTGAATATCAAGCCCGCACTAAAGCCGGGGAAGTTGTCGAGCTGAAACGGATGCCTTAGTTCAAGTTATAAGCATATAACTAGATTTAATAGTTGGCCGAGCCCTGTTTGGGGCAAGGGTGATTATTGCGCGTCATTCGCTCCAAGGAAGATCAAATAATATGGCGAAGTCCCATGGGGTTGCGCCCTTATTCAGGGCGTTGGGTGAATACAAGAGTATTTTGATCAGCGTCGGCTGCTTTACGGCGCTGATTAACCTGCTGATGCTGGTACCGTCGATTTACATGCTGCAAGTGTATGACCGTGTGTTGTCTTCCCAGAATGAAACCACGCTGGTGATGTTGACGCTGATGGTCGTGGGCTTCTTTGCGTTTATCGGCCTGCTGGAAGTGGTCCGCAGTTTTGTCGTGATTCGTATTGGCAGCCAGTTGGAGCGGCGTTTCAACCTGCGCGTGTACAAAGCCGCGTTCGAGCGCAACCTGCAGCGCGGCCAGGGGCATGCCGGGCAGTCCCTGGGCGACCTGACCGCTATCCGCCAATTCATCACCGGGCCTGCGCTGTTCGCATTCTTCGATGCGCCGTGGTTTCCGATCTACCTGTTCGTGATTTTCCTCTTCAACGTGTGGCTCGGCGTGCTGGCCACGGCCGGTGCGGTGCTGTTGATTGGGCTGGCGTGCCTGAATGAATACCTGACGAAAAAACCGTTGGGCGAAGCGAGTATCTTCTCCCAGCAATCCACCCAGTTGGCCACCAGCCACTTGCACAACGCCGAGACAATCCAGGCCATGGGCATGCTCGGCGCGCTGCGCCAGCGTTGGTTTGGCGTGCACGCGCAATTTCTCGGTTTCCAGAACAAGGCCAGCGATACCGGTTCGGTGATCAGCTCCCTGAGTAAATCCCTGCGCCTGTGCCTGCAATCCCTGGTATTGGGCCTCGGCGCCTTCCTGGTGATCAGGGGTGAAATGACCGCCGGTATGATGATCGCAGGCTCCATCCTGATGGGCCGCGTACTCAGCCCCATCGACCAGCTGATTGCCGTGTGGAAGCAATGGAGCTCGGCCAAGCTGGCCTACCAGCGCCTCGACGAACTGCTGCGCGAATTCCCCCCGGAAGTCGAGCAGATGGCCTTGCCGGCACCCAAGGGCCAGGTCAGTTTCGAGCAGGTCAGCGCCGGTCCGCCGGGGCGACGCATGGCGACTTTGCATCAGGTCAGCTTCAACCTGGCGGCCGGGGAAGTGCTCGGTGTGCTGGGCGCGTCGGGCTCCGGCAAGTCCACCCTGGCTCGGGTGCTGGTGGGCGTCTGGCCGACCCTGGCCGGCACCGTGCGCCTGGACGGCGCGGATATCCATCGTTGGGACCGCGACGACCTCGGTCCGCATATCGGATATTTGCCCCAGGACATCGAGCTGTTCAGCGGCAGCATCGCTGACAACATCGCGCGCTTTCGCGACGCCGACCCGGAGCAGGTGGTCAAGGCCGCGCAACAGGCCGGTGTACACGAACTGATCCTGCGCCTGCCCCAAGGCTATGACACCGTGCTGGGCGACAACGGCGGCGGCCTGTCCGGTGGCCAGAAACAGCGGGTAGCCCTGGCCCGCGCCCTGTACGGCAACCCGCGCCTGATCGTGCTGGATGAGCCCAACTCCAACCTCGACACCGTCGGCGAAGCCGCCCTGGCCAGCGCCATCATGCAGATGAAAGCCCAGGGCAGCAGCGTGGTACTGGTGACCCACCGTTCCTCGGCGCTGGCCCAGGCCGACAAGCTGCTGGTGCTCGGCGAAGGCCATTTGCAAGCGTTCGGGCCCAGCCAGGAAGTGCTGCGCGCATTGTCCGGCCAGCAGGAAGCGCCGAAAGAAAAAACCGGTGTCAGTTTCAGTCGTCAGTACCAGGCCGGAAGGAATCCAGGCGCATGAGCAGCATGACCGTTGAACCTCGCTTTAAAGAACACGACGCTGGCTTCTTCGTAAAAATGGGCTGGCTGCTGACCATTGTCGGTGCCGGTGGGTTTTTCCTCTGGGCCAGCCTCGCGCCGTTGGACCAGGGCATTCCTGTCCAAGGTACCGTGGTGGTGTCCGGCAAGCGCAAGGCCGTGCAAACCTTCAGCCCCGGCGTAGTCAGCCGGATCCTGGTGAAGGAGGGGGAACTGGTCAAGCAAGGCCAGCCGCTGTTTCGTCTCGACCAGACCCAGAACCAGGCTGACGTACAATCCCTGCAAGCCCAGTACCGCATGGCCTGGGCCAGCGTGGCGCGTTGGCAGAGCGAGCGCGACAATCTTGCCAGCGTCACCTTTCCCGCTGAGCTGAGCGCCAACCCCGACCCGGCCCTGGCGTTGGTACTGGAAGGCCAGCGCCAATTGTTCAGCAGCCGCCGCGACGCGTTTGCCCGTGAACAGGCCGGGATTCGTGCAAGCATTGAAGGTGCCACCTCACAGTTGGGCGGCATGCGCCGTGCCCGCAGTGACCTGACTGCGCAGGCCCAATCCCTGCGCGATCAGCTCGGCAACCTGCAACCTTTGGCCGACAACGGCTATATCCCGCGCAACCGCCTGATGGAATACCAGCGCCAGTTGTCCCAGGTGCAACAGGATCTGGCGCAGAACGCCGGGGAAAGCGGACGCATCGAACAGGGCATCCTCGAGTCGCGCCTCAAGTTGCAGCAGCACAGCGAGGAATATCAAAAGGAGGTGCGTAGTCAATTGGCCGATGCACAATTGCGCAGCCTGACCCTGGAACAGCAACTGACCTCTGCCGGTTTCAACCTGCAACACAGCGAGATCAACGCGCCGGCCGACGGCATCGCAGTCAACCTCAGCGTGCACACCGAAGGCGCCGTGGTGCGCGCCGGTGAAACCCTGCTGGAGATCGTGCCCCAAGGCACGCGCCTGGAAGTGGAAGGGCATCTGCCGGTGCACCTGGTGGACAAGGTGGGGCCCCATTTGCCGGTGGACATCCTCTTCACTGCCTTCAACCAGAGCCGCACGCCCCGCGTGCCGGGAGAGGTCAGCCTGATCTCCGCCGACCAAATGCTCGATGAAAAAACCGGTGCGCCGTATTACGTGCTGCGTACCAGCGTCAGCGAAGCGGCGATGGAAACACTCCATGGCTTGGTGATCAAGCCGGGCATGCCCGCCGAGATGTTCGTGCGCACTGGCGAGCGGTCGTTGCTCAATTACCTGTTCAAGCCGCTGCTGGATCGCGCCGGCTCCGCGTTGACTGAGGAATGAGCATGAAGTCAGTGTTCATTTCGCTGGTGCTGGTGTGTGGCAGTGCCCAGGCCGCCATGGGGCCGTTCGATGTGTACGAGCAGGCCCTGCGCAACGACCCGGTGTTCCTCGGCGCCATCAAGGAGCGCGACGCCGGCCTGGAAAACCGCACCATCGGCCGCGCCGGGCTGCTGCCGAGGCTGTCATACAACTACAACAAGGGCCGCAACAATTCCGAGGCGCACCTGCCCGATGGGCGTGGTGGCAGCTATCGCGATGATCGCAACTACAACAGCTACGGCTCCACCTTCAGCCTGCAACAACCGCTGTTCGACTACGAAGCCTATGCCAACTACCGCAAGGGCGTGGCCCAGGCGCTGTTCGCCGACGAAAGCTTTCGTGACAAGAGCCAGGCGTTGCTGGTGCGGGTGCTGAGCTATTACACCCAGGCACTGTTTGCCCAGGACCAGATCGACATCGCCCGCGCCAAGAAAAAGGCCTTCGAGCAGCAATTCCAGCAGAACCAGCACTTGTTCAAGGCCGGCGAGGGCACGCGCACAGACATCCTGGAAGCCGAATCGCGCTATGAACTGGCCACCGCCGAAGAGATCCAGGCCCTGGATGAGCAGGACGCCTCGCTGCGCGAGCTGGGCGCGTTGATTGGCGTGCAAAGCGTCAATATCGACGACCTGGCGCCGCTGAACCAGAGCTTTGCCGCCTTCACCCTGGCCCCGGCCAACTACGACACCTGGCATGAACTGGCGCTCACCAACAACCCGGTGCTGGCCTCCCAGCGCCAATCCCTGGAAGTAGCGCGCTATGAGGTAGAACGCAACCGCGCCGGGCATTTGCCGAGAATCACCGCCTATGCCACTTCGCGCAAACAGGAATCCGACAGCGGCAACACCTACAACCAGCGCTACGACACCAACACCATCGGCGTCGAAGTGAGCATGCCGCTGTATGCCGGTGGCGGCATCTCGGCCTCCACGCGCCAGGCCAGCCGCGCCATGGAGCAGGCCGAGTACGAGCTGGAAGGCAAGACCCGCGAAACCCTGATCGAATTGCGGCGTCAGTTCAGTGCCTGCCTGTCAGGGGTGAGCAAGCTGCGCGCCTACCAGAAAGCCCTGGTTTCGGCCGAGGCCCTGGTGGTATCGACCAAGCAGAGCATCCTCGGCGGCGAACGGGTCAACCTCGATGCGCTGAATGCCGAGCAGCAGCTGTACAGCACCCGCCGCGACCTGGCCCAGGCGCGGTATGACTACCTGATGGCCTGGACCAAATTGCACTACTACGCGGGCAACTTGCGCGACACCGACCTGGCCAAGGTGGACGAGGCCTTCGGCCCTGTGAAATGAGCATCCATAACAACAAATAAGGATGGTTTAAATGATCACTGATTCACCGCGTTTCAAACCCTTCACCGCCGGCTCCTTGCTGCTGCTGTCCGTTGCGGCACAAGCGCAATACACCGAGACCGGCCAACCGGGTAACCCGGTCAGCTGGCGCTCGGCCGAATACCAGAGCGACTGGGGCCTGGGGCGGATGAAGGCCGATGAAGCCTACGCTGCCGGGATCAGCGGCAAAGGTGTGAAAATCGGCGCGCTGGACTCGGGTTTCGACCCCAACCACCCCGAAGCCGCCAAGGACCGCTTCCATGGGGTGACCGCCACCGGCACCTATGTCGACGGCAGCGCCTTCAGCACCACGGGCGCGCTCAACCCCAACAACGACTCCCACGGCACCCACGTCACCGGCACCATGGGCGCCGCCCGCGACGGCGTGGGCATGCATGGGGTGGCCTACAACGCCCAAGTCTATGTGGGCAACACCAACGCCAACGACAGCTTCCTGTTCGGCCCGACCCCGGACCCCAAGTATTTCAAGACGGTGTATAGCGCCCTGGTGGATTCCGGCGTGCGCGCTATCAACAACAGCTGGGGCAGCCAGCCCAAGGACGTCAGCTACCAGACCCTGGATGACCTGCACAAGGCCTATGCCCAGCATTACAACCAGGGTACCTGGCTGGACGCCGCGGCGGATGTGGCCAAGGCCGGCGTGATCAATGTGTTCAGTGCCGGCAACAGCGGCTACGCAAATGCCAGCGTGCGCTCGGCCTTGCCGTATTTCCAACCGGAACTGGAAGGCCACTGGCTGGCGGTGTCGGGGCTGGATAAAGCCAATAACCAGAAGTACAACAAATGCGGCATCGCCAAATACTGGTGCATTTCCACTCCAGGGGCACTGATCAACAGCACCATTCCCGACGGCGGTTATGGGGTCAAGTCCGGCACCTCGATGTCGGCGCCCCATGCCACCGGGGCGTTGGCGCTGGTGATGGAACGCTATCCCTATATGACCAATGAGCAGGCGCTGCAGGTGCTGTTGACCACCGCCACGCAGCTCGACGGCTCGATCACCCAGGCGCCCAACGCTATCGTCGGCTGGGGCGTGCCGGACCTGGGCCGGGCAATGCATGGGCCGGGGCAACTGCTCGGGGTCATGGATGTGAGCCTGGCAGCCGGGCAGGGTGATGTATGGAGCAATGGCATCTCCGACCAGGCCTTGCTCCAGCGCCAGGCCGAGGACCGTGCCGAGCACACCGCCTGGCAGCAGACCTTGATCGACAAGGGTTGGCAAAACGGCGTGGGCGCCAATGCCAGCCAGCAGGACCAGACTGACTACGCCATCGGCAACGCCCGCGACCAGGCCGCCGCCAAACGCGTATACGAGGGTAGCCTGATCAAGTCCGGCGCCGGCAGCCTGGTGCTCAGCGGCGACAGCACTTATCGCGGCGCGACCACCGTCAACGGCGGCCTGCTGGCGGTCAATGGCTCGCTGACCTCGGCGGTCACGGTGAACAACAGCGGTACTCTCGGCGGCTCCGGGCGCATCGCCGCGCTGTCGGTGAACAGCGGCGGCCGCGTGGCACCGGGCAATTCCGTGGGCACCTTGCAGGTAGCGGGGGATGTGAACCTCGGCGCGGGCTCGACCTATGCAGTGGAACTGACGCCCACCAGCAGCGACCGCATTGTTGCGGGTGGCAAGGCGGTATTGGGCGGCGGCACCGTCACCCTGGCGATGGAAAACAGCCCGACGCTGCTCAGCCAGAGCCAGGTGCAAAGCCTGATTGGCCGGCAATACTCGATCCTGGATGCGGCGGGCGGTATCCAGGGTCAGTTCGGGCAAGTGCTGCCCAACTATGTATTCCTTGGCGGCACCCTTGACTACGCCGCCAACGCTGTACAACTGAACGTCGGGCGCAACGACGCGAGTTTTGCCAGCGTTGCTGCCACCCGCAACCAGCGCAACGTGGCGGCGGCTGCCGAGCAACTGGGCGCTGGCAACCCGGTGTATGAAAGCCTGCTGCAGTCGCAATCAGTTGCCACCGCGCAACAGGGCCTGCAGCAACTGTCCGGTGAAATCTACCCTGCGGTTGGCGCGATGCTGATCAACGACAGCCTGCAACTGCGCAACGCTGTGGGCGAGCGCCTGCGCCATGTGCCGGTGAGCGGTGAAAGCAACCTGTGGTTCAAGGCCCTGGGCGCCTGGGGCAAAAGCGACAGCCGCAGTGAAACGGCGGGTTCCACCACCTCCATCGGTGGCCTGCTGGCGGGCGTGGATGGCGCGCTGGATGAGCAGACCCGCGTGGGTGTGGTCGCCGGCTACAGCGACAGCTCGCTGAACATGGGCAGTGGCACGCACTCATCGGCGTCCATCGACAGCTACCACTTCGGCGCATATGCCGGGCGCGAACTGGGCGACTGGCGCCTGAGTGTCGGCGGTGCCTACAGCTGGCACCGCGGCGATGTGAAGCGCGACCTGCAACTGGGGGACGTCAGCGGCAAGCAAAAAACCAAGCTGGATGCGACCACCGCGCAACTGTTCACCGAAGCGGCGTACCGCATTCACTTGCAACCGCTGGCGTTGGAACCGTTCGCCAACCTGGCCTACGTGCATCTGGACAGCGAGTCATTCCACGAAAAAGGCGATGCCGCCGCCCTGGAGCGTGGCAGTGACCGGCGCGATGCGGTGCTCAGCACCCTCGGCGTGCGTGCCTTGAAAACCCTGGCCCTCAATGACCACCAGCAACTGGAACTGTCCGGTTCGTTGGGCTGGCAACACAGCCTGACGGCGGTGGAGTCGGAAGAACATTTGGCGTTTGTCGCAGGCGGGCCTTCATTTGCCGTGCGCAGCGCGCCGTTGCTGCGTGACGCCGCCCTGGTGGGCGTACAGGCCAGCCTGGCGCTGAATGCGTCGACGCGGGTCAACCTGGATTACAACGGCCAATTGGGTGGGCGCGAGAAAACCCAAGGCGTGGGCTTGAGCCTGAACTGGCAGTTCTGAGGACACCGCGAACAAAAAATGTGGGAGCTGGCTTGCCTGCGATAGCGGTGGGTCAGCCAGCAGAGGCGTGACTGGCCGGACGCCATCGCAGGCAAGCCAGCTCTCACATTGAATCGGCGCTGTTCTGGAGAAAGTGATTTACACACGTGCAATAAGAAAACTAAGGAAGGTCACCGTGAAAAAACGCAAGTCAGGGTTAACCATCGCCATCCACACCGGCCCGGGCTACCCGCTCAAGGCGCTGAGCTGCGTACCATATGGTGCGCTGCTGTGTTGCCTGGCCAGCCTGGGAACCGCCCAGGCCGCACCCTACGTAGAAACTGGCAAACTCGGCGACGCCGCCAGTTGGCGCAGCAATGAGTTCAAGGCCGATTGGGGCCTGGGCGCCGTGCACGCCGACACCGCGTATGCCGCCGGCTACACCGGCAAGGGCGTCAAGCTTGGGATCTTCGACCAGCCGGTGTACGCCCAGCATCCGGAGTTCGCCAGCCCCGACAAGGTGGTGACGATTGTCACCGAGGGCATCCGCCAATACACCGACCCGTATATTCCGGTGAAGGCGGGTGATGCGTTCCGCTACGACGGCACGCCGTCCAAGGACTCCAACGGCAAGCTGGGTAACCACGGCACCCACGTCGGCGGCATTGCTGCGGGTAACCGCGACGGCGGGCCCATGCATGGTGTGGCGTTCAATGCGCAAATCCTTACCGCCGAAAACGGTGACCCGGGGCCGGAAGACGGGATCATCCTCGGCAACGACGGCGCGGTGTACAAAGCGGGCTGGGATGGGCTGGTCGCCAGTGGCGCACGCATCATCAACAACAGCTGGGGCATTGGCATTGGTGATCAATATGCCAAGGGCGGCCGCGATCCGGCGTTCCCCAATTTCACCGTCAATGAAGCCCAGGCGCAGTTCAATACGATCCGGCCGATCCTCGGCACGATCGCAGGCGGTGCTTATCAAGGCGCCATCGATGCGGCGCGCAGCGGTGTGCTGACCATCTTTGCCGCCGGTAACGACTACAACCTCAACAACCCGGATGCGATTTCCGGCCTGGCCTATTTTGTGCCGGAGATTGCGCCGAACTGGCTGTCAGTAGCGGCGTTGCAGCAGAACCCGGACACCACCAGCCCCAATCCCTATGTGATCAGCACCTTCTCCTCGCGCTGCGGCTATGCAGCGAGCTTTTGCGTGTCGGCACCCGGCACCAAGATCTACAGCTCGATCATCAATGGCACCGACCTGAACAACCTGACCACCGACTGGGCCAACAAAAACGGCACCTCCATGGCCGCGCCCCATGTGGCAGGTGCAGCAGCAGTGCTGATGGAGCGTTTCCAGTACATGAGCGGCGACCAGATCTCCACGCTGCTCAAGACCACCGCCACCGACCTCGGCGCGCCGGGCATCGACTCGCTGTATGGCTGGGGCATGATCAACCTGGGCAAGGCGGTCAACGGGCCGGGGATGTTTGTTACCGCAGAGGATATTCCCGCCGAGTTCCGTATCGATGGCGCTTACGGCAGCGGCCAGTTCGTGGCGGACCTGCCAGGGATCGGCGCAGTGGTAGATGCCGGTAAGCCGACCCAGCGGATTTGCAACGATGTGCACTGCGGGCTGGATGTGTGGAGCAACGATATCTCGGGCCATGGCGGCCTGACCAAGCAGGGCATCGGCACCCTGGTGCTGACCGGCACCAACACCTATAGCGGCCCGACCCTGGTCAACCAGGGCTTGTTGGCGATCAACGGCTCGCTGGCTTCCGACGTCAGCGTCGGCCAGGCCGGCGTGCTCGGTGGCTCGGGGCGCATCGGTTCGCTGACCGCAAAAAACGGTGGCACCGTGGCGCCGGGTAATTCCATCGGCACCTTGAACGTGGCGGGTAACGTCACCTTTGAGCCGGGCTCGACCTATGCCGTGGAGTTGTCGCCCACCAGCAGCGACCGCATCGTCGCCGGTGGTACCGCCACGCTTAACGGCGGCACCGTGACCCTGGCCCTGGAAAACAGCCCGACGTTGTTGAGCGCGACCCAGGCCCAAAGTCTGATCGGCCGCCAATACAACATCCTGCAAGCGGCAGGTGGTGTGACCGGCAGCTTTGGTGCGGTATTGCCCAACTACCTGTTTGTTGGCGGCACCTTGACCTACGCGGCCAACGGTGTGCAGCTGGATGTGGCGCGCACTAACAGCTTCGCCAGTGTGGCCGCCACGCCGAACCAGCGCGCCGTGGCCGCCGCCGCCGAGCAGTTGGGCGCGGGCAATGGTGTGTATGAAAGCTTGCTGCTGGCACCCACGGCCGCCTCGGCCCAGGGTGCATTCCAGCAACTGAGTGGTGAAGTCTACCCAGCGCTGCAAACCGCATTGGTCAATGACAGCCGCTACGTTCGCGAAGCGGTAGGCGAGCGCCTGCGCAATGGCGAGATGGGCGCCACCAGCCAAGCCATCGACACCCGCGGCAACGTGTGGGTCAAGGCCCTGGGCGCCTGGGGCAAGACCGACAGCCGTAGCGACACGGCAGGCTATAACACCTCCATCGGCGGCATGCTCGCCGGGGTGGATGGGGCGCTCGACGACGCCACGCGCATCGGCCTGGTGGCGGGCTACAGCGACACGTCGCTGAACATGGGCAGCGACACCCACAGCCGTGCCTCGGTCGACAGCTACCACTTCGGGGCCTATGCCGGGCATGAAATCGGCGCCTGGCGCCTGAGCGGTGGCGCAACCTACAGCTGGCACCGCGCCGATGTGAAGCGCGACCTGCAATACGGCGACGTCAGCGGCAAGCAAAAGGCCAAGGTCGATGCACACAGCACCCAGGTGTTCACCGAGGCGGCGTATCGCATCAACCTGCAACCGCTGGCCCTGGAGCCGTTCGCCAACCTGGCCTACGTGCATCTGGACACTGACAGCTTCAAGGAGAAGGGCGATGCCGCTGCGCTGAAAAGTGGCGATGACAGCCGCGACCTGGTGTTGAGCACCCTGGGTGTGCGTGCCTTGAAAACCTTCAACGTCAACGACCACCAGCAACTGGAGGTGTCCGGCACCCTGGGCTGGCAGCACAACCTGAGCAGCACCGATTCCGAGCAGCACCTGGCGTTCGCCTCCGGTGGCCCTTCGTTCAGCGTGGAAAGTGCGCCGATGGTGCGCGATGCCGCACTGGTCGGGGCACGGGTCAGCCTGGCGTTGAGCAAGGAGGCGCGGGTGAACTTCGACTACAACGGCCTGCTGGCCAGCAAGGAGAAAGTGCACGGCGTCGGTTTGAGCCTGGACTGGGCGTTCTAAAGGCGTCACTCCCCTGATGGGCCCACGGTGTCCATCAGGGGGCTACTGGTGTTTTGGCTTTCTCTACAAATCCAACAACAGAGAGGCACTACCAATGGGTATCTTTGACTATAAAAACCTCGGTACCGAGGACTCCAAGGCGTTGTTCGCCGATGCCATGGCGCTCACGGTGTATGCCTACCACAACCTGGATCACGGCTTTGCCGTCGGCTACCAGAACAATGGTCTCGGCCTTGGGTTGCCGGCCACACTGATCGGCGCGCTGATTGGCAGCAGCGACTCCCAAGGGGTGATCCCTGGTATCCCCTGGAACCCCGACGCGGAAAAAGCCGCCCTCGATGCGGTACAAAAAGCCGGTTGGACCCCCATCAGCGCCGATACCCTGGGTTACAGCGGCAAGGTTGATGTCCGGGGCACTTTCTTCGGTGAAAAGCCTGCCTACGCCACGGCGCAGGTCGAGGTGCTGGGCAAGTACGATGACGCTGGTAAATTGCAGGAAATCGGCATCGGCTTTCGTGGTACGTCGGGACCTCGGGAAAACCTGGTCACAGACGCCATCGGCGACGTGATCAGCGACCTGCTGGCCGCGTTCGGTCCCAAGGACTATGCGAAAAACTACACGGGCGAAGCCTTTGGCAACTTGCTCGGCAACGTCGCGGCCTACGCCACGGCCCAAGGCCTGAGCGGCAACGACGTGGTGGTCAGCGGCCACAGCCTGGGCGGCCTGGCGGTCAACAGCATGGCCGACTTGAGCGACGGCAAATGGTCGGGGTTCTATAAGGACGCCAACTACGTGGCGTATGCTTCACCCACCCAGAGCGCCGGCGACAAGGTGCTGAACGTCGGCTATGAAAACGACCCGGTGTTCCGCGCCCTGGACGGCTCGTCATTCAACCTGTCGTCCCTGGGTGTGCACGACACGCCCCACGAATCGAGCACCGACAATATCGTCAGCTTCAACGACCACTACGCGTCAACGCTGTGGAACGTGCTGCCATTTTCCATCCTCAACCTGCCGACCTGGGTTTCACACTTGCCCACCGGTTACGGCGACGGCATGACCCGCATCCTCGATTCCGGCTTCTACGAGCAAATGACCCGCGACTCCACGGTAATTGTCGCCAACCTGTCCGACCCGGCACGGGCCACCACCTGGGTGCAGGACTTGAATCGCAACGCCGAGGCACACAAGGGCAACACCTTCATCATCGGCAGCGATGGCAACGACCTGATCAAGGGCGGCCGGGGCGCGGACTTTATCGAAGGCGGCAAGGGCAATGACACGATCCGCGACAGCAGCGGGCATAACACATTTTTGTTCAGCGGGCAGTTTGGCAATGATCGGGTGATTGGCTATCAAGCAACCGACAAGCTGGTATTCACCGATGTGCAGGGCAGTACGGATTATCGCGAGCACACCAAGGTGGTGGGCGCAGACACGGTGATCAGCTTTGGCGCCGACTCGGTGACGCTGGTGGGAGTGAGCAGTGTGTCAGGGGAGGGGATTGTTATCGCTTAACTTGGAATGCGGTTGAAAACTGTGGGAGGGGGTTGCTCCCTCCCACATTTGATCATTAGTTTTCCTTGCGCACCGTGGCCACATCATCGGCCTTGATGCGAATGCGCTTGCCGGCAATATCGGTGAACTCATAGAAGCCGTCGGCTGTCTTGGCGTTGGGTGTGTCCTTGGTCAAATACTGCGTACCATTTTGCAATGTCACGACGGTTTGCGTGGAGCAACCGGCCAATACCAGAAAAGTGAGCGCAACCAGTGGAAGCCCCAAATTCTTCATGTTCATTACCCTTACCTTAACCCTGAAAAGTCCCGCCACCCATGGCTGGGGGCGATAAATATTACGCGATCTACTCCCTCATCTGATCGCTTTTTTACAAAAAGTTGCAGGGACCATTTATCTATTACCGATTGCAACAAGTGCTTAGCAGCGGCACTCTGTATGCATAACCAGTATTTGATTGCCTTGCGCCATGGTCAACACCCTCGAAAACCCCTTGTATTACTTGCATAACTTCCGCCAGGTGCTGGCTTGGCTGGGGCAGCGCTATGCCGATTTGCTCGAGGCCCACGAAGAGCATTTCATTCAGCAATTTGACAGGTTGCCCCAGGCGTCCCAGGCGTTATTGGTGCGCATGGTGATGCGCAAGGGCGTGCATTTTCGCGGCGCCAAGCTCAATTACCTGGAAATCGGTTGTCCCCATGCAGCGGCGGGCCCGTTGCGCGAACTGGGCTGGGTGGACGACCAAAGCCCGCTGCCGTTTGCGACCTTGTTCACCTTGCTGCAAAAGGGCGAAATCCTGAATGCGTTCAGGCCCTGGATCGACCAGCCCAAGGCCAACAAGGCCGCCTGGCTCGAGCCACTGGCCGCGCAGTTCAGCGAACAGCGCAGTTTTGCCCAGTGGTGTCCCGATGTAGACGATGTGCTCTATAGCCTCACGGTAATGGAGTTGTGTGATCGCCTGCGCCTGATGTTCTTCGGCAATCTGCATCAGGACTGGTCGGAATTCGTGCTGGCAGACCTAGGCATCTACACCTATGAAAAAGTCCCGTTCTGCGCCGAGTCCCGTGGTCTGCGCACCCGTGAAGACGTGCAGGGTTTCCTGTTCCTGCACCAATGTCAGCAAGCCTTTGAAGCCGGTGAGGCACTGGATGCGGTGCTGGCACAGATCGCCACGCTGCATACCGATAACCCCTGGCTGGAAAAACGCCGCGCCAAACTGCTCTTCCAGATCGGCCAGTATGGCGAGCGCTGTGGCGAGTTGGCACTGGCTGAACAGGTTTACCGACACTGCACCTATCCCGGCGCACGGGCGCGGTTGATCCGTGTATTGGAGCGCCAGGAGGATTACGCGCAGGCCATGGCCTTGGCGATCGCCGCCCAACAAGCCCCGGAAAGTGCTGCTGAACGCCAGCACCTGCTACGGGTGCTGCCCCGCTTGCGGCGCAAACTGGGCCAGCCGGCTCTGCCCAAGGCCAAGCCACAGGCCGTTGCGCGCCTGGACCTGGCACTGGAGCCGGAGCCGATGATGTCGGTGGAATTTTGCGTGCAGGCGCATCTGAACGAGCCGGACGCACCGGTGTATTACGTCGAGAACGGCCTGATCAATTCGCTGTTCGGCCTGTTGTGTTGGGACGCGATTTTCGCGCCGCTGCCGGGGGCGTTCTTCCACCCGTTCCAGCGTGGGCCGGCGGACCTGCACAGCGAGGACTTCCATCAGCGTCGAGAAGCCTTGTTTGCTGCCTGCTTCGAGCAACTGGAGGATGAGCGCTACAAGGCCACCATTCGCCAACGTTACGCGGACAAATGGGGCATCCAGTCGCCGTTCGTGTTTTGGAACCTGCTCAGTGAAGAGCTGCTGGAACAAGCCCTGGCCTGCCTGCCCGCCGAACACCTGCGCCATTGGTTTGCGCGCCTGCTGGTGGACATCCGCGCCAACCGCGCCGGGATGCCGGACCTGATCCAGTTCTGGCCCGCACAAAAGACCTACCGCATGATCGAGGTCAAGGGCCCCGGCGACCGCCTGCAAGACAACCAATTGCGTTGGCTGGCGTTCTGCGCCGAGTACCAGATGCCGGTCACCGTCTGCTACGTGCGCTGGGCGGAGCAGAGCGCTTGAGCTACAGCGTGGCCGTGCGGGCGTTGTGTGAGTTCACCGCCAAGGTCGGCGACCTTGACCTGCGTTTTACGCCGTCGCCCAGCGCCCAGGAAGGGATCGTCGGTCACCGCACCGTGGCTTCCCGGCGTAGCGCGCACTATCAGAACGAGGTCGCCCTCGAGGGAGAATACCTGCAGCTCAAAGTGCGGGGCAGGGCGGACGGCTACGATCCGGACGCCAACCGCCTGGAAGAGGTCAAGACCTACCGTGGCGATCTCGCCGCCCAGCCCGCCAACCATCGGCAACTGCACTGGGCCCAGGTCAAGGTGTATGGCTGGCTGATGTGCCAGAAACTCGGCCTCGACGACATCGACCTGGCACTGGTGTACTTCGATATCGTCGGCGAAGGCGAGACCCTGCTGAACCAACATTTCAACGCGCCAGACCTGGAGCACTTCTTCAAGCAGCAGTGCGCGCTGTTCCTGGACTGGGCCCGGCAGGAAATGCAACACCGCACCGCACGTAACAGCGCCGCCCAAGCCCTGGCGTTTCCCCATGCCGAGTTTCGTCCTGGGCAACGTGCCTTGGCTGAATCGGTCTACAAAGCCGTGAGTACCGGCCGTTGCCTGATGGCCCAGGCGCCCACCGGGATCGGCAAGACCGTCGGGACCATCTTCCCGCTGCTCAAGGCGCTGGCGCCACAGCAACTGGACAAAGTGTTCTTTCTCACGGCGAAGACCCCTGGACGCAAGCTTGCCCTGGACGCTGCCCAGGTGCTGTACGCCAGCAGCCCCGATCTGCCGCTGCGGGTACTTGAGCTGGTGGCCCGCGACAAGGCATGCGAGCACCCGGACAAAGCCTGCCACGGCGAATCCTGCCCCTTGGCCAAGGGCTTTTACGACCGTCTGCCCGCCGCGCGCCAAGCCGCGTCCCAAGTGCGCCTGCTCGATCAACGCAGCCTGCGCGACGTTGCCTTGGCCCATGGGGTGTGCCCGTATTACCTGAGCCAGGAAATGGCGCGCTGGAGCGATCTGGTGGTCGCCGACTACAATTACTTTTTCGATTTTGGCGCCATGTTGTTCGGCCTCGCCCAGTTGAACCAGTGGCGCGTCGCAGTGCTGGTGGACGAAGCGCATAACCTGGTGGAGCGCGCCCGTTCGATGTACAGCGCCAGCCTTGACCAATACAGCCTCAAGACCCTGCGTGACACGGCGCCCGAGGCGCTGAAGAAACCCTTGCAGCGCCTGAACCGCGAGTGGAACGCCCTGCACAAGGAGCAAGTCGCACCGTACCAGGCCTATGCCACCCGGCCCGAAAAACTGCTGCAAGCCCTGAGCCTGTGCATCAGCGCCATGGGCGACTATTTCAACGATCACCCCGAAGCCCTCAGCGGCGACCTGCAAGCTTTCTACTTTGAAGCCCTGCAATGGGCCAAAGTGGCGGAGCTGTTCAATGAACACTTCATCTTCGATATCAGCAAGCGCGAATTCAACGGCAAGCGCAGCAGCTCAACCCTGTGCCTGCGCAATGTGGTGCCGGCCGAGTTCATCCGGCCTCGATTGACTGCCGCCCGCAGCAGTGTGCTGTTTTCTGCGACCTTGAGCCCGCGCCACTATTACGCCGACTTGCTCGGCATGCCAGCGGACACCGCCTGGGTCGATGTGGAGTCGCCGTTCAAGGCCGAGCAATTGCAGGTGCGTATCGTCGATGCCATCTCCACCCGGTTCGTGCATCGCCAGGCGTCGCTTACGCCTATTGTCGAGCTGATTGCGCGGCAATTTGTCGAGCAGCCGGGTAACTACCTGGCGTTCTTTTCCAGCTTCGATTACCTGCAACAGGTGGCGCAGTTGTTGGCCGAGCGGCACCCGCAGATTGCGCTGTGGCTGCAATCTCGAGGCATGGCCGAGGCCGAGCGCCAGGCCTTTCTCGACCAGTTCACCCAGCACAGCCAAGGCATTGGCTTTGCGGTACTGGGTGGTGCGTTTGGCGAGGGCATCGACTTGCCCGGTGCGCGCTTGATCGGTGCCTTCATTGCGACCCTGGGCCTGCCGCAACTGAACCCGGTGAATGAACAAATGAAGGCACGCATGGGCGCGATCTTCGGCGCCGGCTACGATTACACCTACTTGTACCCCGGCCTGCAGAAGGTCGTACAAGCCGCGGGCAGGGTGATCCGCAGTCAACAGGATCGCGGTGTGGTGATGTTGATCGATGACCGTTTCGGCGAAGCCCGGGTACGGCAATTGCTGCCGCGTTGGTGGGTGATCGATAACTGACAGACGTACGGCGGTGAAAATGTGGGAGGGGGCTTGCCCCCGATGGCGGAGGGTCAGCTACAGATGTGCTGACTGACACACTGATATCGGGGGCAAGCCCCCTCCCACATTTGGATCGCATAGGTATCTACACAACTTCGTAGCAGCAGACCGTAACCACGATGCGCAGCGAGCCGCTCCTGATCTTGATCTGCTTTTGATTTTGATCTCAGGCGCCCCGTTAAACCACGCTGGCCGGAATTCGACAGGGATTTGGGGGGTAAACCGGCAGGGATGCCGGTTTAGCCGCCCCGCGCCATGGATGGCGCGTGGCGGCGGCCCCCCAAATCCCTGTCGGATTACGGGCACACCGAGCCTAAGCGAGGTGCCGAGTGGTGGGGCAAGAGCCTTTTGGTTACTTTTGGGGCTCTTTTCCAAAAGTGACCCGCTGTAAGAGCGGAACCTTAAGTGGCCGTTACCGCAGCAATGGATATGTACTCGGTCTAATCCAAGATACTGGTCGGCTGACAGGCCGCCATCGGGGGCAAGCCCCTCTCACATTCAAAGCGTGTTCGTTCCACCCTGGGCGTGAACAAACTTGAACTTCATCGAAGCCCGCGTCTTCTAACCAGATTAGTCATCGCGTGGAGCCCCGTCGTGCCCAGAATCATCTCTCCAGACACGCCCGAAGCAGCCCTGACCGACCACAGCGAGCACAACGCGAAGATCTTCGGCTCGCCCAAGGACCGTCTCGACTTCTATCGCCGCGAGATCCAGTACGAAACCTCCATCCTGGCCAACCGCACTGACGCCTACCTCACGGCGCAGTCATTCCTGGTCATCGCCTTTGTCTCCGGCATGGGCAACCTCAACCCGGAGTGGGGCAAGCTGTTCACCCTGGTGGTGCCGGTGATCCTCGCCGCGCTGGGTATCTTAAGCTCGCTCAACGCCTGGCCTGGCATACGTGCCGCCTACGAAATCATCGACCACTGGCACTACAAGCAAAGCGAGTTGCTGCGCAGTGAGCCGGTGATGGGCATGGCCTACGATGAATCGCCGTTGTTTTCCGAGATGGAGTCGACGCACAAGGGCTACCGCAAGTCGCTGCTGTTCTCCATGCGTGCGCCGTGGTTGTTCATGGTGTTCTGGCTGGTATTGGGGATCTATGCATTCTATATCCAGGTCGACAACCCATTGAGCTGAGTAATCTCACGGAACTTCACTGGATGCGGTGGCGCCTTACCTTTACGCAGTACAGATTCCCATAGCCCTGTCAGAGGTGCGCCATGACGAAAAATGAAGATCCGCAAACCGACCACCGCAACGATCCAGCCATCGACGCAGGCGAGCCGGCCCCTGGCACCGCCGCTGATGCCCCCAAAGACCCCAAGGCCGATAGCGACCCCAAGGCCAAGGAAAACGACTACAGTCCAGACTTCAAGCCTGAGCGCGAGCCCAAGCCTGAAACCGATGCGGATATCGATACCCAGGGCGGCTAGAGGAGAGGCTCATGTCAAAAGAACTCGACGACGAACTCAACGATCCGGGCAATGAAGACCCGGGTTCATTGATGGATGATGCCGAAGTCCCGCTTAATGATCTGGATGAAGCGGCGGACGTCGGCAATACCGAAAATCAGGACTGACCCTTCGCCCCGGCACGTCGTTCATACCAGCCCAGCATCGGCTGGGTACTCAGGCCGTGAACGACGATGCTCAGGGCGATCACCGACAGGGTGAGGTTCACCGCCACCGTGCTGCTGGTGCCGATCAGCCCATGGTTGAGCGCGTAGAACAGGTAGTAGATGCTACCAATTCCGCGAATCCCGAACCAACTCATCAGCCCGCGTTGCCGACGGTCCAGCAGGCTGCCCCAAGGCATGGCAAACACACTGACCGGGCGAATCACCCCGAACAGCAACGCCGCCACCGCCAGTGCGCGCCAGTCCCAGTGGCTGACCAGCACGATGCCCAACAGCGTCACCAGGAACACTTCCATGGAACGCTCCACCAGGCTGCCGAACGACAGCATGTCGTTCATCATCACCCCGGCGGCGATTTGTGTGTCCTGCAATTGGCTAACGTCGCCGTGCAGGGCCTGTTCAGGTTCCACCTCAAGGTGACCCACCACCGGTTGCGCCAGGTGTTCGGCCGGTGTATCGGCGTTGCCGGTGGATTTGACCTCGGCTTGGCGCAGGCCCAGGCCCGCCGCAAACACGGCAAGGAAGCCGTAGCCGCCGACGGCTTCAGCTGCCACGTAAGCCAGGGCGATCAGTGCCAGGGTCAGGTAATCATTGGGCGACAAGGTGCTGTCGGCATTGGTGATGCGCATGCGCAACGTGACCCGGCCGATGCCGCGACCCATCCAGTAGCCAATCAGCAGCCCCGCCGGCACCGCCCATAGCAGGTTCTTCAGCACCCAGCCGCCCAGCCAGTCGCCGTCAAACCCGCCGTGTTGCATAAACAGCAGGCCGAATATCACAAAGGGGAAGGCTGTACCGTCGTTCAAGCCGGCCTCGCCGGACAAACCGAAGCGCAGGGCGTCATAGTCCTGGGCATTGTTGACCTGCACCAGGCCGGCCAGCACCGGGTCGGTCGGCGCGAGCATGGCACCCACCAGCAGCGAAACGCCCCACGAAAGTTGCAACAGGTAGTGCAGCACCAGGCAGGTGCCGAGGATGGTCAGCAACATCACCGGCCCCGCCATGCCAAACGCAATGCGCCAGGTGCGATGGCTCAGTGGCAGGCGCAATTTCAAGCCGCTGACAAACAGCGAAAATAGCACCGCGACCTCGGTCAAGTGCTCCATCCAGCGCGCCGAGCCCTTGATATCCAAGTGCAACAGGTCCGCGCCCAACGGGCCGATGGCGACGCCCAGCAGCAGGCAGACTGCCGAGGTGGTCACGGGCATCCAACGCAGGTAGGAGGAGGTGAGGGCGAGGGTGAGCAGTACGGCGCCGAGCACGGCCATCCAGAGAATAAAAGTCATCGAGCGTGTTCCAGGGCCGTGGTCTATGCAGGTTTGAGGACGGCCGAGGGACGCAGGTTCAATGTGATTACAGCCACGGGTTAGCCGTTGAACGAGTGCTGGGTATGCACTATGTTGAGTCCATCCTCCCGTTCACCTATCAACGGGTCCACGCTTTTTCATTTTGAACCATAGGCCCTGGCATGCGGTTTTCCCCTTTCGTCGAACGAATTGCAGGGCAGGGCGTCGCCGCCTGGGACATCCACCACGCTGCGTTCCAGGCGGCCAGCCAGGGCGAAGACATCATTATCCTCAGCGTCGGCGACCCGGATTTCGCCACGCCATCCTTCATCACCGACGCCGCCGTCAACGCCCTGCACATGGGCGACTCCCATTACACCGAGATCCCCGGTCGCCCGGCCCTGCGCGAGGCGGTCGCGGCGCGCTACAGCAACACCCTGGATCGCCCGCTGACCGCCGACAACGTGATCATCGTGGCCGGTGCGCAGAACGCGTTGTTTATCAGCTCGTTGTGCCTGCTGCAGGCTGGCGACGAGGTGTTGGTGCTCGATCCGATGTACGTCACCTACGAGGCCACGCTCAAGGCCAGCGGCGCGACCTTGGTGCGAGTGCCATGCAGTGCGCAATCCGGCTTTCGCCTGGATTCACAACGGCTCGCTGCTGCAATCACCCCGCGCACGCGGGCGATGTTCTTTTCCAACCCGAACAACCCCACCGGTGTGGTGCTCAACCCGCAGGAACTGCAAGCCATCGCCGACCTTGCGATCGCCCATGACCTGTGGGTGGTGGTGGATGAGGTCTACGAAAGCCTGGTGTTTGACGGCCAGTACCACAGCCTTGCGGCATTGCCCGGCATGGCTGAGCGCAGCATCGTCATCGGCAGCTTGTCAAAGTCCCATGCCATGACCGGCTGGCGTATCGGTTGGCTCATCGCCGCGCCGCAGCTGGTGAAGCACGCTGAAACCCTGATGTTGAGCATGTTGTACGGCTTGCCGGGCTTTGTGATGGAGGCGGCGACGGCGGCGGTGTTGGCCCATGACCAGGTGACTGAAGGCATGCGCGAGATCTACCGGCGCCGACGCGACCTGGTGGTGGCTGGCCTGAGTGCCTGCCCGGGTATCCAGGTACAGGCGCCGCAAGCGGGCATGTTTGTGCTGGTGGATGTGCGTGGCACAGGCCTCAGCTCCCTGGAGTTTGCCTGGCGCCTGTTTCGCGAGGCCGGGGTGTCGGTGCTGGACGCGGCGGCCTTTGGCGAGCCCGCCCAGGGGTTCGTCCGGCTGTCGTTTACCTTGGGTGAGGACCGTCTGGCCGAGGCCTGTCGGCGGATCACGCAGTTTGTTGCCAAGCTGGGCGGCGACCAGGGCGTGAACCGGGGCTCTAATCGAGTGCTTGTGTGAGCCTTGAAGGGGGCTCCCAACGCGTCAGAGCTGGCTTTCGATAAACTCCTTTAATTGGGACTTTGAAAGTGCACCGGTCTTGGTGGCTGCGATCTCGCCGTTCTTGAACAACTTTAAGGTTGGAATACCCCGAATGCCCCACTGAGCTGCGATGTTGGGATTCTCATCGACATTTATCTTAACGATGATCAATCTGCCAGAGTACTCCTCGGCAAGCTCATCCAAAATAGGCGCAACCATCTTGCACGGCCCACACCACGCAGCCCAGTAGTCCACAAGCACAGGTAGGGCGGCCTGGAGGACCTCGGTTCCAAATGACTCATCACTGAGGTGTTTTATCTCACTCATGAAAAACTCCTTTTATCCTTGAACAGCATCTACATCGGGGCTTTACCCACGCCATACTTCGCGGGCGTAATCGGGTTCTCATCCATGTTCAGCGTAACGATGGTCAACCGCCCCGAGTAGTACTCGGCAAATTGATCGAGGAACGCAGGCGGTGCGCAAGCGTCATCCATATAGCAAACCAACACGGGGCCGGCCGCTTCAAGCACCTCGCTTTTGAAGCTTGCATCGCTGATTGCTTTCAGGTTTGTGACCAACATGAGACGTCCTCCAGTACCCCACCAGGCTATTACCCGGCAAGCAAACTGGAACCTGTAAGGGTTGACAGTTTTTTATACTGTTTGGCGATATCCGTCGGCTATTTCACCCCCCTGTGATAACCCGGCTCGCGACGCCTGGCTAGTCCGCCAGCGGCGGTAAACGCCGTTTCACCGGCGTTTTCTTGACGATCGCGGTGTTGGTTTCGGCATAGGCGTTGAGCCGGTCGAGCAGGACGTCCAGATGCTCCATCGTGCGCACATGCAGGCGTGCGATAAAGCAATCCTCGCCGGTGACCTTGTCGCATTCGGTGAACTCGGGGATCGCCTGGATCTGGCGTTCCACCTCCTGCAATTTGCCGGGCAGGGGGCGGATGCGCACGATGGCTTGCAGCAGGTAGCCGAAATGCCTGGGGTCGATAACGACGGTGTAGTGAGTCAGCACACCGCGTTCTTCCAAGCGTCGCAGGCGTTCGCTGACGCTCGGCGAAGACAGCCCGGTGATGCCCGCCAGCGCCTTGAGGGACAGGCGCGAGTCGTCCATCAAGGCCGCGATCAATTGCTGGTCGATGGTGTCGATCATGCTATCCGCCTAATAAGGAAAGGTGATTTCTGGGTTCTGCCTTTTTTTGTCGCTGTAGCCGTGTCGAGCAGATTGCCATAATTGAGCCTCACTTGAGGAGTTTCAATCATGGATTCATCCATCCGTCGCGGGTCGTGGGAAATGGTCGCCGCCATGCTGATCTCGGGCAGCATTGGCTGGTTTGTGCTGGTGTCTGGCGTGTCGGTGATCGAAGTGGTGTTCTGGCGCTGCGTGATCGGCGCGCTGACACTGTTGCTGGTCTGTGCGTGGCTGGGTTATCTGCGCCTGGACCTGCTCAACTGGGCGACGCTGGGGCTGGCAGTGCTCAGCGGCGTGGCTATCGTCGGTAACTGGCTGCTGCTGTTCGAATCTTATTCGCGCGCATCGATTGCCATCAGTACGGCGGTGTACAACGTGCAGCCGTTCATGTTGGTGATGCTGGCAGCGTTGTTTCTCGGTGAAAAAATCACCGTGCAGAAACTGGCGTGGTTGAGCGTAGCCTTCCTGGGCATGTTGGCGATTGTCACCGCCCACGGCGAGCAAACGAGCGGCGGCAATTACCTGGTGGGTATTGCATTGGCCCTCGGCGCGGCCTTCTTGTATGCGATAGCCGCGTTGATCATCAAACGCCTCAAGGCGGTGCCGCCGCATCTGATGGCGCTGATCCAGGTGGTCACTGGCGCGGTACTGCTGGCGCCGCTGGTGCCCTGGAATGGCTTGCCGACATCCACCAATGCCTGGGCCGCACTGGTGACGTTAGGCGTGGTACATACAGGGTTGATGTATGTGCTGCTGTATGGCGCGATCCAGAAGCTGCCGACCGCGATCACCGGCGCACTGTCGTTCATTTACCCGATTGCGGCGATTTTCGTCGATTGGATTGCCTTCGGGCATCGCCTGGGTTGGCTGCAATGGCTGGGGGTGGCGGCGATTCTGCTGGCGGCGGCAGGGTTGCAGCGGGGCTGGTGGTGGCCCCGCTCCCCTAGGGTCAGTGCGTGCCCTGATAGATGAGATTTTCCGGGTTGAAATGCTCTACGGCGCTGCCCGGTTGCGGCAACCCAAGGATATGCCCTTTGATCTTGCCCACCACATGCATTTCGCAGGGCTTGCAGTCGAACTTCAAGGTCAGCACTTCGTCGCCGTGAATCAACTGCATCGGCGCTACCTTGGTTTTCACCCCAGTCACGCCCTTGGCCTGTTTTGGGCACAGGTTGAACGAGAAACGCAGGCAATGCTTGGTGATCATCACCGGTACTTCGCCGGTTTCTTCGTGGGCTTCGAAGGCCGCGTCGATCAGCTTTACGCCGTGACGGTGGTAGAAGTCCCGGGCTTTCTGGTTGTAGACGTTGGCCAGGAACGACAGGTGCGCCTCGGGGTAGACCGGCGGCGGCGAGGTTTCAGCCTTGCGCCCGCCCCGTGGGTGCGCCTCGATGCGGGCAGCGGTCAGCGCCTCGATCACTTCACGGCGCAATGCCTTGAGCTGCGAGTTGGGGATGAAGAACGCCTGCGGCGCATCCAGCTCGATGCGGGTGGCGTGGTATTCGGTGGTGCCAAGCTGGCCAAGCAGGTCGCGCAACGTGTCGAGCGCCTGTTCCGGCTTGTTGGCCACGCCAAACGGGCCGGGCAGGGTGACGCTGGCGCTGATACCTTCTTCGCTGGTGGCGGTGACTTGCAGCTGGTCTTCACGCAGGCGTGCCACCCATGACAGGCCGATACGGCGCTCGGCCGAGGTCTTCAACAGCGCCTGTTGCCAGTTATGGTCCAGGTTGCGGTTCAGCGGGTGGTTGGGGCGCAATTGATGCAGGCCGGCGGGCATTTCATTCGGTTCGACGCGATAGCGATAGCGCTTTTCACCGTCTTCTTCGAACTCGCCTTTAGCCTCGGCGATATTGGCGCGGAAACCCACCACTTCACGCTTGACCAGCACATTCAGGCCATCGCCGTTGGACAGCGGCTCCTGGGTGACCACCTGCAAGTCACGCTTGCCGGCTTTTTCCACCACACCCACCGGCAGGCCGGTGAAGGTCGGGGTGTCGAACGCGCCGATGTCGATCTTGCGGTCGGTGACGAAGTAATCGGTGCTGCCGCGGTGGAAGGTTTTTTCCGGGTCGGGCACAAAGAAATGCGCGGTACGGCCGCTGGAAGCTCGGGCCAGGTCCGGGCGGTCTTCGAGGATTTCGTCGAGGCGCTGGCGGTAGTAGGCGGTGATGTTCTTCACATAGCCCATGTCCTTGTAGCGACCTTCGATCTTGAACGAGCGCACGCCGGCTTCGACCAAGGCACGCAGGTTGGCGCTCTGGTTGTTGTCCTTCATCGACAGCAGGTGTTTTTCAAACGCGACCACGCGGCCCTGGTCATCTTTCAAGGTGTACGGCAGGCGGCACGCCTGGGAGCAGTCACCGCGGTTGGCACTGCGGCCATTTTGCGCGTGGGAGATATTGCACTGCCCGGAGAACGCCACGCACAGGGCACCATGGATAAAGAACTCGATGGCGGCATCGGTTTCGTCGGCGATGGCGCGGATCTCTTGCAGGTTCAGCTCGCGAGCCAATACCAATTGCGAGAAACCGGCCTGGTCGAGAAACTTGGCGCGGCCCAGGGTGCGGATGTCGGTCTGGGTGCTGGCGTGCAGCTCGATAGGTGGGATATCCAGCTCCATCACGCCCAGGTCTTGCACGATCAGCGCGTCGACACCGGCATCGTAGAGCTGATGGATCAGCTTGCGCGCAGGTTCCAGCTCGTTGTCATGCAAGATGGTGTTGATGGTGGTGAACACGCGGGCGTGGTAACGCCGGGCGAATTCCACCAGCTGAGCGATATCACTCACCTCGTTACAGGCATTATGGCGAGCGCCGAAGCTCGGCCCGCCGATGTAGATGGCGTCGGCGCCATGCAGGATAGCCTCGCGCGCAATGGCGACATCGCGGGCAGGGCTGAGCAATTCCAGGTGATGCTTGGGCAAGGACATAATTTTTTTAGTCAGGCTTGTCACGGTCGAGGCGCGCATTGTAGCCGTGAAATGCCTGGGCGGCATCTACCGCAGGGCTATCGGCCCCAGGCCACCCCGGACTCAACAGGCGCCCCCCACACCGGATTGGCCAAACCAGTCAGCCAGGTTGAAGGCTTTGACCATTGCCGCTGCAACGCTCTGGAGCGACTATTCCAGCTGATTTATCGAGTCAAAAAGTCCTGAAAATAAAAATACAGAAGGATTGGAAACGATGCGTGAGTATTTGGCTGCCACCACCGGGTTTGATTACCAGCACACCGTCGACGCCGCACTGGCCGGCAACCTGCAGGCGTTGAATGCCTGTGTGGAATGCTGTGACCGCCACGCGCTTCCCGGGCGTATCGCTTTGTTCTGGGAGGGCAAGGACGGGCGCAGCGCGACGTCAACCTTCACCGAGTTGCAGGAACAGGCCGCACGCTTCGCCAACTTCCTCCTGTCCCAGGGCGTCAAGCGCGGTGACAAGGTCGCCGGCCTGTTGCCGCGCACGGCCGAGTTGCTGGTGGTGGTGCTCGCCACCTGGCGCATCGGCGCGGTGTATCAGCCGCTGTTTACTGCCTTCGGTCCCAAGGCCATCGAGCATCGCCTGAACAGCTCCGGGGCAGTGCTGGTGGTCACCGACGCGGTCAACCGTCCCAAGCTGGCCGAAGTCGCCGGCTGCCCGACCATCGTCACGGTGGCCGGGGCCAGGGGCGAGGGCATCGTGCGCGGTGACTACAGCTTCTGGGCCGAACTGCCCAACCACGCCAACGTCTGCGAGCCGGTGATGCTGGGCGCTGACGATCCGTTCCTGCTGATGTTCACCTCGGGCACCACCGGCCCCTCCAAGGCGCTGTCGGTGCCACTCAAGGCGATTGTTGCGTTCCAGGGCTACATGCGCGACGCCGTGGACTTGCGCCCCGAAGATGCGTTCTGGAACGTCGCCGACCCGGGCTGGGCCTACGGCATCTATTTCGGCGTGACCGGGCCGCTGGCCATGGGGCATCCGATCACTTTCTACGATGGTCCGTTCACCCTGGAAAGCACCTGCCGGGTCATCAATAAATATGGAATCACCAACCTCGCCGGTTCGCCCACGGCGTACCGCCTGCTGATTGCCGGAGGCGAGCAGTTCGCCCGTTCGATCAAAGGCAAGCTGCGCATCGTCAGCAGTGCCGGCGAGCCATTGAACCCGGAGGTGATCCGCTGGTTCGCCGATAGCCTGGGCGTGACCATCCACGACCACTATGGCCAGACTGAACTGGGCATGGTGCTGTGCAATCACCATGGCCTGGCGCACCCGGTGCATGTGGGTTCGGCGGGCTTCGCCTCGCCCGGACACCGCATCGTGGTGCTGGATGACCAGCATCAGGAGCTGCCCGCCGGCCAGCCCGGGATTCTCGCTATCGACCGCGAACAATCGCCGATGTGCTGGTTCGCCGGCTATGAGGGCGTCAAGACCAAGGCGTTTGTGGGCAAGTACTACCTCAGTGGCGACACGGTGGAGCTGAACCCGGACGGCAGCATCAGTTTTGTCGGGCGCAGCGATGATGTGATCACCACGTCCGGTTACCGCGTCGGTCCGTTCGATGTGGAAAGCGCGCTGGTCGAACACCCAGCCGTGGTTGAAGCCGCCGTAGTCGGCAAGCCTTGCCCGGAACGTACCGAGCTGGTCAAGGCCTTCGTGGTGATCAGCGAGCAATACCGCGCCACCCCGGAACTGGCCGAAGAACTGCGCCTGCATGTGCGCCAGCGCCTGGCTGCCCATGCTTACCCACGAGAAATCGAATTTGTCAGCGACTTGCCCAAGACCCCAAGCGGCAAGTTGCAACGTTTTATTTTGCGTAATCAGGAAATTGCCAAGGCCCAGGCGGCCGTGGCTTGATCCCTTTCAAAGGAAACAATGATGCAGATTGAAAACAAGGTATTCCTGGTCAGCGGCGGCGCTTCGGGCCTCGGTGCGGCCACGGCTGAAATGCTCATTGCAGCCGGCGCGAAGGTGATGTTGGTGGACCTGAATGCCGACGCCGTGGCGGCCAAGGCCACCCAGCTGGGCAACAACGCCCGTAGCGCCGTAGCCGATATCAGCCAGGAAGCTGCTGCCGAAGCGGCCGTTAACGCGGCTGTCGAGGCGTTTGGCGGTTTGCACGGGTTGATCAACTGCGCCGGTGTAGTGCGCGGCGAGAAGATCCTCGGCAAGAATGGCCCCCATGGCCTGGCCAGCTTTGCCCAAGTGATTAACGTCAACCTGATCGGCAGCTTCAACCTGTTGCGCCTGGCCGCTGCGGCCATTGCTGAAACCGAGGCGAATGCCGATGGTGAGCGCGGTGTGATCATCAATACCGCCTCGGTGGCGGCGTTCGATGGTCAGATCGGCCAGGCGGCGTATGCTGCCTCCAAAGGCGCGATTGCCAGCCTGACCTTGCCCGCCGCCCGGGAATTGGCGCGGTTTGGCATCCGTGTGATGACCATCGCCCCAGGCATCTTCGAAACCCCGATGATGGCGGGCATGACCCCGGAAGTACGCGACTCCCTGGCTGCCGGCGTGCCATTTCCGCCGCGCCTGGGCAAACCCGCCGAATATGCCGCGCTGGTGCGACATATCCTTGAAAACAGCATGCTCAATGGCGAGGTGATCCGTCTCGACGGCGCCTTGCGTATGGCCGCCAAGTAAGGAGCCACCTGTATGAATGACCCAATCGTTATTGTCAGCGCCGTGCGCACCCCCATGGGTGGTTTCCAGGGCGATCTCAAAAGTTTGACCGCACCACAGCTGGGCGCGGCCGCGATTCGTGCCGCTGTCGAACGTGCCGGTATCGCCACCGATGCCGTCGACGAAGTGCTGTTTGGCTGCGTGTTGCCGGCCGGGCTCGGGCAGGCACCAGCCCGCCAGGCCGCCCTGGGCGCCGGGTTGGACAAGGGCACCCGCTGCACCACCCTCAATAAAATGTGCGGTTCCGGCATGGAGGCGGCGATTCTTGCCCACGACTCACTGCGTGCCGGCAGCGTCGACGTGGTGATTGCCGGTGGCATGGAGAGCATGTCCAATGCACCGTACCTGCTGGACCGCGCGCGCAGCGGCTATCGCATGGGGCACGGCAAGGTGCTCGACCACATGTTCCTCGACGGCCTGGAGGACGCCTACGACAAGGGCCGCCTGATGGGCACCTTTGCCGAGGACTGCGCCGAGCACAACGGTTTTACCCGTGAAGCCCAGGACGCCTTCGCCATTGCTTCCCTGACTCGTGCGCAGGAAGCCATCACCCATGGCAGCTTCGCCAGCGAAATCGTCCCAGTGCAGGTCACCGTGGGCAAGGAGCAGAAAACCATCCTTCACGATGAACAACCGCCGAAAGCCAAACTGGACAAGATTGCCAGCCTGAAACCGGCGTTCCGTGAAGGTGGCACCGTGACGGCGGCCAACTCCAGCTCGATCTCCGATGGTGCTGCTGCGCTGTTGCTGATGCGCGAATCCGAGGCCCACAAGCGCGGGCTCAAGCCGCTGGCGGTGATCCACGGGCATGCGGCCTTTGCCGATGAGCCTGGGCTGTTTCCGGTGGCGCCAGTGGGGGCGATCCGCAAACTGATGAGCAAGACCGGCTGGAACCTCGATGAAGTCGATTTGTTCGAAATCAACGAAGCCTTTGCCGTTGTGAGCCTGGTGACCATGAGCAAGCTGGAGATTCCCCACGACAAGGTCAATGTCCATGGCGGGGCCTGCGCCCTGGGCCATCCGATTGGCGCCTCCGGCGCACGCATCCTGGTAACCCTATTGTCAGCTCTGCGCCAGAAGGGCCTCAAGCGTGGCGTCGCCGCCATCTGCATCGGCGGCGGTGAAGCCACGGCCATGGCCGTCGAATGCCTGTACTAAGGACTGCTTATGCTGCCCAATGACGAACAACTGCAAATCAGCGACGCCGCCCGGCAATTCGCCCAGGAACGTTTGAAACCCTTCGCCGCCGAATGGGATCGCGAGCATCGCTTCCCCAAGGAAGCCATCGCTGAAATGGCCGAACTGGGCTTTTTCGGCATGCTGGTGCCGGAACAGTGGGGTGGTTGCGACACCGGCTACCTGGCCTATGCCATGGCCCTGGAAGAAATCGCCGCGGGAGATGGTGCCTGCTCGACCATCATGAGCGTGCATAACTCGGTGGGCTGCGTGCCGATCCTCAAGTTCGGCAATGACCAGCAAAAAGCCCGGTTCCTCACGCCCCTGGCCAGCGGTGCCATGCTCGGCGCCTTCGCGTTGACCGAGCCCCAGGCTGGTTCCGATGCCAGCAGCCTGAAAACCCGTGCGCGTCTTGAAGGCGATCACTACGTACTCAACGGCTGCAAACAGTTCATCACCTCCGGGCAAAACGCCGGGGTTGTGATTGTGTTTGCGGTCACCGACCCGGCAGCGGGCAAGCGTGGCATCAGTGCGTTTATCGTGCCCACCGATTCACCGGGCTATACCGTGGCACGGGTTGAAGACAAGCTCGGGCAACATGCCTCCGACACCTGCCAGATCCTGTTTGAAGACGTGAAGGTGCCGGTGGCCAACCGCCTGGGCGAGGAGGGCGAGGGCTACAGGATCGCCCTGGCCAACCTTGAAGGCGGTCGCGTCGGCATCGCGTCGCAATCGGTGGGCATGGCCCGTGCGGCCTTCGAAGCGGCCCGCGATTACGCCCGTGAGCGCGAAAGCTTTGGCAAGCCGCTGATCGAACACCAGGCGGTGGCCTTTCGCCTGGCGGACATGGCCACACAGATTGCCGTCGCCCGGCAAATGGTGCATTACGCCGCCGCCCTGCGCGACAGCGGCAAGCCGGCCTTGGTCGAAGCGTCCATGGCCAAGCTGTTCGCCTCGGAAATGGCCGAGAAAGTCTGCTCGGCCGCCTTGCAAACCCTGGGCGGTTACGGTTATCTGAGCGACTTCCCCTTGGAGCGGATCTACCGCGATGTGCGGGTCTGCCAGATTTACGAAGGCACCAGCGATATCCAGCGCATGGTCATCTCACGCAATCTTTAAGGAGCCGATACATGAGTTACGAAACCATCTTGCTTGACGTCCAGGGCCGTGTCGGGCTGATCACCCTCAACCGCCCCCAGGCGTTGAACGCCTTGAATGCACAACTGGTCAGCGAGCTGAACCAGGCGCTGGACGGCCTGGAAGCCAACCCCGAGATCGGCTGCATCGTGCTGACCGGCTCGAAGAAAGCCTTCGCTGCCGGTGCCGACATCAAGGAAATGGCCGAGTTGACCTACCCGCAGATCTACCTGGACGACCTGTTCAGCGACAGCGACCGCGTGGCTAACCGCCGTAAGCCGATCATCGCGGCGGTAAACGGTTTTGCTTTGGGCGGCGGCTGTGAACTGGCGCTGATGTGCGACTTTATCCTGGCCGGAGACAGTGCCAAGTTCGGCCAGCCGGAAATCAACCTTGGCGTGTTGCCAGGCATGGGCGGCACCCAGCGCCTGACCCGCGCAGTGGGCAAGGCCAAGGCCATGGAAATGTGCCTGACCGGTCGCTTTATCGACGCGGTAGAAGCCGAGCGCTGCGGCATTGTGGCGCGTATCGTGCCGGCCGATGAGTTGCTTGAAGAGGCGCTGAAGGTCGCTACCCTGATCGCTGGCAAATCCGTGCCGATCAGCATGATGGTCAAGGAAAGCGTGAACCGCGCCTTTGAAGTCAGCCTGTCCGAAGGCGTGCGGTTTGAGCGCCGGGTGTTCCATGCGGCGTTTGCGACCCAGGATCAGAAAGAAGGCATGGCAGCGTTCGTGGCCAAACGTGCGCCGCAGTTCAAGGACAAGTAACACCGTCTCTACCGCACTGGAGATGCAAATGTGGGAGGGGGCTTGCCCCCGATGGCGGCCTGACAGCCGACCAGAATGTTGGATCAGACCGAGTACATATCCGTTATTTGGGCAACGGCCACTATTGGTTCCGCTTTTACAGCGGGTCACTTTGAAAAGCGCAAAGTAACCAAACGCTCTTGCCCCACCACTCGGCACCTCGCTTAGGCTCGGTGTGCCCGTAATCCGCCATGGATTTGGGGGGCCGCCGCCACGCGCCATTCATGGCGCGGGGCGGCTAAACCGGCATCCCTGCCGGTTTACCCCCCAAATCCCTGTCGAATTCCGGCCAGCGTGGTTTAACGGGGCGCCTAAGATCAAGATCAGAAGCAGATCAAGAGCGGCTCGCTTCGCATCGTGGTTACTGACGGTCGCTACGTCAGAGTTGTGTAGATACCCATGCTCATCGGGGCAAGCCCCCTCCCACAGTTTTATGCTCTGTCTCAGTCAGAGCTGGTAGTTTTTCAGCTCCCTGGCAATCACCATCCGCTGGATTTCGCTGGTCCCTTCATAGATCTGTGTGATCCGCGCATCCCGGTAGTAGCGCTCCACCGGGTAATCTTCCAGATACCCATACCCGCCATGGATCTGCATCGCCTTGGAGCACACGCGCTCGGCCATTTCCGAAGCAAACAGTTTGGCCTGTGAGGCTTCCGATAAGCACGGCTTGCAGGCAGTGCGCAGGCGCGCAACGTGGAGGATCAGCAGGCGCGCAGCATTCAGCTGGGTCTGCATGTCGGCCAGCAGGTTGGCCACGCTCTGGTGTTCGATGATTGCCTTGTCGAACTGCACCCGATCACGGGCATAGGCCAGCGCCGCTTCAAAGGCGGCGCGGGCGATGCCCAGGGCCTGGGCGGCAATGCCGATGCGCCCGCCTTCCAGGTTGGAGAGAGCGATAGCCAGGCCCTTACCGCGCTCACCCAGCAGGTTGGCCTCGGGCACGCCGCATTGGTTGAGGGTGACGGCGCAGGTGTCCGATGCGCGAATGCCCATCTTGTGCTCGGTACGATCGACCGCAAAGCCTGGGGTGTCAGTGGGCACCAGGAACGCTGAAATACCTTTCTTGCCCAACTCCGGGTCGGTCACCGCAAACACGATGGCCAGCTTGGCGCGCTTGCCGTTGCTGACAAATTGCTTGGCGCCGTTGATTACCCACTGACCGTCTTTCAACTCTGCGCGGGTACGCAGGTTGTGGGCTTCGGAGCCAGCCTGGGGTTCGGTCAGGCAGAAGCAGCCGATGGCCTGGCCACTGGCGAGTTCGGCCAGCCAGGTTTGTTTCTGCGCTTGTGTGCCGTAGTTGAGGATCGGCCCGCAACCCACTGAATTGTGGATGCTCATCAGGGCGCCGGTGGCGCCGTCACCCGCGGAAATTTCCTCGACCGCGAGGGCATAGGCCACGTAGTCCACATAGGTGCCACCCCATTCTTCCGGGACCACCATGCCGAGCAGACCCAGCTCGCCCATCTTGGCGACCAGGGCGTCGTCGATCCAGCCGGCTTTTTCCCAGGCCTGGGCATGGGGGGCGATTTCGCCACGCGCAAAGTCCCGCGCCATGTCGCGAATCATGACTTGTTCTTCTGTGTATTCAAGATCTTGCATGGCTTATTTCTCAATCTGCACGAAGTCGCTGAAGAAGCTTTTGACATGAGCGGCGTCCAGCTCATTAACGCTCGGCGGATTCCAGCGCGGGGTCTTGTCCTTGTCGATGATCAGCGCACGAACCCCTTCGATCAGGTCGCCGCGCTCGAACCACTGGCGGTCCAGGTGCAGCTCCAGGTCAAAACACTGTTCCAGCGTCAGGTGGCGGCCACGGCGGAGCATTTGTAGGGTCACGGCCATGGCCAGTGGCGAGCGGGTCTGCATCAGGTGGGCGGTGGTCAATGCCCATTCATGGGTATCGGCGATAGTAACCGCCTGCAACTGCTCGATAATGCTCGGCACATCCGGCAAGGCGAAGAAATGGTCGATGACCGGCCGCAAGGTCGCCAGTGGCGCATCGGGCAATTGCTGCGCGGCCAGTTTGGCGAGCACGCCTTGCAGGTCCTTGAGGGGCGAGTCGTGCCATTGCAGACGATCAAGCTGCTGGTCCAGTTCGGGGAGCGTTGCGCTGTCGATATACCAGTCGGCCAATCCGCAATACAGGGCGTCCGCCGCGCGGATCTGCACCCCGGTGACGCCCAGGTAAGTCCCCAGTTCACCGGGAATACGCGACAGGAAATAGCTGCCGCCCACGTCCGGGAAGTAACCGATGGCCACCTCCGGCATGGCCAGGCGGCTGCGCTCGGTAACCACTCGCAGGTCTGCGCCTTGTACCAGCCCCATGCCGCCGCCGAGGACGAACCCGTCCATCAGCGCCAGCACGGGTTTAGGGTATTGGTGAATGATCAGGTCGAGCGCATATTCCTCGACGAAGAAATCCTCGTGCAGGGTGTTGCCGTTCTTGAAGCTGTCATACAGGGAACGGATGTCGCCGCCGGCACAAAAGGCTTTCTCTCCGGCGCCGCGCAATACAACGGCATGGACCTGCGGATCATCGGCCCAGGCCCGCAACTGCGTGGTCAACAGGCGCACCATGTGCAGGGTGATGGCATTTAATCCGGCGGGGCGATTGAGGATGAGGTGGCCAATATGGTTGCGCACTTCAGCCAAGACATCTTCCTGAAGACCCTCGCTGCGGTTTGCTTCGGATAAAACCTGAGCAGTCATGTGTAACTCCCTGCTTTTATTGTTCTTTGTCTAAATGTTCGCGGACGAACCATCCCGTGATCGTACCAGTGCAAATTTGCCCCGTACAACCCGGAATCATGCAGGTCGTTTTTGCATTTATGCAGGGGTGGGGCCTGGGGGCATCCCGCCGCCAAAATGCTCCGCCAGGGCGTGCGCACACTGGAGGATGGCCTTGCGCGCAGCGAGGTGTTCACCAGGGTAGTTGATAAAACCGTGGTCCATGCCTGGGTACTCTGTGTGTCTTACCTGCACGCCGGCTTTTTTCAAACGGTGTGCATAAGCCCGGCCTTCATCACGCAGTAAATCGCAGCCGGCGGTGAGAATCAGCGCTTTGGGCAAGCCCTGTAACGAAGCCCGGTGCGCTGGCGACAACCAGGAATGGTCCAAAGATTGCCCTTCGCCCACATATTGGCCCAGATACCAGCTGAGCATTTCAGCGGTCAGGCCGGATCTACCCGCGAACTCGGCCCGGGAACGAGTGCGTGCCAGACAATCGAGAAGCGGATAGAGCAGCATTTGGAAACCAATGGTGGGACCGTGGCGTTCATGGGCGATCTGGGAGATAACCGCTGCCAGGCCACCCCCGGAACCTCCACCGGCGACTGCGATCCGGTGGCTGTCCAGCCCCAGAGTCATGCCTTGGGCGGCCACCCATTCGGTGACGGCGTAGCAATCTTCCACGGCGGCGGGAAAGCGAGATTCCGGTGGCCTGGCATAATCTACTGCAACGACCACGCACCTTGCCCATTCGCACATGATCCGACAGAAGCTGTCATGGGTATCCAGGTCACCAGCTACCCAGCCCCCGCCATGAAAATACAGCAATACTGGGGCAGGCGCGGTTGTCGACTGCCGGTACAGGCGTATACGCACCGAGCGCGGCGCCGTCTCGACCGAGCAGTCCTGCACGCTCATCACCACAGCATCACGCACTGCGGCGCGGACTTTCTCGGCGGTCATCACTGGCCGGTCCATGCCTGGGCCTCTATTTCTATGAGATAGGCAGGCGCGATCAATTGATTGACGCCCAGCAGCATGGTGGTCGGTGGACAATGGCTGAAAAACTCCTGATGAGCCTTGGCGATTTGTGGCCACCAGGCCACATCGGTGGTGTACATGCGTGTGGCGACCACAAGGGTCCTGTCGACGCCCAACTGCTTGAGCGCGGTTTCGATGATTTCCAGGCAGCGTCTGGTCTGGCGATATACATCACCGGGAGCGTAGGGATTGCCTTGTTCATCGAACGCTACCGTGCCACTGGTGACAATCAGGTTTCCTGCGCGTAGCGCTCGACAGTAGCCGCCGTTCTTTTCCCACGGGGCTGCGGAAAAGCAACGCGTGATGGCCGCGCCAGCCGGTTGCAGCGCGACGTGAATATGACTCAAACCACGAAATTGCAGACTGTTGGTACGCCATGCTGGCTGTTGCTCGTCAATCAGGCGCACATCGGGAAAGCGTTGCAGCAGACGGGTAAATGCGATCTTTGCTTCGAGCTTGAAGAGCAATGTGCCCATGCAAAAATGCGGGCCACGACCGAACGCAAGGTGGTCGTGCTGCTGGCGATGGATGTCGAAGCGATCAGGATCGTTGAAGTGCCGGGGGTCACGATTGGCCGCGGCGCGGACCAGGTATACCAGGTCACCCTTGTGCAGGGTCTGGCCATGCAGCGTGACGTCTTCGGTGACGACGCGATGACTCAGCTGCCCGGCGGGGCAAATGCGCAACGCTTCCTCGATGGCATTGGGGATCAGCCCCGGGTTGGCCTTGAGTTCGGCCAAGGCCTGCGGGTGGGTGAGCAAATAGAACAGGATAATGCCCAATTGATCGGCGCTGGTCGTCGTGGCCGCTACCAATATAAAGGCCAACTGAGCCAGGAAGTCGTCTTTGGTCATCATCGCCTGTTCGCCAGCGGCAATCACTTGGCTGACCAGATCATCGCCAGGTGATTGACGACGTTCATCGACAAGACGCGAAAAATACTCGTACATCTCTTCCATCGCCTGCAAGGCCTCTCGCGGCCCGAATGCCGGATCGGTGCTGCCCACCATGAACACGATGATCGCATCCGTCCAACGCCTGACCTTCAGTGCTTCCTGCGCAGGTATGCCGAACATGCGCGCCAGGATCAATGCGGGAATCTTGTTGAACAGTTCTGTCATCAGCTCTGGCTGGGGGCTTAATCGCGCCAGCAAGTCATCGACGATCTGCTCGATGTCATCTGCCAGTGCGTCAATAGCACGCGGGGTAAAAGTCTTGCCCAGCACCTTGCGCCCGGCTTCATGGGCCTTGCCGTCCTGGGCGTACATCCAGCGCGAAGCCTTCTCGATGAAAGGTTCCAGTGCCGCTCGCTGGTGTGCGGGCACCTGGGCATTTACCAGCTCGCGCATGCGATTGGAGGAGTAACGGCGGGCATCGGCCTGTGCGGCGGATACGTCGTCAAACCGGGTTAGCAACCAGGCCTTGTAGTGTTGCGACCAAAACAGTGGGTGGTGATGACGCAAGTAGGCAAATGCTGCGTAGGGTTCACCTATGGTTTCAGGGTCGGCAAAATCGGGTAGTGACTGAAGGTCCATGTCATTGCTCCTCATAGAGTGCGCGCGTGAACTGCTGGATATAATCAGTTGAATCGATCAGTGCGCTGACCAGCACCTGGGGCGGTTTGAGCTGCTTGGCCAACGCTTCGATCTGCGGTGGGCTGACCTCCATGTCACGTTGGGGCTTGCGCACACCCCATGGATACAATTGATCAGCGAACTCACCGATCAAGTCTTCGATGGTCGCGCAAGACAGCAGCCCCAGGGTTTCAGCCTCCTGAATCACCAGGTCCAGTGCCTTGGCATAGGCCAGCCCCAATGCCTGTGCATGGGTAAACCCGGGGGCTTTGCGGCATTGCTCGAGGATCTGCGCTTCTACGCGTTGGCCGATGTTGGAGGGCGGGCTGTCGACGAACCGTTGTCGTGCCAGGGCGTCCTTGATCACCTGATAGGCCATGATCGAGCTGTCACCGGCAAAGGTATTTGCAACCTCGCAATCCATGCGCTGAGTGACGATCTGGTTGTAATGATGAAATCCCTGGGATCCACACAGTTCTCTAGACAAGGCGATCACATTGAGCCCTTGCCATGCACCCACTGCCTTGCACAAGGCGGCCAGCACGTGGAGTTCCTTGCGCTTTGCCTCCTGTGCCCAGTCGGCTTCGAAGCGCTTGCGCACTGCCTGCTCCAGGTATTTGAGCGCGAGCGCCTTGAGCTGTATGGCGTAAAGGCGTTGACGAAACATCGGCTGGCTCAGCAATGCCTCTTGGCCCGTGGGCGCCTGGATGAGGCGGTGATGGGCGAAACGGTAGCTCAGGTGAGCGGTAAGGCCGGCACTGTGGCGAATGCCTGCCATGAAGATCAATCGCTCTTGCAGAAACGTCTTCAGCGCCTCGATAAAACGCAGGGGTAACGGCAGGTCGCTGACGAACGTGCCCTTGTCGGTGAAGTGCGCATGGCGTTGCAGCAGCGCGTCAACGGGCAACTTCATCTGGCAGAAACGTATTGCCGCCACTTGGTTGGCGTGGATTCCACCCTTGGGATCACACGCCATTATTTTCACGCCATTGAGCAGCCGACCGTTTTCGCGCTTGCGAATAACCACGCGAAACCAATGATGGCCTTGATCCTCACCGTCGACCATCAGGCGGGCAAGTACCATCAGCACCTGGGCTGCGCGCAAGGCATTGCCTATCCAGCACTTGCAGGCCTCAGGGGAAGGGGAGTCGAGCACCAGGCTATGGTTTTGCCGATCGTACGTCACCGTCGTTCGCACATTGCGCACGTCGGTTCCCCCTGCGACTTCCGTGCAGCCGAAGGCGTAGACCTTGCGCAGGTGGATCACTTCGTCTCGATAGCGATTCACTTGTGCGGCAGAGCCATGGTTGAACAATGTGTCGACGGCAATCATGTGATCGACTATCGAGGAGTGGAGTGCGTAATCAAAGGCGCCCACATACCCCATCAACTCGCACAGCGAAGAAAACTCCGATTGCCGTGGTTGGCCCATCCACAGTTCGTTATTGATCAGGCCGGTGCCAAAGATCGCATGCATACGCTTGATGGTCAGATGCATGTAGCTTTTCAGGGGCATGTGATGGCGTTGGCGCGGCTCGAACAGAGGCGAACCGAGTAATTGTTCGAATAGGTCGTTCAAGGCAAAGCTCTCCTGTTTCGAATGAGCATTTCGAAACACCCGAGCAGGAGCACTGGCAGGAAAACTACGAGGAGGGCATCAGATACCCAGGTGATAGGGGCAGCTGCTGCTATTGATCCAAAGCCAGACGTTCCTTGTCTTCGCTACTGGTACAGCAAGGCCCAGACATCTTTTGAACTGCAGACAACTTCAAGTGCTATGTTGACTCTAGTCGTCAGCCGCCTGGTCGCAAGCGGCGCATTGCACCATCTGTCGCGTGGTGCGGATAAGGCCTCAGCCCACACGACTTGCCAGCACCTCGCCGATACTGCGTCGCCGCGCATGGACTTCGGCGGCATGTATCAACTGTTCCAGCTCCGTGGGCTCGACATCGAAGAACTGCTCCATCTCGGCCAGCGCCAGCTTGAGATCGGCGGCGGTAATGGCGGGATCGGTCACGGGCGCGTTGGTAATAAAGATCGGCGCAGGCTCGACAGGGCCTTTGGGGTAACGCGTGCGCGTGGCGTTGTTGTAGGCCAGGGCACAGGCCAGCAGGGCGCCGGCGCCGAGCATCACCGGCGCCAGCTCGTGCCAGCCCAGTGCGATAGAGGCCGGGTCGGCCAATACCAGGGTCATGGCCAGGCCACCGGCCGGTGGATGCAGGCAACGCAGCCAGCAGATCAGGATCACCGTCATGCCGGCCGCCAGGCAAGCACTGCCCAAGGTACGCCCCAGCACCCGTGCTACCAGCAACGCCACGATGCCGGCGCAGAGATAACTGCCCATGATCGACCACGGCTGGGCCAGGGCCCCGGATGAGACGGCAAACAGCAGCACCGCCGAGGCCCCAAGCGGGCCGAGCAGGTGCAGGGCGACCTCCATGCCGAACACTTGGGCACAGGCCCAGACACTGAACATTGTGCCCAGCGCCATGCCGATTGCGGCACGGCTCCATTCGGAGGGGCGGGTATTGATTGCAGCGGGTAACCAGCGAGCGAGCATTGAAAGACGGTCCATAAACAGCGGGCGAAAAAAAAGGCCTGCCTGGTTTCCCGGAACAGCCCTTTGAAAGTTCCAACACTTGGGGGAGGAACCTGCGCAGTGTGCCGCTGATGAGGCTTCGGCACCACTGCATATTAATGAGGTTTAAATGCAAAAATGATGCAGTCAAAAGGCATCGCCATAGGTAATCGGCCCGGCTGGTGTTGGCGTGGCCGTGCAGATCTTACCCAGCACACGGATGCTTACCTCTTCATTGAACAGGCGCGCCTGCAGGTCTTCCCGCAGCTTGGGGTCGTCTGCCAACGGCCCCTTGAGTGCCACCAACGCGTCGCGCAACTCCATTAAACGATCCAGTCTGGGTAAAGGTACAGTGAACAGTTCCTCTCGCACGGCATTGTCCTCTCAATGAAGTAAGCCATCGCGTGGGCAGCCTACAGCGTCCTTGTTGTCATGGAGTGCCTTGGCCCGATTGTCAGCAAATGAGCCCTGACAATCGGGTAGTAGATATTTAGTGCACGTGGCAGCGAGTCTACAGTCGGGTTCCAAGCGCAGGAAGGGAAAGTGCACCAGCCATTACGCAAAGGAATGTAGGTGTTTTCTTGGTGCCTGTGATGAAAGACGCCCACTGGCTGAAGAGTGGGCGCTCTTTCTTACGATGCCATGGGAAAAGCACTCAAGGCGCCGAAGTGGCTGCCAAATGCAGCAGTACATAAGGGGTCTTGTCGAACTCGCCGGTGAGCGTCGGCGTGATCGCACGCAGACGTGGATCGTCCAGCGTTTCAAAGTCTGCCAGGCTCATGACGACCCAGGCCGGTGCCAGGATCGGTTTCAAATCGACAGGCAATTGGGTAAATAACGGTACCTTGTCACAATCGTAATTAACCATGAACTTGATGGCTTTCGCGTCTTTGCCCAAGGCGTGCAGTACCAGCGGGGCCGGCTGCTGCAGGACCCTGGCCTTGACGGCAAGGCTGAACGTGCGGGTGTCGTACAGCCGGCGTTCCAAGGGCTCAACCACCATGATGTAGGTGGTCCAGAGCGCCAGCACGGCGGCCAAGGCGGGACCATAGTGGCGTAGTCGCGCCTTGAGCAGTGCCAGCAAAGCCAGGACCTGGAGCAGCCCGAGCACGACGAAGATCAGCTCGAGGCTGGCCAGCGGCTCTGGATAACGCCGCCGCGCCACCACCAGGCCAATCGCCAAAAGCGTTGGCAACAGCGTCCAGAGACCCAGTGTCAGCCCACGCAGCCAGGTAAAGAGACGGCCCTGGGAGACCTGGAAAGGGTACGCGGCGATGATGGCTGCAAACGGCAGCATCGGCAGGATATAACGCGCCTTCTTGGCCTGGGGCACCGACAGGCCCAGCATCACCAGCAAAGCCGCGGTCGCGCAATAGCACACCAGCTTCAACGCCGGGTCCGGCCCGCGCCGGCCGCCAATCACCACGGCCAGCAGCGCCAGCAATGCCAGCGGATAGGCCATGGCGTAGTTGCCCATGGAGCTGGTGAAGTAATACAGCACGCCGCTGGAGCCTTCGCTGCCGTCCATGCGTCCAAGGAACTGCATGCGAATTACGTCATGCATGAAGTCTTCGCCGCCACTGAGCTTGGCCAGCAGCAACAGCAGGCCGACACACGCCGCCAGCAGCGCCAGTGACAGCAGGCCGAAGCTGAACAGCTGGCGCCATTGGCGGTTGATCAGGTAATAGCTGCACAACACGCCAGTGGGGATTACCAGGCCAATCGGCCCACGGATCGCAAACCCCAGCAACAGCAACAGAAACACCCAATGCAGGCGCTTGGCGGCAGCGAAGTGATCATGGGCATACCCCAGGTAAAACACGGCCAGGGCCACGGCAGCGAGCATTTGGTCCAGGGAGACCGAGCGGGTTTCGCTGACAAAAGTGCTGCTGAGCAGCAACATCGCAATGCTCAGCAGGCCCCAGCGCGGCGAGTAGGGCGCGATCAGGCGATACACCAGCACCACGATCAGCGCCGATGCGAGCGCGGTGGGCAGCCACGCCGTCAGGCTGGTGACCTGGCCGAAGGGCAACGACAACAGCCAGGTCAGCAGGGTCGACGTCGCCAGGTAGTCGGCATAGGGCTGACCGTAGGTGGTGGGGAAAAAGCTTGGCCCATGGCGCAGCATTTCCTGGGCAAAGACCACGAAGCGCGAATCGAAGCCGATGATCGCCTGGTGCCAGTTGCCGGCAATGAACAGCATCAGCGCCAGCAGCCCAAGCCCCAGAGACTGGCGGCGGATCGTTGCACTCTGCAGGGACGGGAAAACCTTGTTCACCTAGCCGACATCCCTGACCTGTTCCACCCAGTTTTGCTGGGGAATCGGCAACTCGCAGGAATCGCCACGGCCGATGGGGAAATACTTGAAGCCTTTGCGTGTCAGGCGCTCACCGTCATACAGGTTGCGGCCATCGAAGATCACCGGGGTTTTCAGGCGCTGGTGAATCAGGTCGAAGTCCGGTGCCTTGAATTGCTGCCATTCGGTACACACGATCAGTGCGTCGGCGCCGCCCAGGGTGGACTCCGGGGTGCCCATCAGCATCAGCCGCGGGTCATCGCCGTAGATGCGCTGGGTTTCCTGCATGGCTTCCGGGTCGAAGGCGCGCACATTCGCGCCGGCAGCCCAGAGGGCTTCCATCAGCACTCGGCTGGGGGCGTCGCGCATGTCATCGGTATTGGGTTTGAAGGCCAAGCCCCACAAGGCGAACGTCTTGCCCTTGAGATTACCCTTGAAGAACGCGTTGATACGCTCGAAGAGCTTGCTCTTCTGCCGCTGGTTGATGGCTTCCACGGCTTCGAGCAGGTCGCTGGAGCAATTGGCTTGCTTGGCGCTGTGGATCAAGGCGCGCATGTCCTTGGGGAAACATGAGCCGCCATAGCCGCAGCCCGGGTAGATGAAGTGGTAGCCGATCCGCGAGTCGGCACCAATGCCCAGGCGCACTGCTTCAATATCGGCGCCCAGGTGTTCGGCCAGCTCGGCGATCTGGTTGATGAAGCTGATCTTGGTGGCCAGCATGCAGTTGGCGGCGTACTTGGTCAGCTCGGCGCTGCGCAGGTCCATGAAGATAATGCGGTCGTGGTTGCGGTTGAACGGGGCATACAGGTCGCGCATCACCTCACGCACTTCTTCACGTTCGCAGCCGATGATGATGCGATCCGGACGGCGGCAATCGGCAACGGCCGAGCCTTCCTTGAGGAATTCCGGGTTGGAGACGATATCGAAGTCCAGGTGACGGCCTGCAATATGCAGGTTCTTTTCGATATGGGCGCGCAGGGTGTCGCCTGTACCGACGGGCACGGTGGACTTCTCCACCAGGATCACCGGCTCCACGCGGTGGCGGGACACGGCGTCACCCACCGACAGCACGTATTTCAGGTCTGCCGAACCGTCCTCGTCGGACGGCGTGCCCACGGCGATGAACAGCACTTCACCGTGCTCGACGGCAAGTTTTTCGTCGTAGGTAAAGTGCAGGCGCCCGCTTTCCAGGTTGTCCTTGACCATCGCGGCCAGGCCCGGTTCAAAGATGGTCACGTGGCCTTTCTGCAGGGCCTCGACCTTGCTCTTGTCAACGTCCATGCAAATGACATCGTGACCGACTTCGGCGAGTACAGTGGCCTGTACCAAACCAACGTAACCACTACCAAATACACTGATTTTCATGGGGTATTCCTGGGACTTGAGGTGCTAGCACGACGAGAGTTGATAACCAGTACACCGAGGATGACCAAGGCCACCCCCAGGGTTTTTGAAAGCGAGAAACCTTCGTTGAACACCGGCAGGCTGGCGGCCAGCAGGTAAACCAGCGCGTAGCTGATGCTGAGCAACGAATAGGCGCGGCCAAGGGGCAAGTCCTTCAGCGCGCCGAGCCAGCAGAGCATCGACAGCGCATAGGCGCTGATCGCCAGGATCACCACGCCCAAGGCGCTGAGGTCGATGCTGTTGCTGGTGAAGGCTGCCAGCCATTCGGCGGGCAAGGGCAGGCGTGTCATGGCCCAGCGCATGCCCAACTGGGCGCCACTCACCAGGCCGACACTGCCAAGGGCCAGGGCCAAACCCCGTACGCGGCTCATACCTGACGCCCCAGCAAGGCGACACCGACAATCACCAGCGCCACACCCAGCCAGTGACGGCCATCGATGGGTTCGTGAAACACAAAGCGCGCCACCAGCGTGACCAGCACGAAATTCAAGCTGAGCATGGGGTAGGCAATGCCCACTTCCAGGCGCTGCAGCACCAGCAGCCACACCAGCAGGCCCAGGCCCAGGCACACCAGCGCCGACCATAACCACGGCGAGCGCAGTTTCAACGCCCAACCATCCGGCACGTCACGCCAGCTTTCTACGGCGAACTTTTGCGAGACCTGGCCCATGCAGGTGAGCAGGCAGGCTGTGAGCAACAGCAGCAGGGTGATCATGGCGCGACCTGCGGGAAAATCAGGATCACGATCTTGCCCTGTGCATAGCGCTTGCCATCGGCAGGCAGCAGCGCGAGTTCTTCCTTTTCGCCGGCGCTATTGACCCGCATCACCACGCCAACAGCGCCGGTACGCCGGGTTTGCTCCATCCATGCCTGAATCGCGTTGCGGTCCACCAGGCGCGGGGCCGTATCCGCATAAGTCAGGCCGTACTTGACCTCTCCTGAGGTGTTGTACAGCGTGATATCGGGGCGTTTCAGGCGCCATGACAGCGCTGAGGCGGCGCCAAGGTCATTGCTCAACAGGGCGACGGTGGGCTGCAACTCGTCGATGTGATCAATGATGAACTGGTCCGGGGTCTTGTTATAAACCACCGAATGGGGCAACGCCGCAGGCACCAGCACCACCAACAACCCACTGCCGATCAGGGGCGCGGCCCACAATGTCAAGGGGCGCGCCGCTTGCAGCAGATTGACGACGATCCAACCGAACAAGAAGGTGAACACCAAGACCAGGCTGAGGGTTTCCTCGCCGGGTTCGTACACCGGTTTCTTCAACTGGAACCAGCTGAGGGCCAGCAGCACCAGTACACCGATCGCCAGGTTCAACCAACCGTTGATGCGCAGGACGCGGCCGTGGCGCTGAGTGAGTTTGTCACTCAGGGTCGAGCCCATCAGGAGCGCCAGGGGCAACATGCACGGCATGATGTAGGAAGGCAGCTTGCCCTTGGCCAGGCTGAAAAACGCCAGGGGCATCAGCAGCCAGAGCAGCAGGAACGCCGTCTTTGGCACGCGTTTTTGCAGCCACGCCTCTTTGGCTGTAGACGGCAGCAGCGCAACCCATGGCAGCGCGAACGCTACCAGCAGCGGCAGGTAATACCAGAACGGTTCGGCATGCTGAGCGTCTTCACCGGCGAAGCGTTGGATATGCTCGTGCCAGAAGAAGAAGTGCCAGTAGTCCGGCTCTTGCAGGTGCACGGCCAACGCCCACGGCACGCTGACCACAATCGCCACCAGCACGGCCACAACGCCGAACTTGAACAATTCACCCAAGCGTTTTTGCCAGAGGGCGTAGGGCAGGGCGACCAATACCGGCAGCAACCAGGCCAGGAAGCCCTTGGTCATGAAACCCATGCCGCACGCGAAACCCAGCAGGGCCCAGGACCACAGTCGGCCACGCCGCGTGCTGCTGTCGAAGCAGAACCACAACGCCACGCCGGTCAGGTTGACCCAGAAGGTGAACTGCGGGTCCAGGTTGGCATAGCCGCCGAGCGCCGCGACACTGACGAAACTCATGTACAGAACGGTGCTGACCAGGCTTTTCTGCGGGTCGTTCCACAGCCGGCGAGATACCAGGTAGACCAGCAGAATGCTCAAGGCGGTGCTCAAGGCCGAGGCAAACCGTACGCCGAACAGGTTCTGCCCGAAGAGCGCCTGACCCAGCGCGATTATCCAATAGCCTGCGGCGGGTTTTTCGAAATAGCGGATGCCCATGAAGTGCGGTGACGCCCATTTGCCGGTCAGCAGCATTTCCTGGCTGATCTGCGCATAACGGGTTTCATCCGGAATCCACAGGCCATGGGTGGCCAGCGGCAGCAGATAGACCACAGCAAACGCCAACAGGAGCAGGGGCAAAGCCCAGCGGCGGATCATGCTTGCTGTACTCCGAGCCAACCCTCGCGGCCGCTCAATGCGCCGCGCACCAGCTGTTGCTGGGGCAGGGTGGCCACATCCGCAGGCAACAACTCACCCAGGGGTTTGAACTCGATGCCACGCTGCCCTGCCTGGGCGAGCAATTGGCGAAAATCATTGGCCATCAGAATCCCTTCTACTTCTGCGTGGATCGTGTAGACGTTGAGCTTCGAGGCGTTGAACCGATCAAGAATGAAGCTATTAAAGTCTGTGGCAGCCACTACCGGCCCAACGATCTCGTCGAAGGTCGGCAGGTCTACCGGAATTTGTGGGGTGCCCGCACTGCCATCGGCCAAGGTCGGGCGAAACAGGCTGGTGCCCCGGCAATCACTGTTGTAGCGAAAGTTGAACCCTTGCTTGGCTTGCACCACACGCTCATCGGCACGCCAACCGGCGGCCGCTGAACAATCCACGCGCTCACCAAGGATGTCGCTCAAGGTCTGTACACCGCGGCGAATCTGCTCGACCAGCTGCGCCTCGCTCCAGCGCCCGGCGTTGGCCTGCCAGCCATGGTGGTCCCAGGCGTGCAGGCCGACTTCATGCCCGGCAGCCTTGGCCTGGCGCATCAAATGCCCCAGGTCGCGGCCAATCGGCTTGCCTGGCCACGCAGTGCCGGCCAGCAGGATGTCCCAGCCATACAGGCCAGCGGCATTGGAACGCAGCATCTTCCACAGGAATTGCGGGCGGATCAGGCGCCACAGGTGACGCCCCATGTTGTCCGGCCCGACACTGAAGAAGAACGTCGCCTTCACCCCAGCTTCGTCCAGGGACTCGAGCAACCGAGGCACACCTTCACGGGTGCCACGGTAGGTATCGACGTCGATGCGAAGACCTGCCTTCATTATTTGGCTTCGTCAATAGACTGGGCGATTTCGAGCATGGCCTCGCGTAAGAAGAAATCCAGGGTGTTGCCGATGGTTTCGCTCATCTGCACGGTCGGCTCCCAGTTCAGCAGGCGCTTGGCGTTTTCGATGCTGGGCTTGCGATGCGCCACGTCCTGGTAACCGGTGCCGTAGAACGCTTTGCTTTCCACGTCGCGGAAACCGGCAAACGGTGGGAAGTTATGGCGCAGCGGGTGGGCTTCGAACTGACGCAGCAGCTCTTCGCCCAATTGGCGAATGCTCGCTTCGTTTTCCGGGTTGCCGATGTTGATGATCTGGCCGTTGCAGGCATCGTTGTCGTTATCGATGATGCGGGCCAGGGCTTCGATGCCGTCGGCAATGTCGGTGAAGCAACGTTTTTGCTCACCACCGTCGAACAGGCGGATCGGCGTGCCTTCCACCAGGTTGAGGATCAGCTGGGTGATGGCGCGCGAGCTGCCGATACGCGCCGAGTCCAGGCGGTCCAGGCGCGGGCCCATCCAGTTGAAGGGACGGAACAGGGTGAAGTTCAGGCCCTTGTCGCCGTAGGCCCAGATCACGCGATCCAGCAGTTGCTTGGACACCGAGTAGATCCAGCGCTGCTTGTTGACCGGACCGACCACCAGGTTGGAGGTGTCTTCGTCGAAGTACTGGTCCTGGCACATGCCATAGACTTCGGAGGTCGATGGGAAGATCACACGCTTGTTGTACTTGACGCAGTAGCGCACCAGCTTGAGGTTTTCTTCGAAGTCCAGCTCGAACACACGCAGCGGATTACGGGTGTATTCAATCGGGGTGGCGATGGCCACAAGGGGCAGGACCACGTCGCATTTCTTGATGTGGTACTCGATCCACTCCGAGTGGATGCTGATATCGCCTTCAACGTAGTGGAAGTTGGGGTGGCTGCGCAGGCGCTCGATGGCGTCGGAGCCGATGTCCAGGCCGTAGACCTCGTAACGGTCGTCGCGCAGCAGGCGCTCGGACAGGTGGTTACCGATGAAACCGTTTACCCCCAGGATCAGCACGCGGGTACGGCGTGGCTTGCGCCCGGACTCAGCGCCGCGCAGTACGGAACCGTCCACCAGGCCCAGCTCATCGGCCAGGGCCGGGCCGGCCAGGTACAGGCCATTTTCATTGCGCTGGCCGAACTGGATCACCAGGGAGTCTTCGCCGCAGGCAATACGCAGCGGGCTGACGCTGATCACGCGACCTGGCGCCAGGCCTTCGTTGCCCTTGACCACCTCGGCTTGCCAGACGATCAGCTTGTGCTCGCCGACGGCGCAAAAGGCGCCCGGGTACGGCTGGGTCACGGCGCGAACCAGGTTGAACAGGGTTTCGGCTGGTTGTTTCCAGTCCAGCTTGCCATCGGCGGCGGTGCGGCGGCCGAAGTAGGTGGCTTGGCTTTCATCCTGGGCGGTTTCAGCCAGCTTGCCCTGGGCCAGTTGTGGCAGCGCATCGCGCAGCAGAGTAGCGGCGGCATCACGCAGCTTGGCGTGCAGGCTCAGGCCGGTATCGGTGCGTTCGATGCTGATCTTCTGCTGGGCCAGGATGGCGCCGGCATCGGCACGCTTGACCATGCGGTGCAGGGTGACGCCAGTTTCAGTCTCGCCGTTGACCAGCACCCAGTTGGCCGGTGCGCGGCCACGGTATTTGGGCAGCAACGAGCCGTGCAGGTTGAACGCGCCTTTGCCGGCGGTGGCCAACAGCGCTTCGCTGAGCAGGTTGCGGTAGTAGAAGGAGAAGATGTACTCCGGGTTCAGCTTGGCGATGCGTTCGATCCACAGGGGGTGGTTGGCGTCTTCCGGGGCGTGTACCGGGATGCCATTGCGTGCGCAGAGCTGGGCGACGGAGCCGTAGAAGTTGTTTTCCCTGGGGTCATCGGCATGGGTGAACACGGCAGCAATTTCGTAACCCGCACTGAGCAGGGCTTCAATGCCTGCACAGCCAATATCGTGGTAAGCGAAGACAACAGCTTTTGAACTCATGACTGGACCTGATCGGAAGGAGAAGTAGAAGTATGGGAAGACACCAGGCCGTCTACCACGACGACTGGAGCCGGTGCTGCCGGCTGGTTGCGCAGCACTTTTTCAATAAAGAAGCGTGGGCGGGCGCGTACATCGCTGTACATGCGGCCCAGGTATTCACCCAACAGGCCCATGCCGATGAACTGGCCGCCGGTGAACACAAACAGCACGGCGAACAGCACGAACAGGCCGTCACCGGCCCAGTCGGCGCCGAAAGCCAGGCGCATGATGATCAGTGCGAAGGCAAACAACACACCCAGGGCCGCCAGGCTGAAACCAACGATGGACAGCAGGCGCAATGGCGTGGTGGTCATGCAGGTCAGCAAGTCGAACATCAGGCTGATCAGGCGCATGGCGCTGTATTTGGATTCGCCGTGTTCACGCTCGGCATGATGCACGAGGATTTCCGTGGTGTGGCGGGCGAAGCCGTTAGCCAGGATCGGGATAAAGGTGCTGCGTTCACGGCAGGCGAGCATGGCGTCGACGATGGTGCGGCGGTAGGCGCGCAACATGCAGCCGTAATCGGTCATGGCCACGCCGGTAGAGCGTTGCACGGCGAGGTTGATCAGCCGCGACGGCCAGCGACGGAAGGCGGAGTCCTGGCGGTTGTTGCGCACGGTGGCGACCACGTCGTAGCCCAGGGCGGCTTGTTCCACCAGGCGCGGGATTTCTTCGGGCGGGTTCTGCAGGTCAGCGTCGAGGGTAATCACCACGTCTCCACGGCACTGCTCGAAGCCGGCCATGATCGCGGCGTGCTGGCCGTAGTTGCGATTGAGGATCACCGCTACTACATGGCTGCCTTCTTCAGCGGCGGCGTCTTCGAGCAGTTGGGCCGAATCGTCGCGACTACCGTCATCTACCAGGATGATTTCGTATTCGTAGGCCAGTTGCTTGCAAGCTGCGGTGGTACGACGCAGCAATTCGGGCAGGCTCTCTTGTTCGTTGTAGACCGGGATAACGATCGACACGCAATGAATAGGGTAGGGTTTCAAAGTTTCATGACCTCGGGCTGGAGCAACTTGACGCGTGAAAACAGCAGCAATTATTGGGCAAAACTACAGCCCGCAGACTACAAGGCGGCGCTAAAGATAAAGCGTAATCAACAGGTTAGTCGACAAACCGCGGATTGCTCTGAAGTACTGCCTACAAGGTTAAGCGCAAAAATGTGCAACGAATATGAAAGGCGGATGAAAAACTCGTTTATTTGACAGGTAGACAGCTAGGGTTCAGCTAAGTAACTAAGGCATTACAAGTACAGCGGCGTGGGCAAGATGGGAGCGCCCGACAGGGAGTTTGGTTCAATTTTGGCACGACGGCTCGACCGATCAGGCTTATTCAACAATCTTCTCTGCATTGGCGCTCAAGTGCCGGTAAAGTAAGCCATCTCTTGCCAGGGTACTCGGATGAATAGCGTGCAACTTTTATGCGGCCAGTTGCGGCCCGCGCTGATGGGACTGTTGATGACGGTGGCCTGTGTCACCAGTGTGCGGGCCGATGACGGCGTCGCACTGACCAGCATCGAGCAGGTGCCGGAAGGCGTGGAAGTACGCGGTAAACAGGTCGCTGCCTACACCTGGGATGACCGCCAGGGCAAAAACCTGCTGGTGCTTGCCGAACAGGTCAGCGAGCGGGACGACGATGGTACTCAGTCGGCCTTCATCTACGCGGCGCAGTACCTGCTGGGCGGCGACCGGCCCAAGCGTGTGTGGATGCTGTACGACGACGTGCAGCACTGCGAATTCGACGCCGGGCTGCGCTTTGACCGCGCCGCCACCAAGGTCACCGACCTGCTGGGCGACGGCAACACCCAGGCCACGGTCGGCTATTCGCGTACCTGCACCAGTGATGTCAGCCCTAACGAATTCAAGCTGATCATGCACGTCGGCAAGTCCGAGAAGTACCGCCTGCGAGGCCTCGACCGTGTGGGTGCCAGTTGGTGGGATGAAGACGCCGGAGCCTTGCGCGGCATGCCATTGCCCACCGACTGCAGCGTCGCGGCCCAGCAGGCGCTGGTCAGCCAATACAAGGAGCAGGGCACCGAACTGCCGCTGCCAGGCTGCTATGGCGACGAGAAAGACTTCGCCAAGGCGCCGGACGGCTACCTCACCTTCATGCGCAAACATTGGTTCGCGCTGATGCAGCAGCAGGATGCCGACTGGAGTCAGTCCATGGCCCAGCCTCAGGCTTCTGGCGAGGAGGACGCCGCGGAGCCGTGATACCCTGATATTCGCCGCTCAAAATGTGGGAGGGGGCTTGCCCCCGATGGCGGCGGGTCAGCCACAGATGCATTCACTGACACGCCCTCATCGGGGCATGGGTATCTACCGGGAGCAAGCCCCCTCCCACACAGTCCAGTTGCGTACCAGAAGTTGTGTAGATAGCCATGCCGATCATGGGTTAGACTTTGCCTTCGCCAATTCACTAAATATATCGATTAATCAATAGGTTGAACGATTTATTTAATCCAAAGGCTGATCTACCTTGACTGAGTCTATCCGCAACCCACTGACCCTCTATCTCACCCGCCTGGCACCTTCCAGCCAACTGACCATGCGCTATGTGCTGCAGGATGCCGCCGATCGCCTGGGCTTCGAGGACATCAACCTCGAAGAGATCGACTGGCACCTGCTGCAACCCGAGCATGTGATCGCCCTGGTCGCGGCGTTGCGCGAGGACGGCTACGCGCCGAATACCTCGTCGCTATATGTCAATGCCGTACGCGGCGTGATGAACGAAGCGTGGCGCATGAGCTTGATCAGCCAGGACCACCTGTTGAAGATGCGCTCGGTCAAGGCCGCACCGGGCACACGCCTGGGCCAGGGCCGTAACCTGCGTCGCACGTTGATCCGCGAGATGCTCGAGGTCTGCGCAGCCGACCCTCGCCCCCAGGGCCTGCGGGACGCCGCAGTGATCGGCTTGCTGTATGGCTCGGGCATGCGCAAGTCAGAGTCGGTCAACCTTGACCTGGCACAGATCAATTTTGACGAACGCAGCCTGCGCGTGATCGGCAAGGGCAACAAGGAGCTGATCAAGTACGCGCCGGATTGGGCGTTTGCCAAACTACGGACCTGGCTGGAATTTCGTCGCGGGCAACTCAAGGAAGGCGAACAGGACGACAGCTTCCTGTTCAACCGGATTCGCCGGGGCAGCCATATCACCCGCGAACGCATCACCAAACATGCGATTTACTACATCGCTCGCCAGCGCGGCGACCAGGTGGGGGTGAAGATCATGCCCCATGACTTCCGCCGCTCGTTCATCACGCGGGTGATTGAAGAGCATGATTTGTCGATTGCACAGAAGTTGGCGCATCACACCAATATCCAGACCACCGCCAGCTATGACGTGCGTGACGACAACGAGCGGCGGCGGGCGGTGGATCGGTTTGATTTGTAGCCTCAGGATCAATGAAGATCAAAATGTGGGAGGGGGCTTGCTCCCGATTAGCGATGGACCAGCTACACATAAGCTGACTGACACACCGCTATCGGGGGCAAGCCCCCTCCCACAATTGGTCTTTCAGAGGGCTCAGAGAATCGGCTTGCCGCCAGTCACCGCATAGCGTGATCCAGAGATATAGCTGGCCTCATCCGAAGCCAGCAACACATAGATCGGCGCCACTTCCACCGGCTGCCCTGGACGTCCCAGCGGGGTTTCGCCGCCGAAGTTTTTCACGTCCTCATCGGTCATGGTCGCGACGATCAATGGCGTCCAGATCGGGCCCGGCGCCACGCTGTTGACGCGGATGCCCTTGTCACCCAGCAACTGCGCCAAGCCACCGGTAAAGTTGGCAATCGCGCCTTTGGTGGCAGCGTAGGCCAGCAGTGTTGGCTTGGGCATGTCCGAATTGACCGAGCTGGTATTGATGATCGAACTGCCGGCCTTCATATGGGGCAGGGCCGCCTTGCAGATGCGAAACATCGCGGTGATGTTGATATCGAAGGTCTTGACCCATTCTTCATCCTCGATCTCTTCGAAGGTTTCGTGAGTCATCTGGAAGGCGGCGTTATTGACCAGGATGTCGATACGCCCAAACTGTTCGACGGTCTTGTCCACCAATGCCTGGCAAGTGGCTTTTTGCGCGATATCGCCAGGCAGCAGCAGGCATTGGCGACCGGCTTCTTCAACCCAGCGCGCGGTTTCCTTGGCGTCGTCGTGCTCATCCAGGTAAGCAATGGCCACATCGGCACCTTCGCGGGCGAAGGCAATGGCAACGGCGCGGCCAATGCCGCTGTCGGCGCCAGTGATGAGGGCAATTTTATTGGCCAGGCGGCCGGAGCCCTTGTAGCTCTGTTCGCCACAGTCGGGGTACGGATCCATTTTTTTCTGGGAACCCGGCACGGCTTGGGCTTGAGGGGCGAAAGGCGGGCGTGGATAGTCAGTCATTTCAGTCTCCATAGGTTTCCAAAGGTGCTATGGAGTTAGTAATTACGTGGCCGGCGATAGTTGTAATGGATGCCCGCAAGGCCCGACGAATGGTTGGCGTCAAGCCTCAGGAGGAGGGCGGGTCGCTGGAGACCAGGTGCGCCGGCAAACGGCGTAAGGTCCACAGCGTGGTGAGCATTGCGGCGAGCGCACACAGCGCGATGCCAATCAACATCGGCGCCGGGGTATGGTCGGCGAATATTCCCACCAGGGTCATCGCTACGGCGGCAGTGACCATCTGGATGGCGCCCAGCAGCGCCGATGCAGAACCTGCCACTGCGCCATGATCTTCCAGCGACAGCACCCCAGCCGCCGGTAGCAGCAGGCCGAGGCAGCCAAACCCGGTAAACAGCAGCCCCATCATCAAGACCAGGCTGTCACCCCATAGGGTGGTGGCCGCCAGCAGGGCCATGATCGCGGCTACGCCCATCACCGACCAACGGATCAGTGGCGCCAGGCCGAACCGTGCGCTCAGGCGTGCGGTCAGCTGGCTCATGGCGAAGAATGAAGCCGCGTTAAGGGCAAAGCACAGGCTGAATTGCGTCGGAGTCAGGCCGAAATACTCGATGTACACGAAGGGCGCACTGCCGATAAAGACGAAGAAGGTAGCGAGGCCGAAACCGCAGACCACCGACAACCCTGTGAATACCGGATCGCGCAGCAGCGCTCCGTAGCTGCCAAACGCATTGCCCAGGGTCTTGCCCAGGCGACGCTCGGCTGGATGGGTTTCCGGCAGTTGCACGATGGTCATCACCAGGCACAGCACGGCCACCACCGCCAGCACCGCAAACACTTCGCGCCAGCTCCAGATCGAAATCACCAGGCTACCGGCCAAGGGCGCGAGGATCGGCGAAACACTCATCACCAGCATCAGCAAGGCCATCAGCCGCGCGGCTTCATGGCCGGTGTACAGGTCGCGCACAATCGCCCGCGGGATCACCATTCCCGCGCAGGCACCGAATGCTTGCACAGCACGAAAGCCGATCAGCACTTCGATGGTCGGCGCGAGGGCGCAGCCGATACTGCCGATGGTAAAAATCACCAGGCCCACATAGATCGGCAACTTGCGCCCGAATACATCGCTGATCGGACCGTAGAACAGCTGGCACACCCCGATGATCATGAAGAACACCGTCAGGCTCATTTGCACGGCGGCCGGCGAGGCCTGGAGGCTGGCGCCGAGGGTCGGCAGCGCAGGCAGGTAGATGTCGATGGCAAACGGGCCAACAGCGGTGATCAAGCCCAGCAGCAGGGCGAGGTGGGCAATACTTCGAGACATGGGTAGATCCGGGGCGCAGCAAAGGTCGGTTAGCTTAAGGGATCGGTGCAAATCCGCAAACTTAGGCTTCACTAACCAGAGACTCTGGCCGATAACGGTAGCAGGGGCGGTCAAGCGGTTGGGTTCCCAACCGGCAGTCCAGGTACGGGGATACGAGCATGACGATCAAATTGCGCTTGATGTTGTTGATTGCGACCGGATTGCTCACTGCGTTGGTCATGAGCGTGGCCGGTTACCTGGGAAATAACCGGATGGGGGCAGCGGTTGAGGACAGTGAAGTCAGCATGACCGTGCTGCGTAATCACATGGAAGCGGACATGATGCACGACGCCCTGCGCGCCGATGTGTTGTCGGCCATGCTGGTGGGCCTGGGTAAAAGCAACAGCACCCCGGCCGAGGTCAACACCTCACTCAAAGAGCATGCCGAGCACTTTCGCCAAGTGTTGGCGGACAATTTCAAGCTGCCGCTGGACGACGACATCAGGGCAAGCCTGGAAAAAATCAAACCCAGCCTTGACACCTATATAAGTGCGGGCGAGCGCATCGTCGCGCTGGCCCTGAGCAATCCCGAGACGGCTCGTGGCGAGCTGGGTACCTTCAATGCCGCGTTCAGTCAGCTGGAAGATCAAATGGCCACGCTGAGCGAGCTGATCGAAACCAATACCCAACGCACCAGCACCAGCACCCGGCAGACCATCCGCAACGCCGACTGGACCCTCGGCGTGGTGTTGATTGCCAGCCTGCTACTACTGCTCGCGCAAGGACGCTGGGTGACCCTGAGCATCATGGGACCACTGCAAACCGCCAGCCGCATCGCCGCGAGCATCGCCCGGGGCAACCTGAGCGAGCCGATTGTGGAGCCGCGTCGCCAGGATGAAGCCGGCTTGTTGATCAGCAGTCTGTCTACCATGCAGCGCGACCTGCGCGGCATGATCGAGGTGGTGCGCAGCAACGCCCATGGCGTCAATGGCATGAGCGAGCGCCTGAGCCAGGGTTGCCATGAAGTGGCCGACAGCAGCCAGCAACAAAGTAGCGCTGCCAGCGCCATGGCGGCGGCCGCAAGTGAGATGACCGCCAGCATCGAGGAAATCACTCGCCACGCCGGGCGCGCCCTCGACATGGCCAACCAGGCTGAAACCCTGGCCAAGGACGGTGGCCGTGTCATTCACCAGGTGGTCAAGGATATGGACGGCATCGCCCGTTCAGCGCAGCAGTCGGCCCAGGTCATCCGCACGCTGGATAAGGAGTCCGAGGCCATCTACAGCATTATCCAGGTGATCAAAGGCATTGCTGACCAGACCAACCTGCTTGCCTTGAACGCCGCGATCGAGGCCGCCCGTGCGGGTGAGCAGGGGCGCGGTTTTGCCGTAGTGGCCGACGAGGTGCGCAGCCTGGCGGGACGCACCAGCGCATCGACCCAGGAAATTGCCAGCATGGTCGGGCGTATCCAGCAAAACACCCGTGAGGCGGTGACCAGCATGGAGGAGGGCGTCTCCCAGGTGGACAAAGGCATGGCCGTGACCGCTGAGGTGGAGCGAGCTATCCGCGACATTCTTCAGGCCACCTTGAATACCACCGAGTTGGTTAACGATATTTCGCGCACCATCAGTGAACAGAGCCTGGCCAGCAACGAAATCGCCCATCAGGTGGAAATGATTGCCGGCATGTCGCAAAACAACAGCCGCGTTATTGGTGAAACCGCCTCGACCACTGATGAATTGGCCGGTTTGGCGAGTAAATTGTCGCAGTCCGTGGATCGGTTCAGCCTTTAGCACAGGCGTTTTTTTGGCCGGCTCCTTGTGGGCCGGTTTTTTTTTGCGTGAATTCCATCCTTCAACAACGGCTCAAGGCCGCGTACCGGCGCTTATAGCCGGCCCTTGCCCGTGCCTATTCGTACGATGCATTGAATCGTGTTCGCAAAAAAAAGATTGAATATTCACACCTAATGTTATTTAAATAACAAAACAAGAGCGGCATGACCTGCCTGGTCGTGCCGCAACAAGGTGGAATAGCAATGAGCAAGATCGCAGTCATCGGCAGCAACATGGTGGATTTGATTACCTATATCGACCGTATGCCGGCCCAGGGCGAAACCCTGGAAGCACCTGGCTTTGCCATGGGTTGCGGCGGCAAAGGGGCCAACCAGGCAGTGGCGGCTGCCAAGCTTGGGGCTGATGTCCTGATGCTGAGCAAGGTCGGCGACGACATGTTTGCCGACAACACAGTGGCCAACTTCCAGCGCTTTGGCATCGACACCCGTTATGTGCAGCGCGTGCCTGGTGTTTCCAGTGGCGTCGCGCCGATTTTTGTTCGGGCCGATTCCCACAACAGTATCTTGATCGTCAAGGGCGCCAATGCGCATTTGCTGCCGATGGACATCGAGGCGGCGGCCGCCGACCTGCGTGACTGCACGCTGATCGTGCTGCAGCTGGAGATCAATCTGGAGACGGTCTACCACGCCATCGAGTTCGCTCACCGACAGGGTATCGCGGTGCTCCTCAACCCCGCACCGGCCCTGGCCGGCTTGAGCCGTGAGCACCTGGCGCACCTTGACTTCCTGATCCCCAACGAATCGGAACTGGCGTTGATCACAGGCGAAGTCGTGGACTCGCCGGAATCGGCCCGAACCGCTGCCCGCGGCCTGGTGGCCAGCGGTATCCGTCACGTGATCGTTACCCTCGGCGAGCACGGTGCGCTGTACGTGGGGGAGGAGGGGGAGTTCCAGGTGCCGGGGGTACGGGTTGACGCCCGCGACACCACCGGTGCCGGCGATGCCTTTATCGGTTGCTTTATTCACCACTGGAACCGCGACCGCCATATTCGTCAGGCCATGGAGCAGGCGGTGGCGTATTCCGCTTGCTCGGTCATGGGGCTGGGGACGCAGAGTTCCTATCCCGACAGCGAAACGTTCGATCGCTTTAAGCAACAGCGCTGACACCCTCACCCAGCCCGGAGAACAATAATGAACAAACCTGCGCTGCAACAGACTCCCGATGGTTTCTACCTGAACCGCACGCCCTGGTTCGCCTTTATCCTGCTGTGCAGCATCTTTGCACTGTGGGCTGCTGCGGCGAGCATGAACGATGTGCTGATCGCCCACTTCAAGAAAGCGTTTTTGCTGAGTGATTTCCAGACGGCCTTTGTGCAGTCGGCGTTTTACCTGGGCTACTTTTTTGTGGCGATTCCGGCTGCGATGGTGGTCCGTCGTTTCAGCTACAAGAGCACGATTCTGGTGGGGCTGCTGCTGTACATGCTGGGTTGCTTGTTGTTTTTCCCGGCCGCGTCCACGGCCAAGTACGGCATGTTCCTGCTGGCGCTGTTTGTGATCGCCGCCGGCCTGTCGTTCCTGGAAACCGCCTGCAATACCTACTCGACACTGATGGGGCCCCGGGAAACCGGGACCCGGCGCTTGAATATCTCGCAGACCTTTCACCCGTTCGGGGCCATGGCCGGGGTGTATGTGGGCAGTTTCGTGATGTTCAAGGACACCGACGCCACCACTGAACAACTGGCTCAGATGAGCGCTTCCGAGGCAGCGGTGCAGCAATTGCAGATGATCCAGTCCACGTTGTTGCCCTATAAGTGGATGATTGCGGTGCTGGTGCTGATGTTTATCCTTGTCGCGATTACCCGGTTCCCCGCGTGCAAAGGCAATAAGCCTGCCGACAGCAAGCCGGGCAGCGTGCGTCAAAGCCTGGGGCGGCTGTGGCGTAACCCGCGCTTTACTTTTGGCGTATTGGCGCAGTTTCTTTATGTGGGGGCGCAGGTCGGGGTATGGAGCTTCACCATCCGGCTGGCCATGCAGATGGGCGGTATGAATGAACGCAGCGCTTCATGGTTTCTGCTGACCACCTTTGCCGCCTACTTTGTCGGCAAGTTGATCGCCAACCTGTTGATGCGGCGCCTGCACCCTGCCAAGGTACTCGCGATCTACGGGGTGCTGTGTATCGTGCTGCTGGCCTACACCATTCTGGTGCCGAACATTTCGGCGGTATATGCAGCGGTCGGCGTGAGTATTTTCCTCGGTCCTTGCTGGCCCACCATCTACGGCCTGACCATCGATGGCCTGGGTGAAGACACCGGCGTCGGCGGTTCATTGCTGGTGATGAGCATTGTCGGCGGCGGAGTGATCCCGATCTTCCAGGGCCTGTTGTCTGACGCCAGCGGCGGCAACATGCAACTGGCTTACAGCGTGCCGTTGCTGTGCTTCATTGTGATCGTGATGTATGCACTCAAGTGCATGCGCCAACCCGGCGCCTTACCGGTGGGCGCGACCGGGGCGGTGGCCTCATGAAGACACGTATCGCGTTGTACCCTGCGGTGTTTGGCGAGCAGGAGAAAATCCTGCTGCAATCGTCGGCCTTCAAGGTCAGTGCCTGGACTTACCCGTCTGGTGTGCTGGCCGTAAGCCTGGAGAATAGCCGTGGCCGATTGGTGATACTGCCTTATCAGGGGCAGATGATCTGGTCAGCCATGTTCGACGGTTGCGACTTGACCATGAGCAACCTGTTCGAGCAACCCCGGCCCAGCCCGACGATCATCGAGACCTACGGCTGCTTCATGTTTCACAGTGGCCTGCTGCGCAACGGCTGTCCGGCGCCGGATGATACGCATGCCTTGCACGGCGAAATGCCCTGTGCGCCCATGGACAAGGCCTGGCTGGAGGTGGACGAGGGCGTTGTACGCCTGGGGGGCTCGTATGAATATGCCAAAGGGTTCGGCGATCGCTACCGGGCAAGCCCCAGCGTGGCACTGCGCGCCGATTCGGCCGTGTTCGATATCGACATGCAGGTAACGAACCTGGCCGGCAAGCCCATGGACTTGATGTACATGGCCCACATGAACTATGCGTACGTGGACGGTGCGCGGTTTGTCGAGCCATTGGGCACGCAGCGCCAGCGTTTGCGCACCAGCGTGCCGGACCATGTCAAGCCGACGCCAGCCTGGAGCGCCTACATGGCGCAACTGGCCGAGCAGCCTGCGCAATTGGCCTGCCTTGAGCAACCGGCCTTGTACGACCCTGAGATCGTGTTTTTCTTCGACGGCGTCGGTACAGACGCCACGGGCCAGGCGCACTTTCTGCTGGATCATCCCAGCGGTGCGGCGTTCTACACCCGCTACCGTCCCGAGCAATTTGCCCACGCCGCCCGCTGGATCCTGCACACCCCGGATCAGCAAGTGGCGGCGTTCGTGTTGCCGTCCACCTGCGAACCCGAGGGCTATAACGCCGAGAAAGCCAAAGGCCACGTACGTGTGCTGGCGGCCGGAGCCAGCGCTTCGTTCAGTGTCAGCACCGGTTATTTGAGTGCGCAGGAGCGGCAACGGTTGCTGGGTTAAACCAGCAACTGCGCGCCATTGGCCTGGATGACGTCCTTATAGCTGCGGGGGATTTTCTTGTCGCTGACCACGTACTGAAAGTCTTCCAGGGCGGCGAAGTGCGCGGTGCGCACCGTGTCGAACTTACTGAAATCGGCAAGCAACACGCGTTGCTGAGCCTGGCGCATGACCTTCTGCTTGACCTCTACTTCATTGAAGTTGAAACACGTTACGCCAAACGCCTGGCTGACGCCGGCGGCGGTCACGAAGGCCCACGTCAGGCGCACGCTGTCCAGGATGCTGCTCTCGGCGCTGCTTTCAAACACCTGGTTCTTGCGGTGAAAGGTGCCGCCGCACAACACGATGTGGCAATTGGGCTTGTTCTGCAGTTTGAGCAGCACGTTCAAGGAGCTGCACACCGCAGTGAATTCCAGCGCATCAGGGATGAAATCAACGACAAAAGGCGAGGTGGTGCCACAGTCGAAAAATACCGTATCACCGGCCTGGATCAACGAGGCGGCGAGTTTGCCGATGCGGCGTTTTTCCTCGACGTGGCGGGTGTCCTGCTCGGCCACTCGGTAATCGCCGCTCTCATTGCCGATGCGGGTGATATAGCCACCCAGCAGCCGCAGGTGATCGCTGAAGTGGTTGAGATCGCGGCGCAGGGTCATCTCGGAAACGTCCAGCAGTGCAGCCATTTCCTTCAGGTGAATGGCGTTCTGGTCTTGCAGGGCTTGTTGGATAAGCTTCAATCGCTCGGCTTTTCTACTGTCCACGAGTCTTCCAGGGCTTGATTGTTGGTGTTAAATAAGTAACATTATTTGTTATTATTGTAACTAATTAACGTGAGCGCTGTGACAAGCGCCTCACAATCATTGGCAACATACAGGCAAGGGCCCATTAAATGAACAGTCTCCCACCCGCCGCATTGGCCAAGTACATCGATCACACCTTGCTGGCGCCCGACGCCTCCCGTGCACAGATCCGCACCTTGTGCGAGGAAGCCCGCGAGCATGGCTTTTATTCGGTGTGCCTCAATTCCGCACAGGTGCCTTACGCCGCTTCGTGCCTGACCGACAACAGGGTGGTGATTTGCGCCGTGGTTGGCTTTCCACTGGGCGCCGGCTTGAGTAATACCAAGGCTTTCGAAGCCCAACAAGCGATTGCCGCCGGGGCAGGGGAGATCGATATGGTGCTCAATATCGGCTGGTTGAAGGACGGGCTGCTGGACGCCGTGCGCGAAGACATCGCCCTGGTCCAACAGGCCTGCGGCGCCGTGCCGTTGAAGGTCATCCTGGAAACCTGCCTGCTTGATGACAAGCAGAAGGTCCAGGCCTGCGAGATCTGCCGTGACCTGGGTGTGGCCTTCGTCAAGACGTCCACCGGGTTCAGCCGAAGCGGGGCTACGGTCGAAGATGTGGCACTGATGCGCAGAACTGTGGGTGCCAGGGTTGGGGTAAAGGCATCCGGTGGGGTGCGCGATTATCCAACGGCGTTGAAGATGATTGAAGCCGGCGCGACACGTTTGGGCAGCAGCTCTGGGATTGCGATTGTGGCTGGGGCGATGACGGCGGCGAATGGTTATTGAGGTTTTTTGTCAGAGCGATAAAGCTTTATATATATAACTCTACTAAATAGTCATTTAGTTTAGTTATAGGTATTAGTTATATTGCAAGGCAGAGCTAGCTCATCCTTTACGCTAGTGTGGGTACATGCACGATACTTAACATTTGAGCATCATAAAGGGACGGTCTATATGCGGGGAAGGCTTACGTCAGGTCTATGGGCGGCATGTTTCGTGACCAGTGCCACGGCGCTGGCGGATGAACTGCCGCGTAGCGAGCAGATAAAAGCTTTCCGCGCTGCTGGATTTAACCAAGAGACGTCGGAGTGCGAAATCGAGACGACAGGTAGCTACACGCCGGCAACCATGGAGTTGATTGAGGACCTGAACGGTGACGGTCGGCCGGATGCGTTGATTACCGAAGGCAGCACTGACTGTTATGGGCAAGCGGGTACCGGGTTTTATCTAGTCAGTCAGCAGCCTGACGGTCACTGGAAACTCATGCTCAAAGAAAGTGGCGTCGCTGAGTTTCTCCCTGGCAAAGGCAGTAATGGTTGGCCTGATGTCGAGGTCGGCGGCCCGGGCTCTTGTTTCCCAGTACTGCGTTATGACGGACAACGTTATCGATTTCACCACAGCGTTGGTGAACGGTGTGCTGACTCGCCGTAAACGTCCGATGGCCCAAGAGTCAAACGGAGGCAGGTTAGCGAGGGCGACGATGGCTGCTTTTGAATCTGGGGCGCGGTGGTCTGGGTCGCTTAGTGAAATGCGCCGACCGGAGCCCCTGACGTACAGTTCAGCTGGTTCGCATAATGTATATTATGTTAAATTGAATGTTGTGAAGAAACCCTGTCACTTGCCCCCTGATGATTCTGTAAGGATCTGCAGTTAAATGGATCATCAGTGATGCGCCACAAAAATGGCCGACCTGGTCTTTCCTCACCATGCTCTACAGGATGCAAGGTTGATTACCGATTTTGAGGCTGCAGATCCTCGCCCCTCCATGGAGAGCGCTACCCGACGAAAGACGCCTATGTGGCTGCCCGCAGAGCGGCACACAAACTGGTCACGGCGCGGATGCTGCTGCCCGAAGGCCGCACTCGGCTCGTCATGGAAGCACAGGATAAAGGCGTACGCAGCGGGCCTTGAGCGCGCGCCTTTTTAAGGCGGGTTCAATCGCACCCGGCTGAGCTGAGTCGGTCCAGCATGATGCAGCTGGCGCAACTCACCACCCTCCTCCTTGAGTCGCTCCAGATACACATCAACGTTCAGCAATTGATAAGGATCCTCCCAGGGTTTAGCACTCACGCCGATTGCCCAAGCAAGAGCAGTGTCTTGCGGTCCGGCTCACCCGAATAAAACTGATCGAGCGCCTGCTGATACACAGCGGGGCCGGACGGGACACTCTTGAACAGCGTAAGACAGGAGCGAAATTTCAGGTCATCGGGCGAGCCGAATATCTGCTCGGCACTCACCCCTCGATGCTGCAAAACGGCCGCGACGCACGCCTCCAGTCGTGGCCCCAGCAACTCATGCTCGAGGTAGGCACGAGCAAATCGCGAAGCGTCCGGCCATATCGGAGCGACCCAGCCCCCGCAATTGCGGGAAGACGAACCACATCCAATGGCTCGTCTTGCGGCCCGCGCGCAGCTCGTCCATGACTCGACTGAACACCGGGCGCTGAGCCTCGACGAAACGGGACAGATTGAACGTATCCTGCATGATTCGCTGCTCCTACGATAAGCGCGTCGGTAATCTCAGTTCTGCGCACAGTCCGCCGCCTTCGCGATTTCTCAAGGTCAGGGAGCCGCCGAGGGCTTGTGCCAGTTGCTGGGCGATAGCCAGGCCCAGGCCCGTGCCGCCGGTGCTGCGGTTGCGCGAATTTTCCACGCGGTAAAATGGCTCAACCACACGGGCCAGCTCCTCTTCGGCGATGCCGGGACCACGATCCATCACGGTCACCGAGAGGCTGTCGCCGTCCTTCAATTCGACCCGCAGCTGCGCTGCTCCGGCGAATTTGAGCGCGTTATCCGTGAGGTTTACCAGCACTCGGCGCAGCGCGTGGGGCCGCGTGTGAATCACTGCGTTGCTTTTGCCGCTGAGCTGCACGTCCTTGCCCATGTCCTGGTAGTCGAACACGAGGCTGTCGAGGAATGAATCAAGATCGGTACGGCGGCTTTCTTCGGTGGCACCATGCACGCTGCGGGCATAGGCAACGCCTTCACGCACCAGATGCTCCATCTCGCCGAGGTCATTCCACAATTTGTCTTTGTCGCCGCAGTCGTCCATCAATTCGGCACGCAGCTTCATACGCGTGATCGGGGTTTGCAGGTCGTGGGAAATCGCCGCCAGCAGTTGCATGCGCTCTTTCAGATAGGCAGCAATGCGCGCCTGCATGGCATTGAAGGCGATGGCCGCGTGTGCGACTTCGGTCGGGCCTTGTTCATCCAGATGCACCGGGTGAGTATTGGGATCGAGGTTTGCCACGGCCTGGGCCAGGCGGGTCAGCGGGCGTATGGCAATGCGCACGGCCAGCCACGCGCACAGAATCATCAAGGCCAACTGGCCCAGCAAAACCACCGGCAGCCACGGCGACAACGGCACCATTGAGGGGCGCACGTCGATGGTCACTGGGCTGCCGTCGGTCAGTTTCAGATGCACCTGGAAGTGTTTGATAGGCCCGGGAATGTCTGTCACGGTCATCGGGTAATCCTTGCCGATGGCCTCCTTGATCGAGGTCACTGCAATTGGCGTGTCACGCAGGGCGGCGCCTGGCGAGCCTTCATCGAGCAAATAGCGGTAATTGCGTCGATCCAGTTGTTTCAACCAACCCATGCGTTCCTCGGCGGGCAAGCGGTCAAGGATGGCAATGGACGTCGACACATCGGTTTCCAGATTACCGAGCATGGTGTTTTTCGCGGTTTCGTAACGCTCGTAATACTGCACGCCGAAGGACAAGGCCTGCGCCAGGGTCAGCCCTACCAGAAAGATCAGCGACAGCCGCGAGACCAGGGTTCGAGGCCAATGCAGCGAAGGCTTCATGCCGGTGCTCCAAGCACTTGCACCGGCAGCGAGAAGACATACCCCTCGCTGCGCACGGTTTTGATGTAAGCCGGCTCGCGGGCATCGTCAAGCAGGCGTTGGCGCAGGCGGCTGACCAGCAGATCAATGGAACGGTCGAACAGGTCTGCGTCACGGCCCTGGGTCAGGTTGAGCAACTGGTCGCGATTGAGTACCCGTTGCGGATGGTCGAGGAACACCCGCAGCAGGCGATATTCAGCGCCGCTGAGGGCGACCATGGTGCCGTCTTCATCAAGCAGATGACGGGCGGATGTGTCCAGGCGCCAGCGCCCGAACTCCAGCAACCTTCCGGTTTCGGTAACGACCAGGTTGGGCGGCAGCATGCGCGTACGGCGCAGCACAGCCTTGATGCGCGCCAGCAATTCACGGGCGGCGAACGGCTTGACCAGGTAATCGTCGGCGCCCATTTCCAAACCGATGATGCGATCGGTTTCGTCGTTGCGGGCGGTCAGCATCAGCACCGGCGTGGCCTTGTGTTTACCGGCGCGAATGTCGCGGCAGAGCACCAGGCCATCGTCGCCGGGCATCATGATGTCCAGCACGATCAGGTCCACTGGCGTGGTCTCGAGAAACGAGCGCATCTGGCGGCCATCCGCAACCACGGTAGTGCGCAGGCCGTTCTTCTTCAGGTAGCTGCCTACCATCTCTCGAATCTCACGGTCATCGTCCACGATGAGAATGTGATCAACGTGTTCCATGGGCCAAGCCTCTGTCAATGGGAATTGCGGCTCAGTCTATAGAGACTGAGTCCGTTCGCCCGCGGCGGTTTGTATTGCAGTGTATCTGCTCTGGCGAAGGATACACGCAGAGGCAAAAACAACAATTTCCGGGGGTTTGTATGGCCGTGTATCAGGACCGGGTCCTGATACGAACCGAGTTATCCGCGGCTGTTTTTGACACAGACGAGATACCTCACGGGCTTCTAATGAGCCACATCGAGGCCAACCCAAGCGCCTCGGCTCAACTGAACCACCCAACCATTGAAGCCTTGAGAAGACGACCATGAACACCAATACCCTCTATGCCACTTGCCTGTTTGCCGCCCTGAATATCTGCACCTTCTCGGCCCGCGCCGAAGCTGACGTCACGCCGCAAACCTACACCTACGGCACGCACCTGGACATCCAGAAAGTGGTGGCAATGACACAGGATGCCGGGGCTTCCTGCGGCATTGTCGATGCCCAACTGACCTACCTGAATTCGCAGGGCAAGACCGAGACCCTGAACTACCGCAAATTTGCCGATTGCCACAGCGATAACTGAGTTCGGCCCACATTTCATCAGGTGACCCTTATGTTCCTCATCGCATTCCTGGGCGGCTTATTGACCGTCCTCAGCCCTTGTATCCTGCCGGTCGTGCCATTTCTGTTCGCCGGTATCGACCGCACACGCTCATCGATCCTGCTTACCCTTGGCGGCATGGTCCTGACCTTCGCGCTGATTTCCAGTCTGGCCGTGGTCAGCAGTGAATGGGTGATTCAGGCCAACAACACCGGGCGTCATGTGGCACTGGTGGTGATGGCGCTGTTTGCCTTGTCGCTGATTTCGGCGCGAATCAGTGGCTGGCTGGCCAGCCCGTTCGTGTTACTGGGCAATCGCCTCGACCCCCAGACGCGCAGAATGTCCGGGCCGCTGGGTTCGCTGATGATCGGCGTCGCTACCGGCCTGCTCTGGGCACCGTGCGCCGGGCCTATCCTCGGGGTGATCCTTACCGGCGCCATGCTGCAAGGCGCCAATGCGCAAACCAGCCTGCTGCTGGCAGCCTACGGCCTGGGCAGTGCACTGTCGTTGGGTACGCTGATTTTCGCCGGACGCGGTTTAGTCAATCGCCTGAAGGCCTCGATTCCGGTCACCGGCTGGCTGCGTCGCGCCACCGGTTTTGCGGTCCTGGCCGCAGCGCTGATGATTTCTACCGGTGCCGACAAGTCGCTGTTGGCCGGGGCGTCGTCCGAAGGCGTCAGCGTGCTGGAAAAAGGCGTATTGGAAAGCGTCCCCAAAGTTGTCGAATACCTGGTAAGCAAGGCCAAGGCCGAACCCACCCTCGACAACGCCCAAGGCCCGATGCCGTCGCTGTCCGGCGCGGTGGAATGGCTCAATTCGCCCGCACTGACCAGTGAGTCGCTCAGAGGCAAAGTGGTGCTCGTCGATTTCTGGACTTACGACTGCATCAATTGCCAGCACGCCCTGCCGTATGTGAAGGACTGGGCGCAGAAATACGAGAAGGATGGCTTGGTGGTAATCGGCGTCCACACTCCGGAATACGGCTTTGAACGCATCATCAGCAATGTCAGGGATGAGGTAAAAAAGCTCGGCATCACTTACCCGGTGGCCATCGATAACAACTACGCGATCTGGCGCAACTTCGATAACCAGTACTGGCCTGCGCACTACCTGATCGACGCCAAAGGGCAGGTGCGTTTCACCCACTTCGGAGAAGGTGGCTACAAGACGCAGGAAAAGATGATTCAGCAACTGCTGCAGGAGGCGAAAGCTGCAGCCGCTTAACCCTTAAAAAACAATGGCCCACAGGCAACGCGCCGTGGGCCATTAGCTTTTTCTCCTGCGGCCTGGGTTGTGCGACCACAATCTCCCGCCAACCCCAGGCTAATCGGACACGATGCTTTTGGCCTCAAGAAATGCTTCCAGCCCAAAGACTCCAAACTCCCGGCCGACACCGGACTGCTTTACCCCGCCGAACGGCGCCAGCAGCTCTGGCGAAATTCTGTTGATCAACACCGAGCCGGCCTGCAGCTGGTTCGCCAGGCGTTGGGCACGTTCCGGTTGCCGGGAAAACACATAAGCTTGCAAGCCGTAGATACTGGCATTGGCAATAGCGATCGCTTGTTCTTGCGAGTCATACGCAATTATCGATAGCACCGGGCCGAAAATCTCCTCTTGCGCGATGTTCATGTCACTGCTGACGTCGGCAAAGACCGTAGGCCTGACGAAATAGCCCTTATCCAAACCGGTCGGTCTGCCCTCCCCGCCGATAATCAACGTCGCGCCTTGCGCCTGCCCGCGGCGGATGAAAGCTTGTACGCGGTCGAATTGGGCGCGATTGACCAGCGGCCCGAGGGCAGTGGCCGGATCCTGCGGATTGCCGACGACCATCGCCCCAACCAGGCTTTTGACGCGGTTGATAATGTCCTCGGCGTGCGTGCGTGGCACCAGCAGACGTGTGCCGGCGACACATGCCTGACCGTTGTTCATGAACGCCGCATTCAGAGCCAGGGGAATGGCGATGTCGAGATCGGCGTCATCCAGGATGATAGAGGCCGACTTCCCCGTGAGCGACAGACTCACTCGCTTCATGGTCTCGATTCCGGCGCGTGCAATGAGCTTTCCGGTGGCGGTGGACCCGGTGAATGAAATTTTCGCGATGAGTGGGCTGGCGCTGATTTCGTCACCCACATCACTGCCGCGTCCCAACAGAATGTTGAAAACCCCTTTGGGCAACTCTGCGCGATGCAACGCTTGGGCGAGTACGGTGGTCTGCAACGGGCTCAACTCGCTCGGTTTGATGACCGAGGCACAGCCAGCCGCAATGGCCGATGCCAGTTTGCTGCATATCGTCCCGGCGGTGCTGTTCCAGGGGGCAAACAGCGCCGCGACTCCGACCGGCTCCATCACCACGGTAGCGTCACCGACCGAACGACTCAGGTCGAAATGTTTCAACACCTGCGCCGCATTGGTAAATGACTGCGAAGCGTAGCGACTGACCCATTGCGCACGGGCAAACGGCGCACCGTACTCTTGGATGGCGGTATCGCGAATTTCATTCGTGCTCGCCAGCACGGCAGCCTGCAACTGCTCGAGCATGTCGATACGCTCGGCCTTCGAGGTGCGGCCCATCGCGACTTGAGCACGCGAAGCCGCCGCGATAGCGCGCCTGGCATCTTCACGATCAGCCAGGGTGAGCGTACCGATGACCTCCTCGGTAGCTGGATTGATGCATTGCACCGTTTCATTGCCCTGAACGGGAACGAATGCTCCATCAATGTAACTGTGATTAATCTTCCACATCGTGGCGTACCTGATTATGGGGCCCCAGTTGGCGATCTGTGGCGAGTAGTCAACCGACTTGATAGCGTGCGAATAGGCCCACTGGGTCACGGCAATTCCGAAGGCGTTGCATGAATGCCGTGTCCTGTCGGGAACTGGTCCTTCGCCAGATCATTGATACCCTCAGCGTGTTACTTCGCCGTGGCGGCTTTTTCGATCAGGCGGGCAACCGGTTCCGGGTTCGAAACCATCACGACATGTGAAGCGCCCTTGACCACTTCCACGGCTTTGGCTGCGGCGCGCTTGGCCATGAATGCCATGGCTTGCGGGGGAATGTTCTTGTCCTTGTCGCCGTAGATGTACCAGGACGGAATATGCTTCCAGGCGGGGCTGCCGGACGCTTCGTTGAGCGCCGCTTCTGTTACCGGACGTTGAGTGGTGGCCATCAATGCCGCCTCTTTCGCGGGGACGTCAGCGGCAAACTGGTTGTGAAATTTGTCCTGCTGGATGTACAAATCCTTGCCCCCATCGGCCAGCGGTACAGGCGCAGCCAGCGTTGGGCCCAGCGTGCTGCCCGGGAATTTGCCGGCCAGCCCGGCGACGGTTTCCCCGGCCTCAGGTGCAAACGCACTGACGTAAACCAGGGCTTTGACGTTGACATGATCGTTGGCCGCATCACTGATAACGTTGCCGCCATAGGAATGGCCGACCAACACCACCGGCGAATGAATGCTCGTCAGCAATGCCGAGATTGCCGAACCATCGCTCTTTACACCGCGCAATGGGTTGGCAGCGGCAACCACCGGGTAACCGTCCTTCTCGAGAATCTTCACGACGCCATTCCAACTCGACGCATCGGCAAAGGCGCCATGCACGAGCACAATCGTGGGTTTTTCAGTTTGCGACCAGGCGTGTGTCGCCATGCTCAGGCTGACGGCGACGGCTAGTGCGGTTAATACTTTTTTCATTGTTAACTCCAGGTTTGACGGGAATCAGGGAGCGAAGCGAGTGAACACAAAGTCGTGATTACGCACTCGCGCCTGGTGACAGGCGAAGCAGGTGTCGTGTTGGGCTTCATCGGCCGGTTTACCGTTGATAAACCGCCCGAATCCCCAACCACCGGTTGCTGCATATTTTTTCGAGTCCTTGACCATCACCTGCACGGTCGTGGCCGGCCCCGGGATGGACGCCGGCTCGAATTCCGGGGACTGCACATGTTTCCAGGCCAGCTTTACCAGCACCGTGCCATCGGGGAATGGCAGCGTTGAGTCCTGATAAGCCTTGATGGCCAAGTCATTGCCCAGCACGGCTCGCAGTTCATTCAGGGGTGCTGCTTCCTGCGCCGGCGCAATCAGCGGCCATAGGCGGTAGTTTTCAGGTAATTTCACGCCATAGATCGGTGAGGCGTCGCCAGTACTGGCGTCGCCCGAGGCAACACCGGTAGCGGTCAACGCTGCGATTGCAATGGCAGCCGACATCGCGGCAAGAAATTTCAGCTTCATCATCGCCCTCCTCTCATCCGGTTTTCAAAGATGATCGGCGTCGATCACCGCCTGGGCGAAGGCTTTCGGCGCTTCCTGCGGCAAGTTGTGCCCAACACCACCGGTGATCAATCGGTACTCATACTTGCCAGTGAAGCGCTTGGCGTACGCTTCGGCAGGTGGGTGCGGTGCGCCGTTCGCATCACCTTCCAGGGTGATGGTGGGCACGCTGATGGATGGAAATGCCGCGAGTTTCTTCTCCAGCGCGTCGTATCTGGCCTCGCCCTTGACCAGCCCCAGGCGCCAGCGATAGTTGAAAATCGACACGGCCACGTGATCAGGGTTTTGCAAGGACGCCGCGCTGCGCTCATAAGTGGCGTCGTCGAAATTCCATTGTGGCGACGCCAGCTTCCAGATGAGCTTGGCGAAGTCATGGGTGTTTTTCTCGTAGCCCAGGCGCCCGCGCTCGGTCGCGAAGTAGAACTGGTACCACCACTGCAGTTCGGCGGCTGGCGGCAATGGCGCCTTGCCCGCCTCTTGGCTGCCTATCAGGTAACCGCTCACAGCGACCAGGGCTTTGACTCTTTCCGGCCACAGTGCGGCAACGATATCTGCAGTGCGGGCGCCCCAGTCAAACCCACCCAGCACCGCCGTCTTGATCTTCAGCGCGTCCATGAAGTCGATCAGGTCGCTTGCCAGCGCAGCAGGTTGACCATTGCGAACTGTCTTGGCCGAGAGAAAATGCGTATCGCCATAACCACGCGCAGAAGGGATCAACACTCGATATCCCTTGTCCGCCAAAGCAGGAGCGACATCAGCGTATGCGTTGATATCGTAGGGCCAGCCGTGCAACAAAATGACCACAGGGCCATCGGCTGGGCCGAGTTCCGCGTAAGAAACGTCCAGCAGCCCCGCTTTCACATGCTTAAGAGCACCGAGAGAGGTGTGAGCTCCCGGCGTGATAGCCCCAATGGTGGACGCGGGTACATCAGCCGCGCTGGCTTGGGAAAAACCGCCAGCCACCGCTGCGAATTGCAGCACCGCTGCTGCCAACAGCGATGGGGCAAGACCCCGCAGGCGGCTGGATTTATTTTGGTTGTTCAGCAAGGTCATCTCCATGGTGTTTCTCCGTAGCGAGCCGCCGAATAGCGGCCCGGTGTGTTGACTCGATGGCGTGTGAGCTACTGGGCTGTCTTCGTTGCGCTCAGCTTGGCGCGCAGCGGCCGGAAGGCCTCCCGCAACTCTTCGCTGAACAATTGAGGTTGCTCCCAGGAAGCGAAGTGGCCGCCCTTGTTAACCTGGCTGTAGTAGGAAAGTGATGGGTAAGCGCGTTGCGCCCAGCTTTTTGGCGCCTGATAGATCTCGTGCGGGAATACCGTGATCGCCACCGGCACCTTGATGCTTGCGGTGTTCTGCGCGGCAGCGCTGAAATTGTTGTTGTTGTTTTCCCAGTAGAAACGCGATGACGATGCGCCTGCATTCGTCAGCCAGTACAGGCTGATATCGTCCAGCATCTCGTCACGGGTCAATACCCGTTCAGGCTGACCATCGCTGTCCGTCCACGCGGCGATTTTTTCGTACATCCACGCCGCAGTACCGGTAGGCGAATCGGCCAGCAGGTAACCGATAGTCTGCGGGCGCGTAACCATCATCGCGCCGTATGCTGCATTGCGGCCGAAGAAGGTGCTCAAGGAATCAAACGCCTTGCGTTCAGGCTCAGTGAGCCCGACAGGGGCTGGGTCACCACTATTGATCGGCTTGACCAATTCGGGCGGGATGGTGGCCGGCATGTTCAAGTGAATGCCCAACAGACCCGGCGGATTCAGGCGTCCCAATGCATCCGATATCACCGAACCGTGATCTCCGCCCTGGGAAACATAGTGGGTATAACCCAGACGCTTGATGAGCACATCCCAAGCCTTCGCGACTCGATCCGGCCCCCAGCCCAATTCAGTTGGCTTACCGGAAAAACCGTGTCCCGGAATCGATGGAATGATCACGTCGAACGAATCTTCAACTTTACCGCCGTAAGCAACGGGATCCGTCAGCGGGCCGATAGTTTTCAGGAACTCGAATTGTGAGCCAGGCCATCCGTGTGTCAGAAGCAATGGCATCGCGTTGGGGTTTCGCGAGCGAACATGGATGAATTGAATATCGACGCCGTCAATAGTCGTGATGAATTCAGGCAGCGCATTGAGCTTTGCTTCGGCCTTGCGCCAGTCATAGCCGCTGCCCCAATACTTCACCAGCGCCTGGACCTGGGCCAACTGCACGCCTTGGGAAACGTCATTGACGGTCTCTTTGTCCGGCCAGCGGGTCGCCGCAATGCGCTTTTTCAGATCAGTCAATTGAGCTTCATCGACGTGAATTCGATATGGTCGAATCGATTCGGGATTGGTCGAGGCCGAGCTGGCAACTGACGCATCGGCGGCCGGGCCAGCAGCCCAGGCACCACCGCTGCCGGCTATCAGGGCCAACCCCAAAACGCCCATTCTCACGGAAGAAGCCAGACTATGGCGCCAGGTGAAACCGAACGTTGCTGCAGGCATTTTGAATTTCCTATAAGTCATTGGTCGACAACGTCGCGAAACGCGCAGAGATAGCCGCGAGTTAAATGAGTCATCCATTGGAGAAGGTTTGCGCCTTCTCGATGGGTTCATTTAAAGCCCCGCAGGTATCCCGTATGTGTCATCAACCGACTTAAAAGAATCGCTGTGTATCTATCCAACGCGCAGATACACAACGATACAAACCGACCACTCGCTCATTAGAAAGCCAATGCCCCGACTTGTCGGGGCATTGGCTTTTCGGGGACGTGGAAAATATAAGGCTTTTCAGCCCATCAAGCCCGGCAAAGGGCATCGAGACTGCATCGATTGCCAGGCGGCTTGACTACCCAAGGAACGGGCAGATACCCAGCTCAACTTCATATTTATGCAATTGCACTTATCTGACGCCCCTTACAGTTGAGGCTATTCAAGCGCTGGCTAGAATCAATTATTGTCGATGCCGAGGTTACAACCATGACCCTAGCCCAAATCCTTCTATTTCTTCCCGCAGCAGCAATCGTTGCCGTCTCACCAGGCGCCAACAACCTGCTTGCATTCGCAAACGGCAGCAGCCAGGGCTTGCTGCCTACAGTGGTCGGTCTTTCAGGTCGATGTACGGCCTTTGCACTGATGATCGCAATGGTGATTATCGGTTTGGGCGCATTGCTAGAGGCGTCTGAACTCGCTTTCCAGATTCTTAAATGGGCAGGTGTGCTTTACCTCGCCTATCTCGGCGTGAGAATGCTGATAGGCCATGATTGTCACAAAGATGGGGCTTCTGGCTTATTCCAACCTGTCGATGCCTACTCCTTGGCCCGCAGGGAGTTCATGACAGCCATGACCAACCCCAAAGCAATCTTGCTCTTCACTGCTTTTGTTCCCCAATTCATTGTTTCTGGTGCTGGCGATTCCTTCACTGCCCAGTTCGTCGTTTTGAGTGCAATCTACATTGCCGTCGAGTTTATCGCCGCTATAGGCTGGGCTCTTGCTGGAAGCATCATTCGATCTCTGCACCCTTCGAAACGGAGATTGTCGATCATCAATCGCATAACGGGCGCAATGATGCTCTGCGCAGCCGCCTTACTGGCCACAGCCAGAAAAACTTAAGTGTGTACGTCTGCGAAAGCGAGGGAGCGTCCCTGACGGAACGCCCCTTCCTCTATGATTCAGCGGCGAAAGAGACGATCTAGAACCAGCAGCGCTACTGCACCAATCGCGATTGCAGCAACTGGTTTTTCTTTAACAAACGTAGATACGCCGTCCAGTACGTCGCCGTAGGTCTGGGTCAACTGACCAGCCGCTTGACGACCAGCGCCTTCTGCTTCCAGCTTGGAATCACCAAACAGCTTCCCGACGACGCTCTGTGTCTTTCCAGCAACCTTTTCTGCAACACCTTCGACTTGTTCACTCTTCATAAATCACCAAACCTTTGCTCGTAATTAGTTAGCTCAGGTTCAACCTGAGCCAGGCGCTAGCTGCACAGCGTTAGGGGGATGGGCGTTAGCATAAGTTCAAAGTTGTTGAGGCTCGTGAGGTGGCCGCTGGATTCCTGCTCGAAGTCCTCGCGTCTCGTTTGCACTCCAGCCCCGCCGACCACACCAGCCCGCCCTACAAGATCTTGTAGTCGCTAACCCTCCACAAGTCCTCTATAAAAAACCGCACTTCCCCCTCCCCCAAGGAACACCCTGCCATGCACATGGAAGAGCACACGCTGAGCGCAATGGACGACGAGCTTAAACTCATGCTGGGTCGCTTTCGGCATGAACAATTCGTCGAAAAACTAGGATGGCGATTGCCCATCCCGCCGCACCAGGCCGGTTATGAATGGGATCAATACGACAACGAGCACGCCCGCTACCTCCTGGCGTTCAACGAGCATCGTTCAATCGTCGGCTGCGCCCGGCTGATACCCACTACATTCCCCAACCTGCTGGAGGGTGTGTTCAGCCATGCCTGCGAAGGCACACCACCCAGGCATCCCGCCATTTGGGAAATGACACGCTTCACCACCCGCGAACCGCAACTGGCCATGCCTTTGTTCTGGAAAACCCTCAAGACCGCCAGCCTGGCGGGTGCCGATGCCATCGTCGGAATCGTCAACAGCACGATGGAACGCTATTACAAGATCAACGGGGTCAAGTACGAACGCCTGGGGTCGGTAATCGAGCATCAGGGCGAAAAAATTCTCGCCATCAAACTTTCGGCTCACCGCGAACACCACCGTGGCGCCCGCTTACCTTCAGCCTTCACGTCTGAGGCGTTATTGGAAGAGACTGCTTGATAATAACGGCCGAGTCGTCCTCTTGGGCGACTCGGCGCAGCAGGTGAACCTCAGATATAGCCCAGCGCGACGGCGTAAGACACGGCCTGTACGCGGTTGCTGGCGCCGATTTTGCGTTGGATGTTGCGGTGATGGTAGTTCACGGTGTCGGTGCACACGCCCATGATCACGCCAATTTCCTCCGACGTCTTGCCATCGGCGGTCCAGCGCAACACATCACATTCGCGCTCGCTGAACTCCACATCCGTGTTGAACGCACGTACATCAGTCTCCAGCGCCGAAATCTTCTCCAGGGCCGCCGCCGCAAACGCTTTGGTCACTGGCTTCAATGCTTCGAATTCCTGAAGGCTGATGGCATTGTCCTTGCGTGCCAGGCTTAACACCCCGACCCTGCCCTGGGTGTTGAACGAAGGTTGGGCCAGGCCATGGCATAGACTCGAGTCGTTGGCTTCTGACCACAGGTCCGGGCAGTTTCGGAACAACTCATTGCTCCATAAAATGGGGGCCGACGAGATTTTGCTGTGTTTCACCGTGGGGTCGATCAGCGCATAGTTAGCGGCTTGATAGCGTTGTAGCCAGTGCTCGGGATAGTTGCCGTACATATAGGTCTTGGGCCGCATGAACGGCGTCACGCTGCACATGCCATAGGCGAAAAAATCAAACCGCAGTTCACGCAAGGCTCTCAATGCAACAACGGTGAACTCCTCCATGTTCATGGCTTTTGCAAAGATACTGTAAAAATAAGCATCCCATCCCAACAGCTGTCCTAATTCCATTTTGAACGCCTATAACACTCCAAGGGAGTCGTGAGACTAAACCAACCTGAACGTCTGTCAACTCCCAAAATCAACACTCATAGACTGCTTCGCACTAGCGACATGTTTTTTATGTCTAACCCAACTAACTAGCCATAGGCCACTGTTTCTCAGCCGACGAATGAGCCTGCCCCTTCATAATAATGCAACACTCCATCCGACCGATCGCGCCCGCCCTGAGCCACTACAAGATCTGGTAGTTCCAAGCCCGAGAAACGCAGGTGTATAAACAACACCGCACAAAACGATCAATGCGAAACAGTTCAAAAGCATTCAATTTCGCCGCATGCAATTAACTAATTATTTAATTGATTGTCCGCAATTTCAGTCAACTAAGGAGAACATTGCCCATGCCCGGTTCGCTTTCATCTGGCGGCTTTAATGACCATCTTGAACTTCGCCGAAAAAACCGCGCCACTGTTGATCAGTACATGCGTACCAACGGCGAAGACCGCCTGCGCCGCCATGAGTTGTTCACGCCGGATGGCAGTGGCGGCTCCTGGAACACCGAAACCGGTGAACCCCTTGTCTTTAAGGGCCACGCTAAGCTGGCCGCGCTCGGAGTATGGCTGCAGCAGTGCTTCCCAGACTGGCAATGGCACAACGTCCGAGTGTTTGAAACCGACAACCCCAACCACTTCTGGGTGGAAAGTGACGGCCGCGGCACCACTCGAGTTCCTGGTTATCCGCAAGGTTATTGCGAAAACCACTACATCCACTCCTTCGAGCTGGACAACGGCAAGATCACGCAAAACCGTGAGTTCATGAACCCTTTTGAACAACTTCGCGCCTTGGGCATCCCGGTGCCAAAAATCAAGCGTGAAGGTATCCCCGCCTCATAAGTCCTTTATCCATTGGAGATTGAGCATGCCTGATAGCACAGTGCAACAACCCATCACTGACGATACTGAACTGCGTCGCAAGAACCGCGCTACGGTTGAACAATACATGCGCACCAAAGGCCAGGACCGCCTGCGCCGGCATGAACTGTTTACCGAAGACGGTTCAGGCGGTTTATGGACCACGGATACGGGTGCACCGATTGTAATCAGTGGCAAAGCTAAGTTGGCCGAACATGCTGTTTGGTCACTCAAGTGCTTCCCGGATTGGGAATGGTACAACGTCAAGGTATTTGAAACCGATGACCCCAACCATATCTGGGTCGAGTGTGATGGCCACGGCAAGATTCTCTTTCCTGGTTACCCGGAAGGTTATTACGAGAACCACTTCTTGCACTCCTTCGAGCTGCAAGACGGCAAAGTAAAACGCAATCGCGAATTCATGAATGTCTTTCAACAATTGCGCGCCTTGGGTATTCCAGTGCCGCACATCAAGCGTGAAGGCATTCCTGCCTGATCCTTTTGGGAGAGCGATCGCATCATGGAAGACTTACTGAAACGGGTTCTGAAGTGTGAAGCGTTGCAGCAGCCTCAATGGAGCGAACCCTCACAATTGCATGACGCGCAGGCCTATCTCAGGGACAGCGCGTCACTGATTCGCGTTGAAGATATCCTGGTGTTGCGCGCGACCCTGGCCAGGGTCGCGGCTGGCGAAGCGATGATCATCCAGTGCGGCGACTGCGCCGAGGACATGGATGAAAGCGCTGCCGACCATGTGACCCGCAAAGCCGCGCTGCTGGATATGCTGGCCGGGACGTTCAGGCTGGTCACCCAGCAACCGGTGGTGCGGGTGGGGCGAATTGCTGGGCAGTTTGCCAAGCCTCGCTCCAACCACAGCGAACGCATCGGCGATGTTGAGTTGCCGGTGTACCGCGGCGATATGGTCAACGGTCGTGAGGCGGTCCCCGGCCATCGCCAGCATGATGCGCAACGCTTGGTACGAGGCTATCGCGCCGCTCAGGACATCATGCAACACCTGGGATGGAAGGCACCGTCCGGCCAGGAGCAGCTCACCGGCTCCCCTGCCTGGACCAGTCACGAGATGCTGGTGCTCGACTACGAACTGCCGCAAGTGCGCCAGGACGAACAGGGCCGGACATTCCTTGGCTCTACCCATTGGCCGTGGATTGGCGAGCGTACCCGTGAGTTGACGGGCGCTCACGTAGCGCTGCTCAGCGAAGTGCTCAACCCGGTGGCCTGCAAGGTCGGCCCGGATATCACCCAGGATCAGTTACTGAGCCTGTGCGAGCGCCTGGACCCCAGGCATGAGCCCGGCCGGCTGACCCTGATTGCCCGCATGGGCGCCCACAAGGTCGCCGACCGCCTGCCACCGCTGGTTGAAGCGGTGCGCCGTGCCGGCCACAAGATCATCTGGCTCAGCGACCCGATGCACGGCAATACCATCGTCGCGCCCTGCGGCAATAAGACTCGCATGGTGCAGACCATCACCGACGAAATCACCGCCTTCAAACATGCCGTGATCTCGGCCGGTGGCGTGGCCGGCGGTCTACATCTGGAAACCACTCCCGATGACGTCAGCGAGTGCGCCTCCGATGCCGCCGGCCTGAGCCAGGTTGCCAGCCACTACAAAAGCCTGTGCGACCCGCGCCTGAACCCCTGGCAAGCCATTACTGCGGTGATGGCCTGGAAAGCCTGCCCTCCTCCCTCTTTTGTTTCCCTTTGACTGGAGTTTGTCGCCATGACCGGCATTCCATCGATCGTCCCTTATGTCCTGCCTACCTCCCGCGACCTGCCCGCCAACCTCGCGCAATGGCACATCGACCCCGAACGCGCCGTACTGTTGGTGCATGACATGCAGCGCTACTTCCTGCGGCCCTTGCCGGATGCCTTACGTGACGAAGTGGTGGGCAATGCCGCACGCATTCGCCAGTGGGCTGCCGACAACGGCGTGCCAGTGGCCTACACCGCCCAGCCGGGCAGCATGAACGAGGAACAACGCGGGCTGCTCAAGGACTTCTGGGGCCCGGGCATGAAGGCCAGCCCGACCGACCGTGAGGTCGTCGACGCCCTCACCCCCCAGCCCGGTGACTGGCTGCTGACCAAGTGGCGCTACAGTGCGTTCTTCAACTCCGACTTGTTGCAACGCCTGCACGCCAGCGGGCGCGATCAGCTGATCCTGTGTGGGGTGTATGCCCATGTCGGGGTATTGATTTCCAGCGTGGATGCGTACTCCAACGATATCCAACCCTTTCTCGTTGCCGACGCCATTGCCGACTTCAGCAAGGAGCACCACTGGATGGCCATGGAATACGCCGCCAGCCGTTGCGCCATGGTCATCACCACCGATGAGGTGGTGCTATGAGCCAAGCCGCCGCCCGCCTCATGGAACGCATCCTGCAACCGGTGCCCGAACCCTTTGCCCTCTTGTATCGCCCGGAATCCAGCGGCCCCGGGCTGCTGAATGTGCTGATTGGCGAGATGTCGCAGCCGCAGGTCCTGGCCGATATCGACTTGCCCGCCCCCTCGATCGGCGCCCCTCGCCTGGATGTACTGACGCTGATTCCCTACTGTCAAATTGCCGAACGGGGCTTTGCAGCGGTGGACGATCAGTCGCCGCTGCTGGCGATGAACATTACCGAGCAGCAAACCATCAGCATCGAGCAGATGCTGGCGTTACTGCCCAACGTGCCGATCCAGTTGAATAACGAACGCTTCGACCTCAGCGACGCCAGCTATGCCGAGATCGTCAGCCAGGTGATCGCCAACGAAATCGGCTCCGGGGAAGGTGCCAACTTCGTGATCAAGCGCACTTTCCTGGCGGAGATCAGCGAGTACCAGCCGGCCAGTGCGCTGTCGTTCTTTCGTCATCTGCTGGAACGGGAGAAAGGCGTCTATTGGACATTCATCATTCACACCGGCAGCCGCACCTTCGTCGGTGCGTCCCCCGAGCGCCACATCAGCGTCAAGGATGGGCTTGCGGTGATGAACCCCATCAGCGGCACTTACCGCTACCCTCCCGCCGGCCCCAGCCTGACGGAGGTCATGGACTTCCTGGCCGACCGCAAGGAAGCCGATGAGCTGTATATGGTGGTCGATGAAGAACTGAAAATGATGGCGCGTATTTGTGAAGACGGCGGACACGTCCTCGGCCCCTACCTCAAGGAAATGACCCATCTGGCGCACACCGAGTACTTCATCGAAGGCAAGACCCGCCGCGATGTGCGCGAAATCCTGCACGAAACCCTGTTCGCCCCGACGGTCACCGGCAGCCCGCTGGAAAGCGCCTGCCGGGTGATCCAGCGCTATGAGCCGCAAGGCAGGGCGTACTACAGCGGCATGGCCGCGCTGATTGGCAGCGATGGCAAGGGCGGACGTTCCCTGGACTCGGCGATCCTGATTCGCACCGCCGACATCGATAACTGCGGGCAGGTTCGGATCAGCGTGGGTTCGACCATCGTGCGGCACTCCGAACCGATGACCGAAGCCGCCGAAAGCCGGGCCAAGGCTGCGGGCCTGATCGCCGCGCTGAAAAACCAGGCGACCTCGCGCTTCGGCGACCACCTGCAGGTGCGCGCGGCATTGGCCAGCCGCAATGCCTACGTCTCGGATTTCTGGCTGATGAACAGCCAGCAACGGCAACAGACCCAGGCCGACTTCAGTGGCCGCCAGGTGCTGATCGTCGACGCCGAAGACACGTTCACCTCGATGATCGCCAAACAGCTGCGGGCTCTCGGGCTGGTGGTGACGGTGCGCAGTTTCAGTGACGAGTACAGTTTCGACGGTTACGACCTGGTGATCATGGGCCCTGGCCCTGGCAACCCGAGCGATGTGCAACTGCCGAAAATCGACCATCTGCACCTGGCCATCCGTTCCCTGCTTAGCCAGCAGCGGCCATTCCTCGCGGTGTGCCTGAGTCACCAGGTGTTGAGCCTGTGCCTGGGCCTGGAGTTGCAACGCAAGGCCATTCCCAACCAGGGCGTGCAAAAACAGATCGACCTGTTCGGCAACGCCGAACGAGTGGGTTTCTACAACACGTTCGCGGCGCGCAGCTCCAGTGACCGCCTGGACATCGACGGTATCGGAACCGTTGAAATCAGTCGCGACAGCGAGACCGGCGAGGTACATGCCCTGCGTGGGCCGGCGTTTGCCTCCATGCAGTTTCATGCCGAGTCGCTTTTGACCCAGGAAGGCCCGCGCATCATCGCCGACCTGCTGCGACACGCCCTCATCCACACACCTGTCGACAGCAGCGTTTCGGCCGCCGGGAGATAAGCATGCACAACTACGTCATTATCGACGCCTTTGCCAGCGTCCCGCTGGAAGGCAATCCGGTCGCGGTGTTCTTTGACGCCGATGATTTACCGCCCGCGCAAATGCAACGCATCGCCCGAGAAATGAACCTCTCGGAGACCACCTTTGTGCTCAAGCCGCGCAACGGTGGAGATGCGCTGATCCGGATTTTCACACCGGTCAACGAACTCCCTTTTGCCGGGCACCCGTTGCTGGGTACGGCCATTGCCCTGGGAGCACATACCGACAACCACCGGCTGTATCTGGAAACCCAGATGGGCACCATCGCCTTTGAACTGGAGCGCCAGAACGGCAGCGTCATCGCCGCCAGCATGGACCAGCCGATCCCGACCTGGACGGCCCTGGGCCGCGACGCCGAACTGCTCCAGGCCTTGGGCATCAGTGACTCGACCTTTCCCATCGAGATCTATCACAACGGCCCGCGCCATGTGTTTGTCGGCCTGCCGAGCATTGAAGCGTTATCGGCCCTGCACCCCGACCACCGTGCACTGTCCAACTTCCATGACATGGCGATCAACTGTTTTGCCGGCGCAGGACGGCGTTGGCGCAGCCGCATGTTCTCACCGGCCTACGGCGTTGTGGAGGATGCGGCCACAGGCTCCGCCGCCGGGCCATTGGCGATTCATCTGGCGCGCCATGGCCAGATTGAGTTTGGCCAGCCAGTCGAGATTTTACAGGGTGTGGAAATCGGCCGCCCCTCACTGATGTTCGCCAAAGCTGAGGGCCGCGCCGAGCAACTGACGCGAGTCGAGGTATCAGGTAATGGCGTCACATTTGGACGGGGGACCATCGTGCTATGAACAGCTCAATACAAGGCAAGCCGCTGTTGGGTAAAGGCATGTCGGAATCCCTCACCGGCACATTGGATGCGCCCTTCCCCGAATATCAGACACTGCCCGCCGACCCCATGAGCGTGCTGCACAATTGGCTGGAGCGTGCGCGCCGCGTGGGCATCCGCGAGCCCAGGGCGCTTGCGCTGGCCACCGCCGATAGCCAGGGCCGGCCCTCCACGCGGATCGTGGTGATCAGCGAGATCAGTGACGCCGGCGTGGTGTTCAGCACCCATGCCGGCAGCCAGAAAGGCCGGGAACTGCTCCACAACCCCTGGGCTTCGGGTGTGCTGTATTGGCGCGAAACCAGTCAGCAAATCATCCTCAATGGCCAGGCCGTGCGCTTGCCAGACGCCAAGGCTGATGATGCGTGGCTCAAGCGCCCTTATGCCACGCACCCGATGTCATCGGTGTCTCGCCAGAGTGAAGAACTGGAGGACGTGCAGGCCATGCGCAACGCCGCCAGGCAACTGGCGGACGTGCAGGGTCCACTGCCGCGTCCCGAGGGATATTGCGTGTTCGAGTTGCGACTTGAATCGCTGGAGTTCTGGGGAAATGGGCAGGAGCGCTTGCATGAGCGGTTGAGGTATGACCGCAGCGATACAGGCTGGAGGGTGCGGCGTTTGCAGCCCTGAGTAGCATCGGAAATAGCCGGCCTTTCACAAAACCTTCTCCGTGACACATCTCGGTCAAAGGTGGGAGGGGCTTGCACCCGATGAGCATAGGTATCTACACAACTTTGCAGTCGCCAACAGCAACTACGATGCGAAGCGAGCCGCTCTTGATCTTGATCTGCTTTTGATCTCAGGCGCCCCGTTAAACCACGCTGGCCGGAATTCGACAGGGATTTGGGGGGTAAACCGGCAGGGATGCCGGTTTAGCCGCCCCGCGCCATAGATGGCGCGTGGCGGCGGCCCCCCAAATGCATGTCGGATTACGGGCACACCGAGCCTAAGCGAGGTGCCGAGTGGTGGGGCAAGAGCGTTTGGTTACTTTGCGCTTTTCAAAGTGACCCGCTGTAAAAGCGGAACCAATAGTGGCCGTTGCCCAAATAACGGATATGTACTCGGTCTGATCCAACATTCTGGTCGGCTGTCAGGCCGCCATCGGGGGCAAGCCCCCTCCCACAGTGTCCGACGGCGTACCAGAGGCTGTGTAGATACCTGTGCCCGCTACCTGCGTCCTAACGTCGCAGCAGCCAGCTCTTGGAAAATCCCACACAAGCCTTAGAATCGCGCGCTCGCTTGCAGTCGTCGGGACTTGATGACTGGAGGCTTCAGCAACGCGTACCTGAATGGCTGGCCACACTTCGTCGATGTGTGTCCGACTCAACCACCCTCATTTGCACAACACACTTCGGTTTGGCAATCGCATGCACGCCTGTGCCTGTTTCGCTGTTCGATTCTAGAGGTCTTTATGTCTCCGCGTTTGCTGGCCATGGCGCTGGCGCCCCTGCTCGGGCTGTTCATTGTTGCTCTGGGCAACGGCTTTCTTTCATCCCTGACCACCCTTCGGCTGGACGCAGCCGGTGCCTCGGCCACCATGATCGGTATCGTTTCATCGGCGTACTTCATTGGCCTGACGCTGGGCGCCGTCTTTAATGATCGATTGATTCTGCGCATCGGTCATATCCGCGCCTACGGCAGCTTTGCCTCGTTGATCGCGGTGACCATCCTGCTGCAAGGATTGTTCTACGACACGTGGGGCTGGTTCGCGCTGCGTCTGATCAACGGCTGGGCCACGGTCGGGGTGTTCCTGGTGATCGAGAGCTGGCTGCTGCTGGCCGGCGACGCGAAGATCCGTGGGCGCTTGCTCGCGCTGTATATGATCGTGCTGTATGGCGCGGGCGTGCTGGGTCAGGCAGCACTGGGCAAGATCACCGGCCTGAGCGAAAGCGCGCCGTTCATGGTGGCCGGCATGCTCGCTTCGTTGTCGGTGCTGCCTATTGTGATCCTGCCACGGGTGTCGCCGCTGCTGGATCAGGTTGAACCCCTCAAGCCACGGCAACTGCTGGGCGTGACGCCGACCGGGCTGATCGGGTGTTTTGGCTCGGGGGTCACCATTGCGGCGATTTACACCTTGCTGCCGCTGTACCTGCAACGCGCCGGCCTGGACGTCGGCGAGGTCGGTAGCATGATGGCCTGGACAATCCTCGGCGCCATGCTCCTGCAATATCCGGTCGGGCGCTGGTCCGACCACAAGGATCGCTTGCAGGTGCTGACAATTCTGGCGATGGCCTGCACGGTCTTGTCGCTGGTGATCGTATTGTTGCCGTTGTCGTCGCTGATGCTGGCCGTGCTGCTGTTCCTGCTCGGCGGCGCGGTATTTGCGCTTTACCCGGTTGCCGTCAGCCATGCCGCCGACCGCGCCCCTGCCGAGGCGCTGGTACCGATGATCCAGGGCTTGCTGCTGATCAACTCGTTGGGCTCGGCAATCAGTCCGATGATGATCTCACCGCTGATGAATTCGTTCGGCGCAAATGGGCTGTTCTGGGTATTCGCACTGGTCAACCTGTGCATGGTCACCTTTTTCTTATGGCGCCGTAACAAACGCGCCGCTCCGGCCAATCCCGCACCTTTTGCCGCTGCGGCAACGTTCTCGCCGACCGGTGCTGAATTGCGCGTGACCGAAGATCTGCGCCAGGCGGCGCAGGATCATCCGCCCATGGTCGATGCGCTGAGTGGCGAGCCCACCCACTCCCAGTCCTGAACCACGCCCAATCGCCCTGGCCCGTGCGGCTGGGGTGATTCGCGCTTATGCGCTTTCCCGCTTCTCTTGTACTGTCGGCTGTGGGCTCAACGCCCACGGCGCCATCAACCGCTGCGGGCTCTGGCAAGTTTTACGCTTAAGCACGAAGCCCTGGCACTTTTGCGCAAACTGTTGACGGTCATGCACCATATCCATCTGCATTTGTGCCAGCTCATGTTCGCGACAGCGCTTAACCTGCTGAATATCCATCGCGGCTTTACGGGCACGTGCTTGAAGGCATTTCTCATCGGTCAACGCACTGCTGGCCTGCTGCATGAGCCACAGGCCGAATGCGTCTGGGCAACGCGGTCCGATGCCTTGGATCATTCCGTAGTGCTGGGCTTGGAGGGCACTGATGGGCAGGCATTCTTCGGTGAGTTTATGCGCGATTTCACTGCCGACGGCCCGTGGCAGGCTGTAGGTCCAGTATTCGGAGCCATAAAGACCCATGGTTTTGTAATGCGGGTTGAGCACGACACCCTCACGGGCCAATACAACATCAGCGGCCAGCGCCAGCATCACGCCGCCTGCGCCAGCGCTGCCGGTCAGGCCACTGATTACCAGTTGCCTGGCTGTTAGAAGCTCCAGGCACACATCGTCGATGGCCTGGATGTTGGCCCAAGCTTCCAGCCCCGGCACTTTGTCGGCCTGGATGACGTTGAGATGAACGCCATTGGAAAAACTGCCGCGCCCGCCCTTGATCAGCAACACCTGGGTATCTCGCGCCTTGGCCCAGCGCAATGCAGCCACCAGGCGTTGGCATTGTTCGGTGCTCATGGCGCCGTTATAGAACTCGAACGTCAGTTCGCCGACGTGTCCGACTTCGCGGTAGCGAATCGGTTGATAGACCAGCGCATTAAACGCCTGGTGGGCGATGGAGCTATCGAGCACCGGCACGCCGGCCAACTGCTCAGCCAGGACGTGCCGTGCCGGCAGCTTGAAGGTCTCCTCCCCTGGCTGGGCTTTGCGTTTGAGCGAACCGATCCACAGGCTGCGGTCGCCGGCCGCCACCAGCACGGCGTCGTCCTGTACCGCGAGGATTGCTCCCGGCGTACCCTGGCGTGAATCCAGGTGTGCGTCGTACAGGTAATACTGCCCGCCCTCAAGGCTTGCCAGCACGCCGGGCTGGCCATCGGCGGCGTCGATGCTGCGTTTGATGAAGCTTGCGCAATCGAACCAACTGAAGGTGCGGTCGGCCTGGGTCATGTTCGGTTGCAAACGCCCGATGACGTTGGGTTGTGTGTAGTCGAGCGGCACCGGGACGAAACCGTTGGCAAACTTTTGCACCACGTCGCGGATGCAAACCATCGCGGCGTCACTCACCGGGCCGTTGTACAGCTCGGATTTGCGCACATCAGTGGGCATGTCGAATTCGCAGGTGGACCAGATCGGCCCGGCATCCATCTCCTCCACCGCTTGCAGGGCTGTGACACCCCAGCGGCTGAGCTGCCCGGTGATGGCCCAATCCAGTGCACTGGCGCCACGGTCGCCGACAATGCCCGGATGGATGATCACTACCGGGCGCTGCGCATGGCTCCACAGCTGCTGTGGCACACGGTCCTTGAGAAAGGGGCAGATCACCAGATCGGCGCCTGAAGCCTCGATCTGCCGGCACACCGAGGCTTCATCGGTGAACACCACCACGCTGGGGTCGTGACCCGCCTGGCGCAGGTCCAGCCAGGCGCGCTGGGTCAAACCGTTGAACGCCGATGATAACAAGAGGATCTTCAATGACCGCATGGCTGACTCTTCCTTGAGAATGCGCGGCCAGAGACACTCCTTGAGCCGTCCCTGGCCTTTGATGGAATCACAAGATTATAGCGCTCGCCGGCACGGTCACCTGATCAGGATCAATCTTGCGTGCCCAGCCCGGCGATCAACGCATCGAGCACCACACGAACCTTGGGCTGCGCCTGGCGGCTCTTGACCCAGGCCAGGTTGATCTCAAACCCTGCTGTCGCCAATTGCGGCAAGACCTGGACCAAGGTTCCGTCGTGCAACTGCTGCTGGATCAGCCATGTTGGCAACTGGACGATACCGCAGCCAGCCAACGCGGCCATCAGCAACCCTTCACCGTTACCCACCACCCACTGCGGCGCAGCATGCTTGTGCAGCGTCATGCCCTGTTCGCCGGTGTAGCGCCACGGGCTGATACGCCCATCCGCCCAGCCATAGGCGATGCACTGATGGTGGGCGAGGTCGTGCTCCGACACCGGTGTGCCATGCCGGGCCAGGTACGCCGGGGCGGCACACAAGACATGCCATTCATGGGCGAGCACCTTGTGCCCTAGCGTCTGCGGCCACTCATCCGCATTGCCGATGTGCACGACGATGTCGGCGCCTTCCCGGAACGGGTCGACCAGGCCATCACAGAAGGTCAGGTGCGGCACCAGCAGCGGATGTGCCTGCATCCATGGAACAAGGAATGGCAGCACCTGGGTGCGACCGAATGTGCCTGGCAGGTCAATGCGCACTCGTCCACGCGGCTCGGTATTTTCCGCTTGCAGGGACAGCTCGGCTTCTTCCAGGTCAGCCAGCACCCCGGTGCAGGTACGCAGGAACGCGATGCCCGCATCGGTCAATGCCAATACACGCGTCGTACGCTGGAACAGTCGGGCGCCCAGGCGTTTTTCCAGCCGGGCAATGGATTTACTCACGGCAGACGCGGTCAGGGCCATGTTTTCGGCGGCCGCGGTGAAGCTGCCGTATTGCGCAACGCAGACAAACACGTCAATGCCCTTCAAACGTTCGGAGGCAAACATAGACGGTCCTTATTCATGAATTCAATTCCTGAGTCGTTGGAAAAAGCATCCTAAATCAGAATTCACAGCATCAGTAAGCTATGTCTACCCATACAAGCGGCTCATGGCGCTTGCACTTGGTCAATGGACGATGAGGCTCGAATGCTCGCCACGCTTAAAACCTACCCCGCTACCCTCAACCTGCTGCTGTGCGCTTCATTGGTATTGACCCTCGCCCGGGCGGTCACCCTGCCCTATCTGGTGATCTACTTGTCGAGCAACTTTGTCCTGGGCATTGCCGACATCGGCCTGGTCATCGGCAGTACGCTGATCATCGGCTCTTTATTGAGCCTGTACGGCGGGTTCCTGGTGGACCGCATGCGCAGTTACCCGCTGATTCTCACCTGCTGCGCAGTATTCACCCTGGCTTTTCTTGGCGCGTACGGCGCGTCCCAGCTGTGGCTGTTCTACCTGTGCCTGGTATTGGTCAACCTGGCGTATGCGGTGATTGATATCGCGGTCAAGTCCGGATTCGGCAGCCTGCTCCCCGTCGATCAGCGCAGCGAAGCGTTTTCGATCAAGTACACCCTGACTAATATCGGCTATGCCATCGGGCCATTTCTCGGCGCTGGGGTGGCCAGCCTGGACATCAGCCTGCCGTTCCTGCTGTCGGCGGGGCTTGGGGCCGGCTACTTCCTGATCTACTGCGTATGGGGCGACAAAAACCTGGCGACTGTCGAAACGGGCCAACCACCCACGCCGTTCCTGGCGGTCGGCAAGGTATTGCTGCGTGATTACCGCCTGGTGTGCTTTACGCTCGGTGGTTTATTGAGTGCGGTAGTGTTCGGCCAGTTCACCGCTTACCTCTCGCAGTACCTGGTGGTGACCACCACGCCTGGAACTACCTACCGGATCATCAGCACCGTGGTGGCAACCAACGCCCTGATGGTGATCAGCCTGCAATACAGCCTCGGCAAGCGTATTTCCCGTCGGCATCTGAACGCCTGGCTGGCGGCAGGGCTGAGCCTGTTTATCGTTGGGCTGAGCGGCTTTGCCCTCTCGACCACACTGGTGGTGTGGGTGATTGCCATGGCAATCTTCACCCTCGGTGAAATCATCGTCTTCCCAGCCGAATACATGTTCATCGACAGCATTGCGCCGAACCACCTGCGGGGCATGTACTACGCGGCGCAGAACCTGGGCAACATCGGCGCCGCGCTCGGGCCGGTGCTATGCGGCCTCGTGCTGGCGACGCAACCGGCGCAGTATATTTTCTACATGCTGATGCTGTTCATCGTCGCCGGTGGGTTGTTCTACTGGCTGGGCGGTCGCATTGCCAGTGATAGGAACCTTGAACCGCTCAAGTGAGGCGCTCAACCTGCCCCGCTCGCCGAACCTGAGCGCGATCCGCGCCAGGCGACGGGTGCAACGGCCAGGAACTGCCTCAGCTCCATCAGTAACATCTCGCTCGAGTACCGCGTAGCGCCTGGGTTGGCGCATTTCAACGCCGGCATGATGTTTTCCACGCCGCCGTAGTGCCAGGTACAGCCTTCTCGTTCATCCTGCTGAAGGGCCCGGGTAAAGATCGACAGGTCCCGACGTGGCCGAGGAATTCCTGAAATACGCTCCACCCAGCTCTCGTAACGCTGCCTGACTTCCAGTGCCGCACCGTGGACAATCGCCACGACACCGCAGCGTGTCCGGTTGTGAAAGGCGATGTTCGACAAGCCGAAATAAGGCTGCAGATGGTTCAAATGATCCGAAACGAGCGCAGCCGGCAGATGGAACACCGCCAGATCGACATCCTTGTATTCCACCAGCCGCGTTTCGGGATGGCTCAACAAGCGCTCACTGCGCGCCAGGTGATGCATGCCTTCGACATAGCAATGGGCGTACTGCCCGGGATGCTCCAACACGTGGCCCACCTTCGGCAACACCGCTCGGTAGGTCTGCAGCAAGGCCGTATCGGCATCGAGTACGCCCGGTCGTTTTACTTGGGCCGCCAATGAATTGAGGGTAAAGGCCACTCTCAGCGCTTGGGGCGACGTTCCCCTGGAGAAGTCGCCAAGCCTGGCCACATCAATCAACAAGTCCTGGTGCCGCAGTGCGCTGGCAGGCGACAGAAACGCATAAATCGAAGCCAGCCCATCCAAGTCGAAATGATCGCTAGTGACAATCCTTGCCTCACCCACCGGATTGCCTTCGCGCAGATAACGGAATGCGCTTTGCGTTGACAGGTTGGCTTTATAACGCTGCGGTGTGTGGCTCGATGGCCAATGTGAAAGGGTCAGTAAGGTGGCGGCGTTATCAATGGAGTCCAGCGAGATGTTGGGCACCTGTGCGGTATGCCCCAGCGGTAGATACCGGAACGGGCTGTCCGGGTCGATACCACCGATGGCGTGTTCAATGCCCGCGACCGGATCAGCCTGCGTACGAGCGGGTATGGCCAAGCGACAAAAACCTGCCTTGATCGGTCCACGCACCAGCTCTCCACTGGTGCCGAGGGCATAGCGCAAGCGAGAGAGGTTTTCTCGACGGATATCGCTCGGGTCGTCATTGTTCAAGACCGTCCCACTGCCCCCGATGGCGCTGGGCAAATCAATGAAGTGGTTGTTGACGATGCCGATGGCCCGCCCACCCAGTACTCGGGTTTCAAGGCTGGACAGCTGTGCGGCGATATCCGGATCGGCCACTAACTCAGATGAACACAAGCGCTTCATGCTCGAACTCCCTTCGAAGAAATAATCAGGCCGCATCCAGCGCTGCGCGCTCGGCTTTGCTTCGTATAACCGGCCGGACGCTGACGAATATGAGCAGCGACAGTGCGGCGTACACCCCAAAGAGCCAGGCTGCGGCACTCGATGCACCCGCCACGCCCCCGGGTGAAGAGAAGCCGCCAAGGTTGACGATCATGCCGGCCAATGCGGCCCCGATCGCCGTAGCGATCAGTTGAACCGTGGTGATCGAAGCGCCAGCCAACTCCTTTTCATCCTCGGCCACGCTTTCCAGCACGCGTGTGAGCAGATGCGGCCACGCCAGGCCGATCCCGGCACCGACCGCGAACATTCCCGCACACACGCCTGCCACATTGAGCAGTGATGGATCGAACCGTGGTACGAATACAAACGCCAGTACCAAGCCGGCAACAATGAAGAACGGCGCGATGCCAATGGCACGCAGCGCGGTAGTGGATTTCAGCCCGGAACTGTAAAGCGCCCCCAAGGTCCAGCCCGCCGCCATCAACGCACTGATATAGCCCGCCAGCAACGGTGTCTGCAGGTGCAAAACTTGCAGGAAATACGGCACAAAGACTTCGCTGGTCATGCCGATCACCATCAGGCTCATGGACACGTAAAGCGGCAGTAACGCACCGCGGGCAGCCAGGCCGCCCTTGGGCATCAAGCGCCAAGTCGAGCGGACCTCTATGCGATAAACCAAATAGAGCAGCAAGAAACCCACGGCCAGGCCGAGCACGCTGTAGATCGCCTCAGGCTTGATACTGCCGACCGAAATGGCCAACACCACGGCGCTCAGAAGCACCAGTTGCGCCCACGGCACCCCTACAGGCCGGGAGGTATCCGCGCTTTTCTTCGGTAGCAGTGCCCAGGCCAGTACCATGAACAACGCGGTGACCGGAATCAGGGCCCAGAATGCGGCGCGCCAGGCATCGTACTCGGCGAATACCCCGCCCACCGCAGGCCCGATCAGCGTTGCAGCACCCCACATGCCTGAGATCAGCGCCATCGCCCGTGGCCACAAGGGCTCGGCGAACACCAGACGAATCATCGCGTAAGGCAGCGCGAACAGCAGCCCCCCGCCCAGGCCTTGAATAGTGCGGCCAAGAATCATGACCGCCATATCCGGCGCCAGGCTGCACACCCCGCTGCCAATGGCAAAGATCACCCCGGCCCAGACATACGCGGCCCTGGCGCCCAGGGCCGTGAGGCACTTGGTGGACAGCACCGAGCCAATGATCGAGGCGACCACAAACAAGGTCGTGTTCCAGGCGTAGTAGTCCAGCCCACCGATATCGGCTACCACTGACGGCAGTATGGTTGTCACCAGATAGACGTTGATGGCGTGAAGTGCGACGCCTCCCGCCAACGCCGCAGAGCGTAATCCGTTCTTCCCAAGGAGTAGCGCTGACCAACCTGTAGTAGATGTCATCCTGATATCCAAGTCTGATTAACCTGGGATCACTGTATTACAAAAGATAAACCTTGTGTAATTGGTCTTCCTTTTTTAAGTGATTTTCCTGACCGTCAAAACTGACTATGCTGGCAGGCCCTCGCCCTTATGCAATGGGGTACTCCACAGTCGACGGACGCCAGTGATGCCTTCATTTCCCATGGTTACGCGCAACCTATGACCACCAGAGCTAACGACGACACCCAGGCCTCCACAGCCGATCGCATCCTGTTCATGCTCAAGACCCGTGGCCCCTTGAAGACCACTGAACTGGCGACCCTGCTTGAAGTGACCTTCGAAGCCACCCGGCAGCACATTCAGAAATTGCAGGCGTCAGAGCTGATCACCGGCATTTGCGCACCGACCAGCGGCGCCGGCCGGCCGTCCCTGCGATGGGCGTTGACCGATACCGGCCACGGCAAGTTTCCGGACGCCCACAGCGTGTTGACCCTGCACCTGATCGAATCCATCGAAGGGGTTTTCGGCACCGAGGGGGTCGAGAAAATAATCGCCAGCATGGAAACCACCAATCGACGCGAATACCTTCAGGCCTGCGAGAAAGCCTCATCCCTGGAAGAAAAGGTACGCATCCTGGTGGGCATCCGTGAACGTGCCGGTTACATGGCGCAAATGGAGGCGGCGGGCGACGGCTGGCTGCTGATCGAAAACCACTGCCCGATCTGCGCGGCGGCCCGCAAATGCCAGGGCTTCTGCCGGTCGGAACTGCAGATATTCCGCGCAGCCCTGGGCGACGGCGTCGTGGTCGAGCGTTGTGAATACCTGATTTCCGGGGACCGGCGTTGCGTCTACAGCATCCAGCCGCGCATGTGAGCCGCCCTTCCCCTGTCGCCCTTTAATTGCGCCATGCTCGACAACGAGGCTGCCCTTGGACTATTTCGCCGCCCTCACCGCCTTCGTCGAAGCCGCCGAAGGCAATAACTTCTCCCGCGCCGCCGAGCGTCTGGGCATCAAGGCGTCCACGGTGTCGCGCTACGTGAAGGATCTTGAGCAAGACCTGGGCATCGCGTTGTTCAACCGCTCCACTCGCACGCTGCACCTGACGGAAGGTGGCCAGACCTTCCTGATGCACGCTCGCAGGGTGCTGGATGAGCTGGAACACGCCAAGGCCGCCACCTCGGCGTTGAACCAGCAGCCCCGAGGCTTGTTGAAACTCAACCTGCCGCCGGCATTTGCCCGGCATCACATCCTTCCGGCCTTGAACGATTTTCGCGTGCGCTACCCGCAAATCAGCGTGGAGCTGGTGCTGGATAACGCTCAGGTCAACCTGATCCATGCCGGCGTAGACCTCGCCATTCGCATCGGCGCGCTGGCCGATTCCACGCTCAAGGCCCGCAAACTCAGTGACGGCCGGTACTATGTGGTGGCCAGTCCGGCGTTCGCGATGCAGTACCCGCCCCCGTCAACGCCCACCGACCTGGCCGGCTTGCCTGCCGTAGTGGGTACGACTTCCAGCGCTATCACCTTTGTGAACGGCGACCTGGCGTTACCGCTGATGCATGCCGCCTGTATTCGCATCAACGACCTCGACGCGCAGTTGATCGCTGCGCGCCAAGGCCTGGGCTTTGCGTTGCTGCCGGATTGGCTGGTGGCCCGCAGCATCGACGCCGGCGAGCTTGTGGTGTGGTTGCCGCAGTGGCGCGTTCGCGATGTCGAGCGGGCCTTTGCCGTGTGGTTTGTCTACCCGCCCAAGCGCATCGTGTCGTCCAAGGTCAGGTGTTTTATCGACTTCATCGTTGAGCGACTGGGCCAGGCACCTGACTGGAAATGACTCAACTGAAACGAATATCCAGTGAGCGCAGGTAGGTTTGCAGCCCGGCATCCTGGATCGGGATCAGGAACGCCTCGGTGTCTGATTCATTGAAGTGCGCGTGCCAGTATCCAGGCGGTGTGACAAACGCCAGGCCCGGCGACCAATCCACCCGCTGCGGGTTGCGGATCTGCCCATCCGCATCCAGCTCGGTGCCTACCAGGGAGTAGCACCCCACCGGGCAATCAATGATGAAGTCCAGCGCAATCGACTGATGCCGATGGGGTTTCTGCACCGAGCCCGCCGGCAGGATCCCGTACATTGCCCACAGCACATGGGTCACCGTGCGCGTCTGCGGGAAGTGGCGATTGCCCAGCAGAATGCTGATACGGCTGCGGTCCTGGGCACGGGGATCATCGGCCGCTTCACGCAGTTTTGCGTTGGCCAGTGCCGCGGGGTACAGCGTCGGCGTAAAACGATCTGCGCTGCGTGTCACCCCCAGGTAACGCAATAACGGTTCATCGTGCACATAGTAAAGACGCGCATCCTGGCTTGCGCGAAAGTGCGCCGCCTGCAAGCCGGGCAAGGCGATAAAGCAGCCTTTGGACCATTGAATCTCATATGCCCCCTGGACCACGCTGCCCTCCCCGGCAATCACGTAGAACACCTGGGAGGTCGCATTCGGTTGCAGGCTGAGGGTGTCGCCCCGATTAAGACGCATGAAGTTCGCGCACAGCCCGGGCCCGGTCGCCGGCCCTTCACAGCCCAAGGCGTCGCTGAGGTCCAGCGGTATCACCCGCGAGGGGCCGCTGGCATACAACGAGGCAGGAAAGCTGTGGTAGGGAATCCGCGGGATGAGATTGGCGCTGATGGGGTTGGCCGCCTTGCTGTATTCGAAGTACTCGGCGTCCACTTGGTTCATGTCGCTTGGTGCGGGTTGCAATTCACGGTTCATCAGGCTCACCTCGGTCTGCGCTAGTGAGGGAACTATAGGCATGGCGGCTCAGCGGATTAACCCCTGGCGCTGCACAGCAGTTGTGCAAGATGGGAACGCTGGCAAGCGTTGTGGTGCCTTTCGGTCATTTGGATTGAACGATCATTTACCCAACCTCCTCTATCGCAGGACATGTAAATGGAGGAAGTCAGCATGATCGACTCAGCAACCGGAATGAGACCCGGCCAGCGCTACACCGTGCAAAACCTGGAGCGCACGAAGAATTTCGGTGGATTCTTCCTGGATGGAAAGTACTACCTCGGTCCCGAGCTGATGACTGCGGTGGGATGGCTGGAAGGCCAGAAGTTCCTGTATGACGAATTGGATGCCAACGGCGAGCCGGTGTTTCCCGATCGGGTCGCCGGCACTATCGAAGACCTGACCCTGGTGTTGAACGATGGCGCACGCCTGAAACTGCAGGAAATGCAGGTCGATGCCCCCACGCAGGCGCCTGAATCCGCACCGGCCAGTCAACGCCGGGAAGGGGCCGGCAGGAGAAAAACCAGTCAGCCACCCTACTTACTGATTGCAACAGGCGCCGCCTTGCTGGTAGCCGGCATTGCGATTGCGCGTGCCTGTCGAATGAGCACTCAACGCCGCAGATAACTGCCTGCGCCCCCGCACTCTTAATACGAAAGGTACGCAAGTATGTCTTACGACTATGAAGGTTCTGCAAGTGTCATCACCGCATCACGCCATCTAGGCACCGGCTCCGATGAATGCCTGAATGACTCGGTAGACATCCACATGAGCAGCAGCGGTAAACCCACCGTGGTGCGCCTGGCATTCGATACCACGCTTGAGTGGCCAGGCCACCCGAACTTCGTGACGGTCAATTTGCCCGACGGCACCTCTGTAAGCGGGGTGATTGTTGAGATTCAAAGACCCACCGATGGGCCGGGCTGGGTCACGTTCACTGTGGACGATTAAAACCGCTGCTGGCGGCCCTGCCCCTACAGGGCCGTCGGTCATGCGCCTGATTCAGGGTCCTTGGACGGCCCGCCAGGGGCTACGCCGCCCTGGTCCACATCCGCTTCCCAAGGGCGCTCGACATTCGGGTCCTCGGACTTATCGTTTCGTTTTGCCGTATCAGGGCGTACTTTTTGCCCGGCATGGGTGCCTGGCCCTGGCGATGACGGCTTGTTCATACCTCCCTCCTCGAGCGCGCAGATGCGCCCGTCGATTGCGTTTTCGGGCATACAAGCCTGTGGAGGACAATCGATGTCCCGGGGTTCACTTGCGATAGCCCCCCACAGACAAACGGCAGTCTCCGTCCGGCAATCGGCTCGAACCTTTGCGGTATTCATCCCGTCCCAAGGTTATCCAGCCGAGTACGGGAGCGCCTGATGCTTATTTATCCCAAGAGCCATTACCAGCCCTACACCCATGCCAGCGGAGGGTGGGGCTCGGCCAAGTCGGTGATGAACATTCTCTGGCGCGAACAGGTAGTGGCCAAGGCGCCTGGCGCGTTGTTCAAACAGAACAAACCTGACGGTTTTGCCTGCGTGAGCTGCGCCTGGGCCAAGCCCGGGCGCCCTCACCTGCTCGAATTCTGCGAGAACGGTGCCAAGGCCACGGCCTGGGAACTGACGTCGCGCAAGACCGACCCAGGTTTTTTCTCCGCGCACACCTTGAGTGAGTTGCGCCAATGGTCGGATTACGCGCTTGAACAGCATGGCCGCCTTACCCATCCGCTGCGCTATGACCCGCAAAGTGACCGTTACCAGCCAACGTCCTGGGAAGAAGCCTACCGGGATATCGGCGCGCAACTCAAGGCGATGGACCCTGCCAGCGTGGTGTTCTACGCCTCCGGGCGGGCTTCTTTGGAAACCTCGTTCATGTACCAGTTGTTCGCCCGTGCCTACGGCAGCAACAACCTGCCCGACAGCTCGAACATGTGCCACGAGAGCACGTCCGTGGGGTTGCAGGAAAGCATCGGCGTGCCAGTCGGCACCGTGACCCTGGCCGACTTCGAGCATACCGACGGCGTGTTTTTCTTCGGCCAGAACGTGGGCAGCAACAGCCCGCGCATGCTGCATCAATTGCAGGACGTGCGCCGGCGCGACGTGCCGATCATCACCTTCAACCCCTTGCGCGAGCGCGGCCTGGAGCGCTTCGTCAATCCACAGTCGCCGAGCGAAATGCTCACGCCCGACTCGACCTTGATCAGTACCCAGTATCACCAAGTCGCCATTGGCGGGGATACGGCGGCCATCACCGGCATCGCCAAAGCCCTGCTGGAAATGGATGACCGGGCAACCGAGCAAGGCACGCCCGCCGTGCTCGATTACGACTTCATTGCCAGCCACACCGAAGGTTTCGAAGGCTTCACCACTTTCGTGCGGCGTTGTTCCTGGGCGCAGTTGGAACATAAAAGTGGCCTCACCCGTGGCGCACTGGAGGCGGCTGCGACCGTCTATGCCAGGTGCCAGCGCGTGATGTTTGTCTATGGCATGGGGCTCACCCAGCATCGGCATGGGGTGACCAATGTGCAGATGCTGGTCAACCTGCTGCTGTTGCGCGGCAATATCGGCAAACCAGGCGCGGGTATCTGCCCGGTGCGGGGGCATTCCAATGTGCAGGGCCAACGCACGGTCGGCATCACCGAAGACCCGAAAAAAGTCCCCGTGGAGCTGATCGAGCAGCACTTCGGTTTCAAGGTACCGCAACAAATGGGCCTGTGTACGGTGGATGCCTGCGAAGGCATTCTCGAGGGGCGCGTGCGCGGCTTTATCGGCCTGGGTGGCAATTTCCTGCGGGCGATTCCCGACACCTCGCGCATGGAGCCGGCCTGGCAGCAACTGCACCTGAATGTACAGGTGGCGACCAAGCTCAACCGCACCCACCTGCTGCCGGCCGCTAACATGTGGCTGCTGCCGTGCCTGGGCCGCATCGAAATCGACCGCCAGAATGGCGTTGCACAAACCTACACCACCGAAGACAGCACCGGCTGCATTCATGGCTGGCGCGGCAGCGCCGAGCCGGTGGGCCCGCACGTACGCGCGGAGGCGAGCATTGTGGCTGGCCTGGCCATGGCTACCCTGCCCCCTGGCAACACCATCGACTGGCAAGCCTGGAGCACCGATTATGCCAAGGTCAGGGCGGCCATTGGCCGCGTCTACCCGCAGATCTTCCATGACATGGAAACCCGCATGGCCGAGCCCGGCGGCTTCCATCGGCCGATTGCTGCTGCCGAGCGCCAGTGGCTGACCCCGACCGGCAAGGCGCAGTTCATTACCCCTGTCACCCTGGCCGAAGACGATGACGTGAACCTTGCGCAACCTGCACGTGACGTACTGCAACTGATGACGCTGCGCAGCAATGATCAGTTCAATACCACCATTTATGGTTATGAGGACCGTTTTCGCGGGGTCAGCGGAACCCGCGAAGTCATCTTCATGCACTGCAACGACATCGTGCGCCTGGGCTTCGCGGTCGGCCAGCGGGTCATGCTGACCACCGCCATCGAGCCTGAGGTCAAGCGCCAGGTCGGGCCGTTCGAGATCATTGCCTATGACATTCCCGAAGGTTGCGCTGCGGCCTACTATCCGGAGTGCAACCCGTTGGTGCCGCTCTGGCACCATGCCGAACGCAGCAAGGTGCCGGCCGCCAAATCGGTGCCGGTCAGGCTCAGCGCGTCGCCACTTCCCCGAGGATAAATACCACCATCACCAGCAGCCACAACAGGTAGACCCAACCAAACAGCCGCGCCCAGCCGCGATGACGGTAAAGGCCCAGGTAAAACCACAACAGCAACAGGCACTGCGCGGCGGCGGCAAGCATGATCACCGCCCCCAGCCGCGGCCAGTACAGCGCGCAAGCCAGCTGCAACGCCAGCAACAGCAGCAACCCGGCATACACCTTGACCGCGCCCGCCCTGCTCATCTCAGCGCCCGACCAAATACAGCGTGGGGAACAGCACAATCCAGATGGCATCCACCAGGTGCCAATACAGCGCGGTCATCTCCAGGCGCGTCGAGGCTTGCCGAGGCGCCAGCGCGCAGCGCCCCAGGGCGCGGTAAAGCCAGAGCGCCAGGCCGACGGCCACCAGCACATGCACGCCGTGCAGCGCCGTGGCGAGCAGGTACAGGTTCATGAACAGTTGCGCCGAGGGCAGTTGCCACGGTGCGCCCTGGCTAAAGCCGGGCAGCACGCCTTCGTGCCATTCCAGGCCATATTCAACCCCCTTTAGCCCGAGGAACAGCAAGCCAAGCAGCGCCGCGCCGAGCAGGTGTCGACGTATCCGATGCGGGCGTTTGGCGGCCATCGCCAGCGTCATCAGCAGGCTGCTGGTCAGCAACAGCACGGTGTTGGCCGACGCAAGCAGGTAATGCAGCTTCGCCACTGCCTGGGCTACGCCATCGGGATGCTGCAAGCGCAAGAACCACGCCACCAGGATCAGGCTGCCGAACATCATCGCTTCGCTGGCCAGGAACAGCCACATGCCCAGGCGTGCGGCATCGCGTTGCTGGGCAAAGGCTGCAAAAGGCGCGGCGGGCCGCTCATCAAAGCGGATCACGACGGGCCTCGGGGGAATAGTCGTAGGCTTCGAAATCCACGCTCACCGGGCCGGCGAAATTGTGCGTTGGCGGCGGTGAGGCCACGCGCCACTCAAGCCCGGCGGCCTCCCAAGGGTTGATTGGGGCCCGCTCGCCCCAGCGCAGCGAGCCCAGCAAATAGAAGAACGGCAGCACATAGGCCAACGCCAGGATCGACGCACCGGCCGATGACAGCACATTGAGGAACTGAAAATCCGCATCGTAACTGTGGTAGCGCCGGGGCATGCCCAGATAGCCGAGCAGGAACTGCGGGAAGAACGTCAGGTTGAACCCGCAGAAAATCAGGATCGCTGTGATCTTGCCCCACAGCTGCGAGTAGAGCCTGCCGGTGATTTTCGGCCACCAGAAATGCAGCGCACCGAAGTAGCCTGCCACTGCCGCACCGACCATGATGTAGTGGAAGTGCGCGACCACAAAATAGGTATCGTGGGCATGCAGGTCCGCCGCCAGCAGCGCCAGGAATAGCCCGGTTACCCCGCCGATGATGAACAGGCCGATAAAGGTCAGGGCGAACAGGAAAGGGGCATGCAGGGTCAGGTCGCTCTTGTACAGCGTGGCGCTCCAGTTGTATGCCTTGATCGCCGATGGAATGGCCACCAGGAAGCTCAACAGCGAGAACACCAGGCTGGCATACATCGACTGCCCGGCCACGAACATATGGTGGCCCCATACCAGAAAGCCGATCACTGCGATGGCCACGCTGGACCAGGCGACAAAGCGGTAGCCGAAGATGCGTTTGTGCGCAGCCGCCGTGATCAGCTCACTGACCACCCCCATGGCCGGCAGGATCATGATGTACACCGCCGGATGGCTGTAGAACCAGAACAGGTGCTGGAACAGCAGCGGATCGCCGCCCAGGTTCGGGTCGAACACACCGATATTGAACAGGTGCTCGGCGGCCACCAGCAACAGGGTGATCGCCAGCACCGGCGTGGCCAGCACCAGGATGATCGAGGTGGCATACATCGACCAGATAAACAGTGGCAGGCGCATCCAGGTCATGCCCGGCGCACGCAGGGTGTGGACGGTGACGATGATATTGATACCGGTGAAGATTGACGAAAACCCGGCGATGAATACGCCGCAGATCACCGCCACCACGTGGCCGTTGCTGAACATGGTCGACAGCGGTGTGTAAAAGGTCCAACCGGTGTCGACCCCGCCCAGCAGCAGCGCAAGCAGGGTGAACAGGCCACCGCCGAGCAGCAGGTACCAGCTGAACAGGTTCAGGCGCGGGAATGCCATGTCCTTGGCGCCGATCATGATGGGCACAAGGAAGTTGCCGAACACACTGGGGATCGAAGGAATCAGAAAGAACCAGACCATGATCACCCCGTGCAGGGTGAACGCCCGGTTGTAGCCGTCGGCGGTCAGCAGGTCGCCTTCGGCGGTGACCAGCTCAATACGGATCAGGCTGGCCGCCAGCCCGCCGGCAAAGAAAAAGAAGGTCACGGTGAGCATGTACAACACCGCGATACGCTTGTGGTCGCCGGTCAACAACCAGGCGCGCAGCCCCTGGGCATGCAGATAGCTGGGTGGGCTCATCGAGTTTCTCCGGGCAGTGCGCGCAGATAGGCCACCAGGCGCTGCACGGCTTCTTCGTCCAACAGGTTGCTGTAGGTCGGCATGATCGGCAGATAACCCGCCACTTGCTGTTTTTGCGGCAGCAGGATGCTGTCGCGCAGATACGCTTCATCGGCCTTGACCTGGCTGCCGTCGGCCAGTTGTACCGTGCGGTTGAATACACCTGCCAGGGGCGGCGCGTTGCCCGAATCATGGCAGCTGCCGCAGCCGTATTGGCGATACAGCGTCTCGCCCTGGCTGACGAGGTCGGCAGCACTGCCGTTGTCGCTCAGCCAGCGTTCGTAGTCGGCCGGGTCCAGCACCACCAGGCGCGCAAGCATGGCGGCATGGTCGGTGCCACAGTATTCGGCGCAGTACACCTCATAGGTGCCGCTGTGTTCGGCCTGGAACCACAACATGCTGTAGCGCCCCGGCAGCACATCCTGCTTGATGCGCAGGCTGGGGAAAAACAGGCTGTGGATCACGTCCTCGGAAATCATCGTCAACTTTATCGGGCGCCTGGCGGGCACATGCAGCGTGTTGATTTCGCGTTGCCCGCCCAGGTGCTGGAATTTCCACATCCATTGCCGGGCGGTGACCTGCACTTGCAGGGCGTTGTCCGGCGGCGTGCGGGCAATGAAGAACAACCGTGCGGAAAACAGAAACACCACCAACGAGCCAATGAACGGCAGGATAATCCACGCCAGTTCGATGGGCAGGTTGCTTTGCGGACGGTGGTCGCGATCCGCCGGACGACCGCGCCGATAGCGCCAGATAAACACCCACAACGCGACGAACACCGGCAGCACAAACAAAGCCATCATCGCGGTGAAGCCAATCACCAGCCAATCTACCGAGACCGCGTAGTCCGAGGCTTGCGCCGGCCAAAGGCGCAGGAACTGTTCGTTCATCCCATCCCCCGCCGTTCACGCCGCACGGTCACCGCAATAAACAGGCCGAGCAGCAGCACCGTCGCCGTTCCCGCCACCTGCAACAGCAGGATGATCCGGCTGCTATAGGTGCCACTCTGTGGGTCGTAGTGGTAGCACAGCAGCAACAGTTGCTCCTTGATCGCGCCAAGCTTGCCCTGCCCCGCCTCAGTCAGCGCCAGGCGCAAATCGCTGGCTTGATAGCCCAGGCCATAGAGCCAGCGCGACAGCCGTCCATCCGCGGTCACCACGGCCACCGCTGAACTGTGGGCGTACTGCTGTTGCCCAGGGTCGAAGCGATAGCCGAAGCCGATGGAGTCGGCCAAGGCGTGGCTCGCGGCGGCATCACCGGTGAGCAGGTGCAAGCCGGCGGCGTTGGCCAGCGTGGGCCAGTGCTGGCTGAGCTTGGCCAGTTCTTCCCGGGCAGCGCTGGGGTCTTCGCGGGGGTCGAAGCTGAAGGCGATCACCTGGAAGTCACGCCCCAGTCGATAGGGTTGGTTGGCCAGTTGACTGAACAAGGTCGTGAGCGCCGCCCCGCAGACATTCGGACAACGGAAATACAACGGTACCAACAGCGTCGGTTGGCCCTTGAGTAAATCCCCAAGGCGCACGGAGCGCCCCTGTTGATCGGTGAAACGGCTGTCCAGTGCCAGTGGGCTACCCACTCGGCTGCTGTCGATACCCGCGGCGGCAAAGGGATCGAAGCCTTGGGCCAGGCCCTGTTGCGACAACAGCGTACACAGCAGCAACAGCGTCAGGAGTGCGCGTTCAATGCCCATGGACGACCTCCTCGGGCGTGGGCCAGCCGCGCTCGAGCAGCAACTGCCGGGCCTGCTCCAGGGGCAGGTGGACAATGCCCTGCGTGCGGTCGACCCAGCCGTAACTGTCGAGTTGCAGCCGTTGGCGCGCGATTTGCTGTTCGCCGGCGAGCCGCGGGTTGGCTTGCAAACGCGGCTCGGGTGGCAGCACGCGTTGGCTTTCCAGGCTGCTCATGGGGGGCTGGCGCACGTGCTGGCGATAGCTGCCTAACAACCAGGCGACGCCGCCCAGCACCAACGCGATTGCCATGCACAACAACAGGATCACGCGCCCGGCTTTTTTGCCGTCAAAGCGGTTGGGTTGGTAATCAGCAGTCATGGCGCCCCCTTTGCCATTGCCGATGCCACCAGGCGCCCAGGCCAATGGCGTAGACACCCTGGCAAAGCACGGCGGTCAGCACTGTGCCGCCGGCTGCCTCGGGGAAGATCGACGGCAAGGTGATCCAGATCGACTCGACTGCGCCCAGCAGCAGGATCGCCGCACAGCCCCACTGCAACGCCCACATCCGCGTGCCCCAGGGTGAGGCGAGCAGCGCCAGGCAAGCCAGTTGCCCAACCATCAGCAACGCGCTCAGCACGCCCCACAACCCGGGTTGGCGCAGGCGATACCAGTGGGTTTCATGGGCCAGGTCCACCGACCAGATAATCAGGTACTGGATAAAGTGCACATACACCCAGAACGCCAGCGCCCCGACCAGCAGGCCGCGCAATATCACGCATTGCCGCGCCGGCAACAGCACCACGTTCCAGCACAACACGCACAAACCGGCGAACGCCAGGCCATCGATCAGCTGCCGGGCAATCAACAACAGCCCGAACAGGCTGGAGACAAACCCCGGCAGCAGGGACATCACCCAATCCACCGCTGCCAGGCTGGCCACCAGCGCATAGATAATCAGCCCCATCGCGCTGCGCCGGCCTGCCCAACCGCGTATCCACCAGGCCAGACCGCCATACACCAGCGTGCGCAGCACGAAAGACCCAGGTGATAACCACAGGCCGCGAAAACCCTCAAGGTCCTGGCCGACCCAGGGATACACCCAGGCCATCGCCAGCATGACCGGCAGCATCATCGGCACGATCAACACCACCGCGCCCGAACCCAGGCGGCTGCCGGGGGCCAGGAGCGCTTGCCAGCGGCCACTGATCAAGGGCGTCAACAATGTGAGCAGCAGGCACCCCAGCACAATACTGCTGGCATTCACCGCCGCCGCCAGCGCGCCAGCCCCCACCCACGCCGGTTGCCACAGCCCGAGCAGCGCGAGCCCCAAGGCAGCGACAACGCCAAGCCGCAGCAGCCCTTTCATTGGCCTTGGTCCTCGAACGCCTGGCGCAGTGGCGGCGGCAAGCTGTCGAGTTCGGCACGCTGGCTCAATTGCAGCAGCCGCAGGTGAGCAACAATGGCCCATCGCTCATCGGGCTGGATGCGCGATTCATAGCCCTGCATCAAGCCGTGACCCTGGGCGATGACCTGCATCAGCCGAGCGTCGCTGGCGTGCAACAACCGCGGCTCGGTAAAGGCCGGCGGCGCGGGAAAACCGCGCCCGACCACTAGACCGTCGCCATGGCCGCCGAGGCCATGGCAGGGAGTACAAAACACCCGGTAGCCCTCCTCACCCCGGGCAAGCAACGCCGCACTCATCAGCGGGCGCTGCTGCACGGTCGCCTCCCGCTGCAATTGCCCGCGCGCCACGCTGCCGGCAGGCGGTTGGCGGGTGCTCAGGCCATCGGCGTATAAGGCGCCGGGCCGTTGCTCCAGCATTTTGGCCTGGCGTGACATGTCATCGCAGCCACTGCACAGCAGCGCCAGGCCCAGCCCCCATAGCCAGGGTTTCATGGCTGCACCTCGTGCACGCTGAGGGCCTGCTCGGCCAACAAGGCGCGGGTCCGTTGAAGATCGAACAACGGGTCGCAGGCATCGATAAACAAGAAGAAGCCGTCGTCACAGGCGTGCTCGAAGCCCTGGCTTGCAAACAACGGGTGATGCAGACGTGGCAGGCCCATGCCTATCAAGGCCGTGAGCACCGCTGCGACTGCGGCGAATACCACGGCAAACAAGAAGGTCACGACTGGCAGCAACGGCAGCGCCACCAAGGGCCTCCCGCCGACATTCAACGGGTAAACCCACACAGCGCCAATCTGCATCAGCAGCGCCACTACCACGCCTACCACTGCGCCCACACAAGCCATGGGTGGCACACGGCTGGCCCTGGCGGCGAGTACCGGCTCCAGGGACTCCAACCCAAAGGGCGCGAACCCATCCAGGCGTCGATAACCCAGCTCCCAGGCGCGCAGGCCGGTATCCACCAAGGGCCGTGGCGCAGGGTATCGGGCAAGCAACCCCAGGCACTCAGTCATCGCCGCGCTCCTGATGCAGCGCCTGCTTGACCTCAAACGCAGAAACCATGGGCAGATAGCGCAAAAACAAGCTATAGGGCACCAGGAACATACCGAAGCTTCCCACGAACAGCGCCCAGTCCCAGCGTGTCGGTGAATAATCGCCCCAGCTGGACACCAACAGGTCCCGGGTTTGGGGCGGCACCAGCAACATGAAGCGCTCGGCCCACATGCCCAGCAACACAGCGACGGCCACCAGGGCCAAGCGTGACGGGTGCCGCCGTACCTGACGCCACCACAGCGCTTGAAGCACCCCGACATTGCACAGGATGGCCAACCAGAAACTCCAGGCGTGCGGGCCGCCGAGACGGGTGAGCAATACGTCGATTTCATGGGGGTCGCCGCTGTAGAACGGCATGAACAGATCGGCCAGATAGCCGTAGGCCGTCAGCCAGCCGGTGGCCAGCAACAGGCGGCCGAGCATGTCCAGGTGGCGGACGGTGATCAGGCTTTCAATACACAGCATCCAGCGCACCACAATCGCCAGCAATACCACCATGGCGAATCCGGAAAACACCGCGCCGGCGACGAAATACGCGGGGAACAAGGTCGAGTGCCAGCCGCTCTGGGTGCCCATGGTCAGCAGAAACGAGTAGCCGCTCGACACCGCGAACACCAGCGGTATCGCCAATAGCGCCAAGACCCGCGTGGCCTGTCGCCACAACGCCCAGTGGCGCTGCGAGCCACGCCAGCCCAATGCGAGCAAGCCGTAAAAGACTTGTCGCATCCGTGTGCTGGCGCGGTCACGGGCAGTGGCGAAGTCCGGAATGGCACCGACCCACAGGAACAGCAGCGATACCGTCAGGTAAGACAGGATGGCAAACATGTCCCAGGCGGTCGGGCTCTTGAACTGCGGCCACAGGCCCATTTCGTTCGGATAAGGCATGGTCCAGTAGAACAGCCACGGGCGGCCCAGGTGCAGGATCGGGTACAGCGCGGCGCAGATCACTGCCATCAACGTCATCAGCTCCGCCAAGCGATTGAGAGTATGTCGCCAAGGTCGCTCGATCAGCAGCAGCAACGCCGAGATAAAGGTGCCCGCGTGGCCGATGCCCAGCCACCAGATGTAATTGAGAATGCCGAACCCCCAATGCACCGGCTGATCATTACCCCACAGGCCAATGCCACCGGCCAACAACACGGCGGCGCAACCCAGGTACATCAGCAACAGCGCGACGCCCAGACCAAATAACCAGCGCCAGGCCACTGGCCGGGGGAACTGCTGCAACGGCCCGAACACCTGCCGCGACACCTGCGCATCACTCAGGTCCTTGGGCAGAAAATGCGCGGTGTCGTGCAGCAGCGGCTCAGCTTGCATCGCCAGTGCCCTCCTCTTCGATGCGCGCCAGGTAGCTGGTGCGTGGCCGGGTGCCGAGGGCGTCGAGCAAGCGGTAATGGCGCGGGTCCCGGCGCGCCTGGCTGACATCACTGGCGGGGTCGGCAATGTCCCCAAACCTGATCGCCTGGCTGGGGCATGTCTGCTGGCAGGCGGTGACCACGCTGGACGGATCAAAGGCTGCGGCCTGTTGTTTATCTTCGATTCGTGCGGCGCTGATGCGTTGGATGCAGTAAGTGCACTTCTCCATAACACCCCGGGAGCGCACCGTGACCTCGGGGTTACGCTGGGCCTGGATCGACGGTGCGGCGTTGGCGCTCCAGTCCAGCCAATTGAAGCGACGAACCTTGTACGGACAATAAGCGGCGCAGGTGCGGGTGCCGATGCAGCGGTTGTAGACCATCTGGTTGAGGCCATCGCGGCTGTGCACCGTGGCGTTGACCGGGCAGCCGGTTTCGCAGGGCGCCTGTTCGCAGTGCATGCAGGGCAAAGGTTGGAAGCGCGAGCGCGGTGCATCCAGGGAGCCCTGGTAGTAATGGTCGATCCGCAGCCAGTGCATGTTGCGGCCCCGGGCGACCTGTTCGGCGCCTACCACGGCGATATTGTTCTCGGCCTGGCAGGCGACGACGCAGGCATTGCAGCCGGTACACAGGTCCAGGTCGATGACCATGCCCCACTGCGGGCCACTGTCGGCAGCCGGGCTGTAGAGCGACACGGGGATGGTTTGGCCTGGCAGGTGCGGCGCATCGCGCGCGACTACGCGGATGGGCGGCTCGTCTTCATCGGGGAGCTGGTGATGGGCCTGGGTCGTGGCCAACCGATAGTGCTCCCCCGTGACCCGCAGCTTGGCGTCGGCCGCAAGTGCCTGAATCGGCCTGACGGCGTACCCCAGGTCATTGCCGACCCGCCCGGCGCGGGTTCGACCGTAGCCGGCATACAAGGCGATTACCTCATCGGCCTGGCCTGGTTCAACCCAAGCCGGGCCACGCAGGGTCTGGCCGGTCAGGCTCACCTCGACCCCGTCGCCATTGCCCACGCCCAATCGCTCGGCCAGGCGCGGGGAAAGCCCGACCACATTGCTCCAGGTAAGGGTGCTGATGGGCTTGGGCAATTCCTGCAACCATGCGCAATTGGCAAACCGCCCATCCCAGATAGTCGGGTCGGGACGCACCAGCGCTTGCAGGCCGTCCCTGTCACTCAGGGCCAGCGACGCAGCCGCTGTGCCCGGGTTGCGCACCGCCACCGACGGCGCGGCAGTTTCGATCCAACCCTGCGCCAGGGCCTGGCGCCATTGCGCCTCGGGAATGTGCGCCCAGGTGGCCCGTACAAGCGCCAAGCCATCGGCCTCGGCGGCGCTCATCAGCAACTCGAGCACCTGGTGCAGCGTGCGTGTCGCATACAGCGGCTCGATCAATGGCTGGACGATACAGGCGCTGCCATCCGCTGCGCGGGCATCGCTCCAGCCGTCCAACCCATGGTTAAGCGGCAAGTGCCAATGGCACTGCGCGGCGCTTTCGTCGTAGTAAAGCCCTGCGTGCAGGCGCATGGGAACTTGCTGCAATTGGGCCGGCAACGCTGACAGCTGTACCGGGTTGCAGTCGAGCATGACCAGATGGCTCACGCGTTCCTCTTGCAGCGCTTGGGCCAGCTGTTGCAGCGACGCCCATTGGCGTTGAGGCTCGTAGCCCAGCAGGCTTGGGGCTTGCAAGTCCAGGGTTCGCCCCAGGTGGCCAAGGCGCTGGTTCAGGCGCAAGACCTGCGCTTGCAAGGCTTCGGGTGCCTGGGAGCTGATGCCGATCAGCCCACGCCCCGGATGCGCCTTGAGCGCCGCCACGGCCAGGTCCAGCCACTGGCGCTGCGCCGCCGTCAGGCGCGGCGTGCCCGGCAGGGTTTCGCCCAGGGCCTGGCTCAAGGCCAGTAGCATGTCCGGCAGGCGTGACGGTGGCATCGGCAAGCGTGCCGTGGCGGCGGCTCCAGTGAGAGTCGGAACGCTTTCAGCCACGAACGACAAGGCCGCACCCTCGCCTTTGGCGGCCCGGCGCCGGCGCTCGGCCCAGCCGCTCTGCCGCACAGTCTGGTAGGGGCCGCAGCCCAAGGGGTCATAGTCCAGGCATACCAGCACTTGGGCATGCTCCAAGTGCACGCGCGCCGTCAGCGGCTGACCAAACAGCTGTTCGCTGGCGACCATGGCGGTGGTCTCGGCAAAGGCTTCGCCGTGATACAGCCGCGCCTCGGGCCAACGTTTTTGCAGTTGCTCGAACTGGCGCTGGAGGGTCGGCGAACTGCTGGCGCCGCAGACGATATGCAAGCCTTTGCCGTGAAGGCGATCCAACGCCTGCCGCTCCTGGGACAGCGCTGCGCGCACCTGCGCCCAACTGGTTTCGCGGCCCCGCCAGCGGGGTGCCTGGGAGCGATCAGGATCGTAGAGCTGCAGGATCGCCGCCTGGGTGAAGGCATCACAGGCACCGCCAGACATTGGATGTGCTGGGTTGCCCTCCAGCTTGATCGGGCGCCCGGCCTGGGTCTTGGCCAATACCGGTTGTGCCACGCCAGCCAATGACACGGCGGTGGCATACCAGGCCGCCACGCCGGGGGTCAGGGTGGCCGGCTGGTGAACGGCGGTAATGGCTTGTTCCGGGGCTTTGCCGCACGCCGCCAGCCCCGCCATTGCCAGGGAGGCGGCCATCAGTTGCAGGAAACCGCGGCGGTCCAGCAACGGCGCTACCCCGGGAAACTCGGCCTCCATCAGCGCCTGCACCTCGGGGGACGCAGACAGTGCCTCAAGCCCGCGCCAATAGGCCCGGCCCTTGAGTCCGGCGAGCTGCCCACGCAAAGCGACAAAGTCCAGTGGCGCGCTCATCGATGACAGACCCCGCAATCGGTAAGGCCCTTCACCTCGATACCGCGTGCACGCATCAGTCGCTCACCCAACTGGCGTCGATCCTCATCGGTGTGCCATTGCAGGTTGGTCACTTGCTCTGGAGGGCGCAAGTGCGGTGCCGGGTCACGGTGACAGGCCAGGCATTCGCCCATGTTCAACGGCTGCGCCTTGAACAGCAGTTGCATACGGTCCACCCGGCCATGGCATTCATTGCAGCCCACCCCCGCATTTACATGCACGCCGTGATGGAAGTACACGTAGTCCGGCAATTCAACGACGCGCTGCCAGTGCAAGGGTTTATGTTCACGCAGGCTCTTGCGCAACGGTTCGAGCACGTCGGCGTTTTTCCATACCTGGGAATGGCAGCTCATGCAGGTTTCGGTGGCTGGCAGGCTGGCCATGGCCGAGGTCTGCACCGCGCTGTGGCAGTAGCGGCAATCAATCTTCAGTTCGCCGGCATGGTGGGCATGACTGAAGGGCAAGGGCTGTTCAACCACCCAGTTGCGTCCAGTGCGGTAATCGGTGCTCTCCAGGGTCAATGCCACAAGCAAGCCTCCCGAGAGGCCGACGATGAGTAACAGCAGTCCCACGCGCAACCAGGTGTCGGCCGAGCGACTGAAAATCTGCGTCATCGCCGGATTCTCATATCCATGTCCTTACAGCGACGGCTGCGCCAGCGCGCAGCCGTTGATTATTGGCATAGCCCGCCTATTTCTTCGCACCACCCGGCAATACGCTGGCCAGCACCTGCTTGGCGGTTTGCACGATTACCCCGGCCTCCTGCGGATCCCCCTGAAGCAATGTGGAGGCAAACTTCTTCGCCTGCTCCAGCTTGATATGCGGCGGCAGTGGCGGCACGTTGGGGTCGGTCTTGAATTCGATCAGCACCGGGATGTCCGATGCCAGCGCCTGTTCCCACGCCGCGGCGACGTCGTCTTCATGCTCGACGAAGATGCCTTTGAGCCCCAGGGAAATGGCGAACAGGTGGTACGGCACATCGGGAATATTCTGCGAGGCTTCGAACTTCGGATCGCCTTCCATGACCCGCTGCTCCCAGGTGACCTGGTTGAGGTCTTCGTTATTGAACACGGCGCAGATCCACTTCGGGCTTTGCCACTTTCGCCAATACTTGGCCACAGTGATCAATTCGGCCAGGTTGTTCATCTGCATCGCGCCATCCCCCACCAGGGCCACGACGGTGCGTTGTGGATGGGCAAATTTGGCCGCGATGGCGTAGGGCACGGCGGCGCCCATGGACGCCAGGCCGCCGGACAGCGAGCATTGCATGCCGCGGCGGATCTTCAGGTCGCGGGCGTACCAGTTGGCGCAGGAGCCGGAGTCACAGGTGATGATCGCGTGGTCCGGCAGGCGTGGCGACAGTTCATGCACGACGCGCTGCGGGTTGATCGGCTTGGCCTTGGCCAAGGCGCGTTTTTCCAGGGTCTTTTCCCAACTGTCACGCCAGCCTTCGACCTGCTTGCGCCACTTGCGCTGGCTCTTGTGTTCCAGCAAAGGCAGCAGCGCCGCCAAGGTTTCCTTGGCGTCACCTACCAAGTTGACTTCCATGGGGTAGCGCAGGCTCAGCATGTCCGGTTGCAGGTCGATCTGCACACCACGGGCTTGGCCTTCCTTGGGCAGGAATTCGGAATAGGGAAACCCCGAACCGATCATCAACAGGGTGTCGCACTCGGTCATCAGCTTATAGCTGGGCTCGGTGCCGAGCAGGCCAATGCTACCGGTGACCCAAGGCAAGTCGTCAGGCAGCACGGCCTTGCCGAGCAGGGCTTTGGCGGCTCCGGCGCCCAGCGCCTCGGCAATGGCGATGACTTCATCGGTGGCTCCCAAGGCACCGGCGCCAACTAGGATGGCGACCTTTTCGCCGCCGTTCAGCACCTCGGCGGCGCGCTCCAGGTCATTGGCATAGGGCAGTACCCTGGGCTTGGTGTAGCCGACGCCGGAATGCGCAGTGCCATGGGCTCGGGCTGGCGCTTCGTAAGGCTGCTCCTGCAGATCGTTGGGCAGGATGATCGCGGTGACCCTGCGCTCGCCCACAGCGGTGCGCACCGCGCGGTCCACTAGATGGCGCACCTGCGCCGGGACCGAGGCCTGTTGCACAAAAGCCCCGGCGACATCCTTGAACATCGAGAGCAGGTCTAGTTCCTGCTGGTAATGACTGCCCAGTGCGGCCCTGGCCTGCTGCCCAGCAATAGCCAGCACCGGCATGTGGTCCATACGCGCGTCATACAGGCCGGTGAGTAAATGCGCAGCGCCCGGGCCGGAGGTGGCGATGCATACCCCCAGTTCGCCGGTGAACTTGGCATGGGCCGAGGCCATGAAAGCGGCCATTTCCTCATGGCGCGCCTGGACGAATTCGATTTTGCCCTTGGCCCGATTCAAGGAGCCGAACACCCCGTTGATACCGTCGCCGGGGTAACCGAAAATACGCGTTACGCCCCACTCGCTGAGCCGTTCAACCAGAAAGTCGCCTACTGTCATTGTCATCGGATTGTTTTCTCCTTTATTTCAGAGAATAGAAGTCCCTGCCGACGTGCATAGTCTTGCGAGGGCACGCTGCCAGGGTTAGTTCAGCTTCATTTGCGCATATTCGGATCAGCGCGCCGTTACCGCTTTCACCCCTTGCTGTGTTCCGGCGACGACGGGCCTTTGGTTACGCCACGGGGCCCGGCCACGCTCCATATCACCGCGCCGACAAATGGCAACACCACCACCAGGGCAGTCCATCCGGCCTTGGTGCCCGAGGTTTTGTCGCTGCGCCATACGCTGTTGATGATCCACAGGTCGAGTAATACGAGGATGACTGCCAGGCCTATCCAGAAATACGTGGTTTGCATGCTGCACCTCCAGGTCAGTGATGCAAGTTAGGTCAAGGGCGAGTGCGAGAGGTTCAATATAAAGGCAACTAAGCGAAGCGGCCGTTGACCCTATGGGCTCAGTTTCGGCGCGCTTGAATGGATCGCAAAAGTTATACGAAGCGGCACGAATTAGCGCTGACTTGTACAAGTTTTTTGCACTGCACTACCATTCATCGCCGCGCCGAAAAATTTTCAAAACGTTTTCGCGGTCGCTCTTCTCGAAGTAAATGCCCGCTGCATCAATGGGCAACTAGCGAAACGACACTTACTTTTGGAGAACGATCATGACCACAAGTAATAAAAACCCTGGAAACTTCGCCAACGATCAACAAAAAGCTTCCGAGGCGGGTAGGAAAGGTGGCCAGGCATCTGGCGGCAACTTTGCCAACGACCGTGAAAAGGCGTCGGAAGCCGGCCGTAAAGGTGGGCAACAAAGCCATGGCGGCGGCCGCAAGTCGTAATTGACGCGACGGTGGGGGCGGCAGTGCCGCCCCTTCTTTTCGACAGTAAGGAGTTGAACATGCAAGCGCCAGTTGATGTGCAGCCTGACGACTTATCTCGTGAGGCTATTATGGAAGGACGAACCGAACCGAAAACGGCAGTGCGTTCGAACCCGCACTCATGTTATGAACACTTGCAGGTTGCCAAACAGGCTGAAATCACTGTTGGTACTGAGCGTGCGCTACCTTTATGCGAAAAGCGCTTATAACCACCGCTCATAAAGGCGGCACATTGTAATTAGTCTGAGCAAGACTGCAAAACAACCTTTAACTTGATAGTTAATGCGGTTAATGCAGGTTTCATTTGCGAGGGACGACATGCCTCTACACGCTATCAACTTCACCGGCCCGATCAATGCATCGACCTGTAGCCAACTCATCGAAAAGGCCACGGTTGCCGTACAGCAGGGTGCCAGCTGCCTGGTGCTGAATATTGCGACCATGGGCGGTGAGTGCAGCTACGGTTTTACGATGTACAACTTTCTGCTGGCCCTGCCGATTCCCGTGCATACCCACAATCTGGGCACGGTGGAGTCGATGGGCAACATTATTTTCCTGGCCGGTGAGCGCAGGACTGCCTGCGCCCATAGCAAATTCCTGTTTCATCCGTTTCATTGGCACCTGCAAGGCGCCGTAGACCATTCGCGCATGTCGGAGTACACCATGAGTCTGGACTACGACCTGCATCTGTACGCACGCATCGTGGCCGAACGTACCCACGATGCCATCGAACAACTGGAAACCGAAAAGTACCTGATCGCTGCGCCGCGCATCTTCGATCCGCACCAGGCCATGGCCTGCGGTTTGATCCATGGCATTGAGCCGACGCTCATCAAGGCAGAATTCGTCACCAGCTTCATTCACTCCTAGCGCGCCTGGACCCGGCCCGGCGTACAGGTTGGAATCGACAACCCCAGGCTCTCACGCAACGTCGAGCCTTCATACGCCGTGCGGTAGACACCGCGCTCCTGCAGCAACGGAATGACTTCCCGGGTGAATCGATCAAACTGCCCTGGGTGCCCGATATAGATATTGAACCCATCCACGGCCCTTGCTTGCAGCCAGTCGGCCATTTTCTCTGCGACCGTGACGGCGCTGCCAACGAAGGCGCCGGGGCGCAGTTGCCGGCCAAACTCGACGGCTTGGCGCAGGGTAAAGCCTTTTTCCCGGGCGTGATCAGCGATGCGCTTGGCCGCAGTGAAAAAGCTGCTGCGCGCCGCCTCCAGGCTCTCTTGGGGGAATGGCGCATCCAGGTCGTACTGGCTGAAATCATGCCAGCCGAAGTTGCGTCCGAATTCCTTGAGTGCCAGTTCAAAACTATGGTCGAGCTGATGGTAGTGCTGCTCGATTTCCCTGGCGTGCGCATCGGTATCGCCCACGTAGATTTCTGCCCCGGGCATGATCAATATCTGCTCCGGATCGCGCCCCCGTTGCAGCGCCCTGCCCTTGATATCCCGGTAAAACGCCTGGCCCTGCTCGATGCTGGCCGCATGGGTGAAAATGACATCCGCCGTGGCGGCGCCCAGGTCACGGCCAGGCTCTGAGTCGCCGGCCTGGAAGATCACCGGCTGGCCCTGGGGTGAGCGCTGGATATTCAGCGGCCCGACCACGGAGAAATGTTCGCCCTGATGATTCAGGCTGTGCAGCTTGCTCGGATCAAGAAACTGGCCGGTAGCCCGGTTGCGCACAAAGGCATCCTCCTCATAGGAGTTCCACAAGCCCTGCACCACTTGTACATGTTCAGCGGCGCGGCCATAGCGCGTGGCATAGTCATAATGTTCGTCGCGGCTGTAATTGCCCGCAGTGCCGGCATCGCCGCTGGTCACCACGTTCCAGCCGGCGCGGCCTTTGCTGATCAGGTCCAGGGACGCCAGGCGCCGGGCGACGTTATAGGGCGAGTTGTAGGAAGTGGTCAGCGTACCGACCAGGCCGATATGCCGGGTGCTCACCGCCAATGCCGATAATAGCGTCAGCGGTTCCAGGCGATTGAGGTAATGGGACGGCGAACCTTCGGTGATGAACTGGCTGTCGACGATAAACATCAGGTCGAACAGCGCCGCCTCGGCCTGGCGCGCAATGTCGATGTACCAGTCGACGTTGACGCTGGCATCGGCCGGCAATTGCGGGTCAAGCCACAGGTTATGCCGGCCCGGCCCGCCGCAACCCATGGTCAGGGCGCCGAGTTTGAGCTGTCTTTGAGTCATTGTGCAGGGGTTCCTTGAAGAGTCCCGGGCTGGGCTTCGGCCACGGCAGGCTGCAAGAACGCCGTGAATGAAGGGTCGAACAGGGTGGCGGCCGGGTAGGACTTGACCAGGCCCTGGCTGGCAAAAAACTCCACGGTCTTTTGCGCTTCCACAGGCGTCTGGGCCGTCAATGGCTCGACGGTGGTGCGCGCACGGGCAAACCAGGCGCGGGCGATGTCAGCGTCGGCGCGGGTGCGCTTGGCCCAGGCGTCGGCATACGCATTGGCGTTGGCCGGGTTCTGCCGGGCCCAGTCACGGGCTTTTTTCAGGCGCTGGAGAAAATCGCTGATGGGCCCACGCTTGGCCTCGACGGCACCGGCATTGGCGGCAATGAAGCTCTGGGCGGGAATCAACCCCTCGGCGGTCGCCAGTACCCGCGCACCCTGGCGCTCCTGTTGCGTGACGTAGGGTTCCCAGGTGGCGATGACGTCAACCGAACCGCCTTCCAGCGCATGGGACGCATCCAGTGCACTGAGGTAGCGCCATTGCAGGGTGTCTGGTGCCACCCCCGCGTTGTCCAGCGCGGTCAGCAGCAATTGCTGGCTCCAGGAGCCTTTCCAGATCGCCGCGCGTTTACCGGCAAGATCGGCCAGGCTGTGGATCGACGATTCTTTTTTCACCAGGATCGCCACGCCCTCGAGGTTCTGTCGGCTGACCGCGATCACCTTGATCGGCGCGCCCAATGCGCCCAGGAACAATACCGGCGCATCCCCCAGCAGGCCTATATCCAGGCTGCCGACGTTGAGCGCCTCGGCCACCGGGGAGCCGGCGGTGAATTGCTTCCAATCCAGTGTGTAGGGCAGATCATCCAGCACCCCCGCCGCTTCCATCACGGCCTGAGCGTTGTAACTCTGGTCGCCGACGACCAGGGTGTGTGCCTGTGCCGTCAGGCACAGTAAGGCGGCGGTGAACCCCGCCGCCAGTGTTGTCAGGTAACGCACGTTCGTCTCCAGATGCCCGGTCAGGGCATTTCAAGTCGATCCGCGCGCGCGGTCTCGGCAATGGTTGTCAGTGTCGATACGATGAGGTTGCAGTGATCAGGTGTAAAATACCCATAATGCATAACGTAATTCTTTAATAATGCAGCTATTGCATCTAATTGATCTTCTGGCCGGCTTCTCCATCCTCAACCCTTTAACCGACCCGTCATGGGCTCGCTACGCGGGCCATGCTCAAACGTCATAATCCTGCGGGCGTCTGCGTGGTAATCTCACGCCACCACGAATAGACATTGATCGTCACTTGACGATGACCAAAGCCAGGAAAGAACATGCCCAAGATTTCTCACTCAGCGCTACGCCGCAACTTCCGTGACCTGCTTGCAACGCCCATCTGCGTTGAAACCGCTTCCGTATTCGACCCCATGTCTGCTCGCATCGCGGCTGACCTGGGTTTTGAAGTCGGGATCCTGGGCGGCTCAGTCGCTTCCCTGCAGGTACTGGCGGCCCCCGATTTTGCGTTGATTACCCTGAGTGAGTTCGTTGAGCAGGCCACCCGCATTGGCCGTGTTGCCCAGTTGCCGTTCATTGCCGACGCCGATCATGGCTATGGCAACGCCCTGAATGTGATGCGCACCGTCGAAGAGCTGGAACGTGCCGGCGTCGCGGCGCTGACCATTGAAGACACCCTGCTGCCTGCGCAATTCGGGCGCAAATCCACGGATCTGATTTCGGTCGAGGAAGGCATCGGCAAGGTCAAGGCCGCCCTTGAAGCGCGGGTCGACCCTGAGCTGTCGATTATTGCCCGCACCAACGCGGGTGTGCTGCCCACTCCAGACGTGATTGCACGCACCAAGGCCTATGAAAAGGCCGGTGCCGATGGCATTTGCATGGTCGGGGTCAAAGACTTCGAGCACCTGGAGCAGATCGCAGAAAACCTCACCGTGCCGCTGATGCTGGTGACCTATGGCAACCCACAACTGCACGACAGCGAGCGCTTGGCCAGCCTGGGCGTACGTATCGTGGTGGCCGGGCATGGCGCCTACTTCGCCGCTATCAAGGCCACCTACGACAGCCTGCGTGCGCAGCGCCAGCTGACCCACAGCACTTCGAACCTCAGTGCAACGGAACTGACCCACACCTACACCTTGCCCGAAAGCTATGTGGCGTGGGCAGAAGAGTTCATGGACGTTAAAGAGTAATTACTGTCGCGTACTGCCTGAATCACTCAGGGGCCAGCCGCTTGCGCATGCCTGCGCTGGCGGCCGGACCGGCCTGTACAAGGCACTGGTCCAGTGGCACTACCGCACCTTCAGCCGTTGCCATCATCGGCTGCACCGGACGGCCCGTATCGCGTTCCACCACCTCCACACTGGCGCCCTCTTCGGCGTAATGCCGGTTGCCCCACGCCACCAATGACATCAGCACCATACGGAAGTCCTCACCCTTGGCCGTCGGCACATATTCGTAGCGTGGCGGCCGCTCGTTGTAGGCGCGGCGCTCCAGCATCCCCGCCTCGACCAAGCCATTGAGGCGGCGCGTCAGCATGTTGGGCGCGATACCCAGGCTGCGCGAGAACTCATCGAAACGCCGCAAACCGTGCAACGCGTCACGCATGATCAAGATGCTCCACCACTCCCCTACCCGCTCAAGGCTGCGGGCGATTGGGCATTCGTCACTGATGAGGGATTTGCGCTGCATAAGAAGTCCTGGGTGCAAGTTCACACTTGTGTGGCGCCATGTTACTTTCATGATGATAGTGACGTCCATACGCTAGGTATCCCTCAAGCAACAGGAGTCGATTGATCATGAGTAAACGTATCGTCGTGACGGGCATGGGCGCGCTGACGCCACTGGGGTCGAGCGTGGAATCCACTTGGCAACGCTTGCTGGACGGACAGTCGGGTATCCGTCGTTTGCCGCAAGCATTGATCGGTGATTTGGCGATCAGTATCGGCGGCCAGGTGCAAAACATGGAGCAAGACCCCGAAGCCGGATTTGACCCAGATCGACTGTTGGCCGCCAAGGAACAGCGCAAGATGGATCGTTTTATCCTGTTCGCCCTGGCGGCGGCGGATGAAGCCTTGATGCAAGCCGATTGGGCACCGAAAACGCCCGAGGAGCAGGAGCGCACCGCAACCATCATCGCTTCCGGTGTCGGTGGTTTCCCGGCGATAGCCGACGCGGTGCGCACCACCGATAGCAAAGGCCCGCGTCGTTTGTCGCCGTTCACCATCCCGTCGTTTTTGAGCAACATGGCCGCCGGGCACGTGTCGATCAACTACGGCCTGAAAGGCCCCCTGGGCGCGCCGGTGACCGCGTGTGCGGCCGGCGTCCAGGCCATCGGTGACGCAGCGCGCATGATCCGCGCCGGGGAAATCGATGTCGCAGTCTGCGGCGGTGCCGAAGCGGCAATTCATCGGGTCAGCCTTGCCGGCTTTGCCGCGGCACGAGCGTTGTCCAGCGCGTTCAATGACGCGCCGGAGCGTGCTTCACGGCCGTTCGACCAGGCACGCGATGGTTTCGTGATGGGCGAAGGCGCCGGCATTCTGGTCATCGAGGAACTGGAACATGCCCTGGCCCGCGGTGCGCAGCCGATTGCCGAGCTGGTGGGGTATGGCACCAGTGCAGACGCATACCACATGACGGCCGGGCCGGAGGATGGAGATGGCGCGCGTCGGGCGATGACCCAGGCGCTGCGCCAGGCAGGCATCGACGCGTCGCAGGTGCAGTACTTGAACGCCCACGCGACCTCCACGCCGGTAGGTGACAAAGGCGAACTGGCAGCGATCAAGACAGTCTTCGGTACCGGCAGCGGGCCGGCCATCAGCTCGACCAAATCCGCCACCGGCCACTTGCTCGGCGCGGCTGGAGGTATCGAAGCCGTGTTCACCGTGCTGGCCCTGCGTGACCAGATCGCGCCAATGACGCTCAACCTGGACAACCCGGACGCTCTCGCCGACGGCCTGGACATGGTGCGCGTTGCGGCGCGGCCCATGCCGATTGAATATGCGCTGTCCAATGGCTTCGGCTTTGGCGGCGTAAACGCCAGCGTGCTGTTCAGGCGTTGGACGTGAGCTGGGGTTTGCCCCTGAGGTGAATTTCGCGGACCATGGCGCCTTTCTGTCCCTGCCAACAAGAGGTGCCCATGGCCAACCACGACCTGTCCTACACCCCCGACCCGGATGCCGATTCCATTTCTTCCGATGTTATCGGCTTCAACGGCATCCTGGTTTCCACCCAAGTGCCAACCCGCGCCGACGGCAGCCTGGAACTGGGCGATGTCACTCTGCAAAGCGAGTGCACCCTGCAAGCCTTGAAAGTCGCGCTAGAAAAAGCCGGCAGCTCCATGGACCGGGTCATGCACCTGACCATCTACCTCACCGACATGGCCGACCGTGCGGCGTTCAACGAAGTCTACAAGCGCTTTTTCGCCAAACCATGGCCGGTACGCGCTGCGGTGGGCGTTGCTGCGCTGGCTGTGGAAGGCATGCGTGTCGAAGTGACGGCGATGGCGGCCAAGGCCTGACGGCCACCGAGTATTCGCATGGTGCGCCGCGAACCAAATATGGGAGGGGCATGGGTATCTACACAAATCTGACGTAGCGACCGTCAGTAACCACGATGCGCAGCGAGCCGCTCTTGATCTTGATCTGCTTTTGATCTTAGGCGCCCCGTTAAACCACGCTGGCCGGAATTCGACAGGGATTTGGGGGGTAAACCGGCAGGGATGCCGGTTTAGCCGCCCCGCGCCATGGATGGCGCGTGGCGGCGGCCCCCCAAATCCATGTCGGATTACGGGTACACCGAGCCTGGGCGAGGTGCCGAGTGGTGGGGCAAGAGCCTTTTGGTTACTTTTGGGCTCTTTTCAAAAGTGACCCGCCGTCAGGGCGGAACCAATAGCCGCCGTTACCGCAGGAATGGATATGTACTCGGTCTGATCCAACATCCTGGTCGGCCCTGAGGCCGCCATCGGGAGCAAGCCCCCTCCCACAGGTACAGCGCCATACCAGAAATTGTGTAGATACCTATAGCCATTGGGGCAAGCCCCCTCCCACATTTTTACCGAGTGCAGTCAATCAGACCGCCACGAAATCAAGTTCCCTCGTCGCAAATTCAGGGGCACGCCACGCCTGCCCTCCCCCTGATCGATACCAATGATCAGGCGGTCGACCCAAGTGATTGGACGCTCTGCCTGCCAGCTTCTAACCTGACGGCCTGCACCACCACAGAAGCCTGCCATGATCGTTCGTCCAAAGCCCAACCTCCTGGGTATCCTGTTTTCTCTCAAGGGCTCGATTGCCAAGCGCATTGCCTGGCGCAGCCTGATGGTCACGCTGCTCGCCTCAGTGATCGTGCTGGTGGAAACCCTGCACCCGGCGTACTTTTCCAAGGTCAACGCCACGCC